>CAYQTK010000081.1:0-16678 GCA_964420375.1 uncultured bacterium
TGGGTCTCTTCCGCCTCCTTCAGCCCGGACGGGAAGACTATTGCGTCAGGGAGCGGGGACAACACCGTCAAGCTGTGGGACGCAGAGACAGGAAGGCTCATCCGCACCATGGAAGGGCATTCCAAATGGGTCTCTTCCGCCTCCTTCAGCCCGGACGGGAAGACTATTGCGTCAGGGAGCGGGGACAACACCGTCAAGCTGTGGGACGCAGAGACTGGAAGGCTCATCCGCACCATGGAAGGGCATTCCGGAGGAGTCGTTTCCGCCTCCTTCAGCCCGGACGGGAAGACCATTGCGGCAGGGAGCGGAGACAGAACCGTCAAGCTGTGGGACGCAGAGAAAGGAAGGCTCATCCGCACCATGGGGCATTCCGGCTCAGTCCATTCCGTCTCCTTCAGCCCGGACGGGAAGACCATTGCGTCAGGGAGCGTGCACGACACCGTCAAGCTGTGGGACGCAGAGACTGGAAGGCTCATCCGCACCATGGAAGGGCATGAAGGTTGGGTCTTGTCCGTCTCCTTCAGCCCGGACGGGAAGACCATTGCGTCAGGGAGCCGGGACAACACCGTCAAGCTGTGGGACGCAGAGACAGGAAGGCTTATCCGCACCATGGAAGGGCATTCCAGCCCAGTCTCTTCCGTCTCCTTCAGCCCGGACGGGAAGACCATTGCGTCAGGGAGCGGGGACGGCATAAAATTCTGGAGGGTTGACACTGGTCGCCTGTTGTGCACCCTGGTGCATTTTGAAAAGGACGAATGGGTAGTATACACCGAGGACGGCCATTTCGACGCCAGTGATAAGGGCAGGAAGTTCATTGGCTGGAGCGTGGGCATGGAAACCTACGGCCCTGACAAGTACTGGGACGAGTACCATGTTGACGGTCTTTTTGCCGAGGTCATGAGCTCCCGCGGGTCTTCTGCCGATCATTCGGAAGAAGTGGACAGTAGTATAAATCAAATCGTTGATAACATTTTTGCACCGGAGAGCGATCTTTGGACTAAGGCTTTAGGTCGCCGGGACTCTTATGATGGTCTTTATAAAAACCATTACTTAAAAAGGATAAACAGAAGCAATTTCCCGTCAGAGATCGAGGTTTTTAAACCTGTAGTCTACGGTCGCGACATTGTTGTTAACGGCAACACCTACTCGGTAGTGCAGTCTAACCTGCCTCCGCTTATCAAGGACAATAGCCGGTTTTCCGGACAGCCCTTAGTGGTGGACGAACAGGGGAACCTTGTCACTCGTCGGGAGACAATCTACAAGGCACTCATTACCAGGCATATAAGAGAGTACTTTGATGGCTTGAAAAGAAAAAAATGGAGCGAAAACCTCTCGATAGCCTCCGACGAGGTATACAGGATGAGAAATCTGTTTGCTGCTGCCCAGTCTATGAGCGTCGCCCAGAAGGCGATCTGGGAGATATTGAAACATCACGGAGCAGGAATTCCTTGGCAACCCTCTGATATACTCGACGAAAAAACCGCCAACGCAATAGCCGGTCTGTTCTGTTTCCATGAGCTTAACAGGTATGCAAAACAACTTAAGACCTCTTCAGAATTCATGAAAAACATGGAGCCGGAAAAGCTGGGTTACAATCGAGCAAGCCAGTATTATACGGTCTTTCTGGACTCTTATTTCCGGGTTAAGCCGCTTATTAAATACTCCAACAAGTCTTTCCCGGGCGCGGGGATGAAAATGGTCACCAGTGATTTACTGGAGGCTGTGGGAATAAAACATTACGTAATTATTGATCGCGACGTTGCTAAAAAACCCAAAGAATTTTCCAAGGAAATGCTCCTGCAAGCTTCCAAGAAGGCTGGCCTTGCGGCGAATGCATCTTTTATGTGGGGATTTGTGGTGGAGTCAATGAAATACACCGAGATTATACTGACATATTACAAGGAAACAAGGCAACATAAAGAGCCTGTGCCGGTGGGTGAAACCTACATAGAAGCCCGTCTTATCCAATCCGTACTGGGCATGCAATCCAAGAGGCGTGAATCCCCGGAATGCTATAACCAAAAGGACCTTAAGGAAGGAGTCGAGTACTCCTGTCGCATCTTCCCGGATTTGGAACCTTACAAGATCAGCTATCGCAAACACCATTTTGAACAAGGCATGGAGTGCGGTTATGTTGATGTCTATAACCATGAAGGAAGAATGATACATCTAGATCAAACCTCAAAGGACGAGGGACATAGTGTTTATTATCCAATTTGCCTACATGTAGGGGACGGGGGCCCTTACCGGATAGCGGATATTGATAATGATGATATCAAGGAAATTACTAATCTTGGAGGTATTGCCCATATGGGGCAAGTGATTATAAAACTTAATTATCTGGATTTCAAACAGGACAAGCATGGCCGGATAAAAATGACATATAAAGGTTCTAAGGAGTGTAAATGTACCACACGTACTAATACTGAAAGTGAGGATGAAATCCTACATTATGATAGCTCCGAGTGTTACTTCCAAGATTATAAAAAGAAAGTTGATGAGCTATGCAGTCCTTGAAAATTGCGCATGGCTTCCTGCCTGCGCCGCGCTTTGACACTTTAAGGACCTCCACATAAAATGTCCTTCCAAGAGGACCCATGAGCTTTTACGCTGACATTCACATCCATTCCAGGTACTCGCGTGCCACGAGCCGGGAGTGCGACTTCGAGCACCTGGCGCTTTGGGCTGCGAAAAAGGGGATTGCCGTGGTGGGCACGGGCGACTTCACCCACCCGGCGTGGTTCGCGGAGATAGGGGACAAGCTTGTGGCCGCGGAGCCGGGTCTTTTCCGTCTCCGGGACGACATCGCCGAGGAGGTATGGAGGACTGCCGGTAATGTTCCTTCCGTTCCGGTGCGGTTCATGCTCACGGTGGAGATATCCACCATCTACAAGCGCGGCGACTGCACGCGCAAGGTCCATCATGTAATCGTCTGTCCCGACCTTGCCTCTGCCGGAGAGTTCCGGCAACGCCTCGATAAGATCGGCAACATCAACTCCGACGGCAGGCCCATCCTGGGCCTTGACTCGCAAGACCTGTTGGAGATAACCCTGGAGTCGGGCGACGACAACTACTTGATCCCCGCTCATATCTGGACGCCGTGGTTTTCCGTCCTCGGCTCCAAGTCGGGGTTCGACTCCATCGAGGAGTGCTACGGCGAGCTTTGTTCGCATATCTTCGCGCTGGAGACCGGGCTCTCTTCCGACCCGGCCATGAACTGGCGGCTGTCGGGCCTCGACCGCTTCTCCCTGGTGTCCAACTCCGACGCCCACTCGCCAATCAAGCTGGGCAGGAACGCCTGCGTCTTTCAGTGCGAGCTCGACTACTTCGCCATGCGAAAGGCCTTGCAGACCGGCAAAGACTATGGCGGCACGGTCGAGTTCTTCCCCCAGGAAGGAAAGTATCACCTGGACGGGCATCGCAAATGTAACGTCTGCATGGAACCCGCGGAAACCAGGGAAAGGAACGGTCTCTGCCCGGTCTGCGGCAAGCCGGTGACAGTGGGAGTGATGCACCGGGTCGAGTCCCTGGCTGACCGGCCCGACGGATCAAAGCCCCCCAATGCTCCGCCATTCCGGAGCTTGATCCCCCTTGCCGAGATCATCTCCGAGACCTTAAAGGTCGGCTCCAAGAGCAAGGCGGTCGGCAAAACCTACGAAGCCATGGTCTCCAGGATCGGCCCGGAGCTTTTTATCCTCGAACACGCGCCGTTGGAGGACATCAGGAAAAACGGTTCGAGCCTGATCGCGGAGGCTGTCTCCCGCATGCGGCAGGGCCAGGTCATCAAGCAGCCGGGCTACGACGGCGAGTACGGGGTGATAAGGCTTTTTGAACCTGACGAGCTCGAATGTAAAAGCTCGGGGGGGCTCCTCTTCGAGCTTCCCGACGCGCAGAAAGAGCCGCCCCAAAAGTCGAAAGAAAAGCCGGTATCGGAGACTAAAAGCAAAGATAGAACAAAAAAGCAAAAGCCAAAACAAAAGACCCGTCCCGCAAAAAAGCAGAACACTTCGCAGAACCGGCAAGCGCAGCCCGAGGCCGAAGAAACCCGGGGCATACTGGCGGGCCTCGATCCTGACCAGGCGCGTGCGGCCCGGCTCCTGGAAGGCCCGGTGCTGATCGTTGCCGGACCGGGAACCGGCAAGACGAGGACGCTCACCCATCGCATCGCCGCCCTGGTCGCGGAAAAAGGTGTTGACCCGTCCTCCTGCCTGGCGCTGACCTTCAGCAGGCGGGCCGCCTTCGAGATGAAAGAGAGACTGGATTCCCTGCTTCCCGAGACATCATCGCAGGTGCCGGTCCTGACCTTCCATTCCCTGGGCCTGTCCATCCTGCGAGAGCACGCCGACAAGCTGGACATTCCCCGCAGGTTCACTGTGGCCGGCGACCGGGAAAGGGTAGAGCTTCTGGCCAAGGCAGGCGGCTGGAACAAGACCCGCGCCCGCAAGCTGGTCTCCCGTATAGCACATATGAAGCGCACTGGCGGGTCTTTTTCCAGTGATGACGAACTTCGCGCTGCTTACGAGCTTTATGAGAGAGAGCTCCGGTCGCGGGGCCTGGTTGACTTCGAGGACCTGACAGGTCTTTCGGCCTGGCTTCTGGAGTCGGACCCGGGCATATGCAGCTCGTACCGGGAGAGATATTCGTGGGTTTCGGTTGACGAGTACCAGGACGTGGACGAGCTTCAGTACCGGCTGGTGCGGGGGCTTTGTCCGCCCGGCGGCAACATCTGCGTTATCGGCGATCCGGACCAGGCTGTTTACGGGTTTCGGGGCTCTGACGTGCGCTTTTTCCTCCGCTTCCGGGAGGACTTCCCGGACGCGCACATAGTAAGGCTTATGCGCAACTACCGGTCGAGCCGGAACATCCTGGACGCCGGCTTCCAGGTGATCTCGGAGTCGGAGCTCAGCCTGGAGCGTTCGTTGGAGTCCGTTCTGGAGGACCCTTCCCGGATCGTGATTCACGAGTCAGCCACCGAGCGGGCCGAGGCCGAGTTCATAGTGCATTCCCTGGAACGGATGCTGGGCGGTCACAGCTTCTTCTCCATTGACAGCGGCAGGGCTGATGAGGGAGACGAAAATAATTTTACTTTCTCCGACTTCGCAATCCTCTATCGCACCGATGCGCAAGCGGGGCCGCTTATCGAGGTCTTGTCCCGGTCGGGCATACCTTTCCAGAAGCGCTCTCACCAGCGGCTTTCGGACTTGCCGGTCGTACAGCGATTAATGGCACTCCTCCGTTGCGAAACCGGCGGCAGTGATGTTGTTGATCTGCTCGTCCATGCAGCCCGGAAAGCAAAGGAAGAGCCCGGGCTTTTTGCTTCCGAGGGGCAGGACAGCAATGATGAAGACCCTGCTGTGGCCATTGCCAAAGCAGTGGAGCTGCTCTCGCCGATTGCAGAAAAGTACGGCCGGGACCTCGCCGGCTTCTTGGCGGAGATTTCGCTGGGCGCCGAGGTTGATACCTGGGACCCGCGGGCGGAGCGGGTTTCGCTTCTTACCCTGCACGCTGCCAAGGGTCTCGAGTTCCGGGTGGTCTTCATTGCGGGTTGCGAAGACGGCTTCTTGCCGCTTCGCTGGAAAAAGGACGACGAGTCCAACCTGGAGGAGGAGCGCAGGCTTTTTTACGTGGGCATGACCCGATCGAAAGAACGGCTGTTTCTTACCCGCGCTTTAAAGAGAAAGATCGGCTCTGCCTCTGGCCAAAGGGAAGCATCGCCGTTTTTGAGACAGATCGAAGAGCGGCTCTTGGAAAGGGTCGAGTCGAAGCCGCGGCAGAAGAAGGAAAAACCGGCTGCAGAGCAGTTGGACCTGTTTTAGGACCGCGTCTACCCGCCTTCCATGGACACCTCAAAGACCCGCTTTTATGGTTTCTTTATAGAAAGATCATGGCTGGGGTTCCTGGCCGCTTTTGTTGTAATGGTTCCGCTCTTCTTCTTTGACTGCTTCTCAAACGACTTTCTTTTCCGGGACGTTTTTCACGAGTTTTATCCTTTGCGGCTTTTATGGTCCTGGGCTGCTGCGGGAGAGCTTCCGTTTTGGAACCCTCATATCTGCATGGGCACGCCGGTTTCGGGGGCGATTTACCCGGGTCTTTTCTATCCTTTGAACTGGGTCCTTTCATATATCTTGAAGCTGTCCGCGGGCGCTTCCATCAAGGCTTACGTGATTGTCCATTTTATTGTCGCCGGCTTCGGCATGGGCCTTTTTGTCCGCTCTTTCGGCTTGCGAAAAGCAGGTGCTTTGACCGGGGGCATAGCCTACGCCTTTTCCGGCTACTTGGTGGGCCAGCATTATGCCATAAACCTGTTGGGCGGGTTTGCTCTCCTTCCCCTGTCCGCGGCAGCCATGTCTTATTCCCGCAAACAGAACCGGCTCAGCTTATGTCCTGCAGCGGGCGTCCTTTCCGGGCTGGTCCTGGTGGGAGGCGACCCGCAAGGGTTCGCGCTTTCTTTGGTTTTCGGCGTGCTGGTGTATTTGTTACTCCATGGTGCAAGAAGAAATGCTGGTTTTATACAATTGATGGGGGGGCCGGCTCTCTTCCTGGTCTTTGCTGTCGCCGCTTCTGCCATCGAGCTTCTGCCCGCTTTCACGGTGCTTGAACAGAGCTACCGGTCCGCGGGCTTTGGAATGGACACTGCGGGCTGCTGGTCTTTTCATCCGCTTCGGCTTGTCGAGTTCCTGCTGGTCCGTCCTTTTGGCGACGTCTGTCCGGAGCGGACCTACTGGGGAGCTTTCCTGGGCGAGCGCTGTTTTCCGTATCCTTTGTCGCTCTCGCCCTACATGGGAGTATGGACCGTCATAGCGGCGGGAGCAGCCATCAGATACAGGGGCAAAAGCCGGAGCGCCATGTTCTTCATTGCCGTTGTCATCGGCTCTCTTCTTATGGCCACCGGCAGGTTCTCGCCGCTTTTCACTTTCCTTTTCAACCATGTGCCCGGCATGTCCATCCTCCGGTTTCCGGAGAAGTACCTGCTCATGACCAGCCTGGGAATGGCCGCGCTTGTAGGTATGGGCACCGATTGCCTGGTTTACCGGCGGAAGGAGGCGAGCTGGAAGAGAAAGCTCGGGATCGGGGGAGTACTTCTTTTTATTGCATTGTTGCTTTTCGTGTTCCGGGCTTTTTTTATCGAGCTTCTGGCTCCCGCGCTGGCGCCGCTTCTGGAGGAGGGACTTTTATGGGAGGTCTCTTCCCGGCAGGCTTCTTCAGAGCTTTACCATTCCATTCTCCGGTTATTGCTGGCAGGAGGTTTGGCTTTTATTGTGCTTGCATCTTTGGCCTCTCCGATCTCGCTCCGGCAAGGGATGTGGCTTTTGCCCGCGCTTTTCCTGTTCCTGGACTTATGGCAGGCAAACTCTGCGCTGGCGCCTGCAACTCCCGGGCTTTACAAAACCGATATCACCATGGGCAGGAAGATCATCGAGCATGAATCGATAGCCGGCAACATCAGGCACGGCAAGTGGACAAGCCGCCTTGCTGATGCCTGGTCGCCGGAGCCCCGCTACCTGGACAAGTACGCACTGGGAAGCTTCCGCATCGCGCGGGACCCTGCCATACCGGCTCCGCGAAGCTTCCAGCTTCCCCGCGTCCGGAAATGGGAGACCCGGACCTGCAAACCGAACCTGGGAATGGTCCTCGGCCTGGAGTATTTCAAGGGCATGAACGTAACCGCGACCGAAAGGCAAAACCGTATGTTCTCGGAGATACTCCATTTTGCAGACCTGCCCCTTTACAACGTCAAGTACGCGATTGTACCGGTCAACATGCTGAGGGACCTGCCGCGGGTTTTTACATTACGGGTCCGCTCCCAGGGTACTGCCCTGGTCGAGTTCAACCGTTTCCATCCGCGCGCTTACTGGATAGAGGGCTCGAAAGCTTACAGCGATTGGCAAGAGCTTGCCCGGCTCTTTCCTCGCACAGACTTTCGCAAAGAAGTGCTGATCGAGACGGAGGATGGAAGTAATCCCTTCCAGTCCAGCGGCGGGCGAGAACATGGTCTCAAGAAGGCCCGGATCATCTCCTACAGCCCCAACCGGGTAGTGGTAAAGGTCCGCGCGCCTGCACCGGGGTGGCTGGTCTTGAACGACATGTCCTATCCCGGCTGGACGGCCCGGGTAAACTCGAAGCAGGCGAGGATATGGCAGGCGAACGGTCTGGTGCGGGCAACAAGGGTTGATAAAGGCGTAAGCCGTGTGGTGTTTGCCTTCCGGCCTCCACTTCTCAAAACGGGCACGGCTTTTTCTTTGGCAGCGATTCTGGCGGCAATTGCGGTCCTGTTTATAAGCAGAACTCTTGAAAGACGCAAGGAGCGCAAGGGCAAAGCCTCCGCTCCTTGCGACAGGTAATATACCGGTATCAGCGGCGCGGCCCGCCGCGGCGGTGGCGCATGCGGGAGCCGGGCCAGGCTTTCAGGTACTCTTTCTGGCCGGTTATGTCCTCTACCGTGTAGTTCACGACCTTGTCCCAGTTCTTCTCCCGGGCTTTCATGACCCGCTTCATCTCTTTAAGCCTCTGTTCGAGCCGCTCTATCCTTTCCTTGTTGTTCTCATGCTGGACCTTGAGTTCTTTCTCCACCAGCGGCCGGAGCTCTTTCTCGATGTCTTTCTTCCTGCTTTCGCTGTCAGTGGTGCGGTACTCCTCTGCCAGGTCGCGGATTTTCTCGAGCCGCTCATACCTTTCGGGGTCGCTCTGCTTAATCCTTTCCATGTGTCTGCCCGGCCGCATGCCGGCACCGGGTCCGCCGAGTCCGGGTTCGCCGGGCCGACCCATCCGGTCACGGTCGCCGCTACGGCCTCTCCGGCCGGGCTTTCCCGTTTTCTCTCTCGGTCCGCGGTCGCCGGCGCGAGCTAGGTGGCCGCCGCGATGACGGCCTTTGCCGGCCTGGCCGAACTCGTCTCTTTGCCGGTGACGGTTATGCAAACCTTTGCCTGCGCCCCGGCCCCTGCCGGGAGTCTCCATCCCTGCCAGCAAAGGCAGATCACCCTGAAAGCCGCTCTCGTAAGCCTGTTCTTCTATCGGAGCTTCCGAGGACAACTTGTCCGAGCTTGTCTTGCCGAGATACGCGAAACCTCCCACAACCAGCACCATCAGGGCCATGCCCCCTATCATCCATCCGATCTTTTTCATTGATACGCTCCTTTCCAGTCAAAGGTTTTTGAACGCCCGGCTCAATAGCCTTGGGAAACGCCGGGCCCGCTTTTGTAAGACTCTTTAAGTCCCATTTCATACTCCAGCTCGTTCATGGAGACCTCGATGCTCTCCACTTCTGAAGATTCCACGAAAACGTAGTCGAGGACTTCATCCCGAGTGCTTGCGGCATCCCCGTCCCGGTCGGTAGAGGAGGTGTTCGCTGCACGATATATCTCTTCTCCTTCTCCTGCAGTATCTCCCCCCAACATCAGCGCTTCCTGGAGGTTCATCATCTGTTCCAGCTCGGATAGCTGCGAGCTCACGCCGGCGATATAGTCGGGCATTTCATTGGCCTGGCCGGCCTCCCCCGCGGGAGCACCGGTGTGGCGTGACGCCTGGTATGCTATCAGGGTAATCGCCAGCAGCAGGGCAGCGGCGAGGGGCACCAATACCCGGGGCCTGGAGAACATCCCGGCAATGATATCTGCAAAGCCGCGGGATCTCTTAGCTTCGGCAGCTTCCCGGACCGAGGCCACCGTGTCCTCGGAAGCGGAGTCGCCGGCCTCTTGGGCCAATGCCCGCACTTTTGCAATCGACTCCAGGTATGCCCGGCAAGCCCCGCAGGTCTTCACGTGCTCGCGTACACCGGCGTCGTCCGCTTCTCCGTAAGCGAAAAGCAGGAGGTCCCCAGTCCCCACTTCTTTGCAACTGTGCTCGTAAAAGGAGTTCATTTCATGTCCTCCCCAAGCCAGCCCAGCTCCTGTTCCATCTTTTTCATGGCCAGGTGCATCCTGCTGAGGATGGTGTTTAAGTTGGTCTTTTTCATCTTCGCTATCTCCTTGAAAGAAAGCCCTCCATACTCCCGCAACAGGAAGACCTCTTTCTGGTCGGCGGAAAGCTTGTCCAGGGCCTTGTCCACCTCTTTTTTTATCTCTCTTTTCATGGTGTTGCTTTCCGGGTCTTCTCCGCCCGCGCCTTCGGGAGGATCGGCAGCCGTGCTTACCGGGTTTCTCTTTCTTCTTCGCAGGTGGTCCCTGGCAAGATTGCCGGCTATGGAAAAAACCCAGCTTGAAAAGCTCCGGTCCGAATCGAACCTGCCTCGGTTTCTTATCACCCTTATGAACGTCTCCTGGAAGATGTCCTCCGCCTCCTGACGGTCGCCTACCATTCTCATCACCACAGTGAAAAGCGGTTTGCGATAACGATCGACAAGTTCCTCGAACGATCCCATATCACCTGCGAGATATCCCGAGAACAACTCCTCGTCGGATTTACTCATTTCGTTCTCCGATTCCAGGCTTCTATCTAGCAATACGAACACAAGGCGAATTTATTTAGTGCCTGTTGCGAAATCTCCGTTTTTGGAATGCGCCTGCCTGTGCCGGACACGCCTGCCTGTGCGGACACGCAGACAGGGCAGACAGGAAAGCTTGCTTTCGCTTTCATAAGTTCCGGCTTGCCGGAACTTACAAAAAGGCGCCTCGTAAACTGTGAGCCTCTTGTGGAGCGCATTTCCGGGAAGCTTGCTTCCCGGCGGAAAAAGCGGACAGCTTGCTGCCGCCAAAACAGCGCCGCAAAAGTAAATTTTAGTGCGAGCGACGAAAAACGCATGAGAGGGCGCGGGGATCAGATGCCTTTTTTGAGTATGTCGCGCGCGATCAGCCTGATCTGTATCTCGCTGGTTCCCCCGCCCAGTTCGCCGAGCTTGGCGTCCCGGAAGTAGCGCTCCACGTTATAGTCCTTGATAAAGCCGTAGCCGCCGTGAATCTGCACTGCGTCCGACGCTGCCTTGGACGCGGCGCGGGACGCGAACAGCTTGATCATGCCCGCTTCTCTGCCGATGCTTTTCCCGCCTGGGCAAGCCCGACCGTGCAGTAAAAGTAGGACCTTGAAAGCTCGATGGTGTGGACGAAGTTCAGCGAACACACGTTGATGCTCATGGCAAGGCCGGGCGCACCTCGCGCGAGCTCTTCCTTGATTACCGCGGTGGTGAGAAGGTCGGCGCCGCTGCCCCCATACTCCGGGCAAGCCGACGGACCCAGGAAACCGAGACTGCCCATCTTCTTGTACTGCTCCATGGGAAACGACTGCATCTCGTCGATGTCCGCGGCAATGGGAAATATCTCCTGGTCAACAAACCTCCGCAACTGCTCGCGCAAAGCCTCGTGCTCGTCGGAAAGATGAGGATACATAAAAAAACCTCCGGCAAGTTATAATCGACATATCAGCCGCATCCTTTATATTATGTTTGTTCCCCAGGCTCAAGCCGGACGCGGGTCCTTTCCTGACACTTGGTATCTTTGTCAATACAGATATCTTCTAAGGACGATGTTGATAGAGGATATGAAGCTGCTGTGGAGTTGCTCCGGGCTATGACTCGGCTTCGCTTGCTGTTTTTTCCCGGGGCTTTTTAGAGGGTCCGAATATCCAGGCCACCAGCACAGAGAACTCGTAAAGGACCACCATGGGCACCACCAGGAACATCTGAGAGACCACGTCGGGCGGAGTGAAGAATGCTCCCAGTACGACAATGATGATAAGGGCGTACTTTCGGTTCTTGCGGAGGAACCTGTCGCTGATTATGCGCAGCCTTGCCAGTACGAAGACCACCAGCGGCATCTCGAAGACGACCCCGAAGGCAATGACTAGCAGCATAACAAAGGTGAACAGCTCGGAGTACTTGGGGTTGAACTCCACGTTCTCCGGCCTTGCAAACCCGGTGAAGAACTCGGAGACAGTTGGAAAAACCACCAGGAAAAAGAAAGCGGCTCCCCCCACAAAGAACAGGGTCGAGGAGAGGATAAGCGGTCCCATGTAGATTCTTTCTTTCTTATAAAGTCCCGGCGCCACGAACGCCCAGAACTGGTAGAAGATCATGGGCAGGGACACAAACAGGGCGGTAAGGGCGGCTATCTTGAGCTGGAAGAAGAACCCTTCAGCCATGTGGGTGTACTGGATTTTGCCGAACCCCTCCAGTGCTTCTTCCAGCGGCCTGGTGAAATAATAGGAAACAGTGTCCTTTATAGGGGAAGCATAGATGACCACGAAAACCGCGATAAAAGTGATAAAGCTCACGATGATCCGGTAGCGGAGTTCCTCCAGGTGCTCGATAAAGCTCATCTTGGGGCCAAGCTCTTCTTCCCGGTCCGCTTTCTGCTTTTCTTTGTCAGAAGTTTTTTTTTCTTCAGCGTTCATCCGAACTCTTACCCTGGTCTGCTGCTTTTCTGCTTTCGTCGTGGTCAGCAGGTTTTCCTGGCGAAGAGGGCCGGTCCGGATCAAGGGAGGCGCAGTCTTGTCGGTCGTTGTCAGGCAGTGGAGCAGGTGTTGCCGAGGATTCCTCGGTTTCTTCGGTATCTCTGGTCTGGCCGCCCTTTTGCTTCTTTGTGCGGAGCGGAGGCGGCACCGGCGGAGGTGTGAAGTTCTCCTTGGTGTCTTTTATAGAGTCCTGGATGGATCGGAACTCGTCGCTGTAGAGTATCTCGTTTCGGAGCTCGTCAGAGGCCCTTCTCAACTGGCCCATGAGCTTGCCGGCACTGCGAAGCATCTCGGGCAGTTTTCTCGGCCCGATCACCACCAGGGCGATGACAAGGATTACCAGTATCTCGAAGTGTCCGAATCCCAGGTTCATCAAGCTAAATATTAACTTCAGCAGGGCAGGGTGTCAAGCTGATAAAAAGGCAAACCCCCTCCGGAACTCTCGGGTTCATAGCATACTGCCGAAGGTTATTGTAGAATCAAGCAATAAGACCGTCACTTTTTATACCTATTGAGCAGTATTGGAAAGGGGAGATAAATGGGAGAGTTGGAAACAGTGATCAGGGAAGTGGTGTTCAAGCCTATCGGTGTCATCCATACGCCATACCGAGTGGGTGGGTTCGCGCCTTATCAGCCCCTGGAGCGGGAGGAGGGGCAATCCACGATCGAGCTTTTCCCGGGCTATGAGGGAGCGCTGGAAGAGTTGGATAAGTTCACCTACATTTACGTTCTTTTTTACATGCAAGCCGGGAAGGAGGAGTGGCACGACAAGGTTTCTCCTCCCTGGGCCAAGGGCAAAAAGGTGGGGCTTTTTGCAAGCCGCGCACCGCAGCGGCCCAATGCAGTGGGCCTGTCGGTTGTCAAGCTCCGCAGGATCGAGGGCGGCACGCTCCATACCTCGTCCATTGACGCCTATGACGGGACCCCGCTTCTGGACCTGAAGCCCTACATCAGGGGCCTTGACTCCAAGGACGACGCCAATGTGGGCTGGGTGGAAGAGATAGAGGGCGGACACGAGCATATACTCCAGCATGTCCGCGGAATTCCCCACAACCACGGCGAAGACCACCATCACGGCCATGACCATGGCCGCCATCATCACGACCACGGACATCACCACGGGCACGAGCATCATCACAATGGAGATGGAGAAGACCACGAGCACTGACGGAACAGCACGGCTTTCCGGCTTCTTCAAGCAGACTCCCAGTTATGGTAAATTTGACTTTTCCTAACCTTCCTGGTATGATTAATTTGTTTTTAAGCTCATTTTTCTGATGCGAGTAATGCGAATGCGGAGGCGGAACAAATGGATTATCTCGACGAGTACCTTGACCACCTGGTGGTGGAGCGGGGACTGTCACGGAACTCGGTAGAGGCATACAGCCATGACCTCTGCCGTTTTTTTTCGTGGCTTGACGGTGCTTCTCCGGAGAGTGTCACCCGTGAAGACCTGCGGTCCTACATGGGCCGGCTTCGGGAGGAGGGCATCTCTTCGCGCTCGGTAGCGCGTGCCATGTCCGCGGTGCGGGGATATTACCGCTACCTTGCCGAAGAAGAGCATATCAGGGAGGACCCCACCGAACTCCTCGACAGGCCCAAGCTGGCCAAGTGCCTGCCCGACGTTCTCTCCAAGGACGAAATGGAAAAGCTTCTCCAATCGCCGGATCCTGAAGTACCCGAAGGGCTGCGCGACCGCGCCATGCTCGAACTCCTCTATGCTGCGGGACTTCGGGTCACCGAGCTCATCAACCTTTCCATGAACGACGTTGACTTGCAGGCCGACGTTGTCCGGGTGGTGGGCAAAGGCGACAAGGAGCGGCTGGTGCCCATGGGAGAGAACGCTTCCCACTGGATCCGGCAGTACCTCCAAAAGGGCCGCAACACGTTTGCCAAGGGCAACGGAGGCGCGGCGCTTTTCCTGTCCAGGCGCGGCAAGTCCATTACCAGGCAGGCGGTGTGGTACAGGATCAAGCACTATACCCTGGTTACGGGCATCAAGGGGAAGATATCTCCCCACACCTTCCGGCACAGCTTTGCCACCCATCTTCTCGAAGGCGGAGCGGACTTAAGGTCGGTGCAGGCCATGCTGGGGCACGCTGACATCTCCAGCACCCAGATTTATACCCACGTGGACATCAAGAACCTCAAGGAGCAGTACGACCAGTATCATCCCCGGGCCATTGCCTGATATGTGCTTTGGCAGAGCTTCTGCTATCCTTTCCGGGAGAGAGGAGGCCCGGCAATGTTGGAGATATACCTGTCCGCCCTGGAAAGAGACCTGGTCCGCCATTGGATTGCCGACCTGTCCGAGAGTGCCGGCCACTGGGGAGACGGCAGGGCCACCTTCCCTGACGAGGAGATCGTATCTCAAAAGCTCTCCCGAGACACGGGCACAATCCGCATCACTCGAGTGCACCTCGAACTCATCCTGGAATGGGCGGAGTCTTCCCACCGCAACGTGGCCATTACACCGCCCGAGATTATGCTTATCGAGAAGCTGAAAAAAGTCCTTTACCAGGACCGGCCGGACAATACGAAATGAAGTCACAAGCTGTCCGAATTGTAAAACGTCTTCGCAAACACGGGTTCCAGGCCTACCTGGTGGGCGGCTGCGTGCGCGACATGCTTATGGGCAAAAGGCCCAAGGACTATGACGTGGCCACCGACGCCCGACCGGAACAGGTCACGGGTCTTTTCAGAAAGACCCTGTCGGTGGGCGCTCACTTCGGGGTAATCATAGTGAGGCTCCGGGGCAGGAGCTACGAGGTGGCCACCTTCCGGGAGGAGTGGGGCTACTCGGACGGCCGCCGTCCCGACGGTGTCCGTTTTTCTACCCCCAAGGCGGACGCGAAGAGGCGCGACTTTACCATAAACGGGCTTTTTTACGATCCGATAGAAGACAGGGTCATCGACTACGTGGGCGGCCGGAAGGACCTCAAGTCGGGCATCATCCGCGCCATCGGCGACCCGGAAGCCCGCTTCATGGAGGACAAGCTGCGCATGCTCCGCGCAGTGCGCTTCTCTTCGCGGTTCGGGTTTCCCATCGAGAAGAAGACGGGGCTAGCCATCATACGCCACGCACCGATGATCCTGGACGTAAGCTCGGAAAGGATCAAAGACGAGATCACTGCGCTGCTTCTGGACAATGCTGCAGAAGGCATCCGGGAGATGGACCGCTACGGCCTGCTCGATGTTGTCCTTCCCGAGGTCGCGGACATGAAGGGGGTTTTACAACCTCCGGAGTTCCATCCTGAAGGAGACGTTTACGAGCACACCCTGCTCATGCTGGAGAAGATGAAAAGACCTTACAGCAAGAGGGCCGAATTCGTACTCGGGGTCCTCCTCCACGACGTGGGAAAGCCTGATACCTATAAGCTGAAGGACCGCATCAGGTTTGACGGACACACTGAAAGAGGAGCGGAAAAGGCGGAGAAGATGCTCCACCGCTTGCGCTTTTCCAATGAAACCATCCGCACGGTGACCGATCTGGTA
This sequence comes from uncultured bacterium, assembly GCA_964420375.1. GTDB lineage: Bacteria > RBG-13-61-14 > RBG-13-61-14 > RBG-13-61-14 > DATKZS01 > CAYQTK01. The sequence continues at coordinate 15,877 of CAYQTK010000081.1, forward strand.
AGGAGCCACATGCGTTTCATGAACGTGCAGGACATGAGGGAAGCCAAGCTGAAGAGACTCTTGCGCAGGGAAGACTTTGACCTTCATCTCGAACTCCACCGCCTCGATTGCCTGGCCTCCCACGGAGACCTGTCCAACTACCGCTACTGCAAAAAGAAGCTCAAAGAGTTTGGAAAACAGGAAAAAAAGCTTACGCCGCCCCGGCTTTTGACCGGGAATGACCTCATCCGGATGGGATTCCAGCCCGGCCCGTTATTCAAGGAAATCCTTGAAGCGCTGGAAGACGCGCAGTTGGAAGGCAAGGTAACTGACCGCGACCAGGCGGTGCAGTGGGTCAAGGACAACTATACCCATTCGGGAACGGAAGGCTGAAACATATCATTGCTGTCCAAAACATGGAGCGAAAGCAGAAAGCCATATCACGCCACGGCGCGAAGAAGGATTCGGAATTTGTTTTTGATTTGGAATCAAATGTGGCTCTTCCGGTTTAATGGTACCTGCAATGCAAATATGCCCTTCAAAGCAAAAAGTCTTTTTTTTCATCGTATGGTTCGCTGATGTCGCAATGATGAGTTTATCGCCTCCGGGCTTCCAGCCTGCCTGTGCGGACACGCAGACAGGGCAGACAGGCACGCAGACAAACGGGGAAAGGGAAAAGCCCGGAACAGGTCCGGCCCTCCCCGCTGTATAGCCACCAGCCTGGCGCTCTGTCAAGTGTTTTTCGTCGCCTACAAGACCGATCTTCTTCGTGCGAGCGACATTCAGTCGCGATTTCCGACGCTCGCAGACTATGCGTCATAGT
>CAYQTK010000082.1:0-16453 GCA_964420375.1 uncultured bacterium
ATAGCCGCCAGATTTGACCTGCGACGCGACACAAAGACGCGGTCAAAGCACTAGTGTAGTGTATCACTCTGTTTGGCCCTTATGACATCCGTTAAAGGTTAACTGAGCACGATTAATTTCAATTCCCCAAAAAGCTTTTGACAGGGCACTAGCTAATGATTTCAACTTGTTATGATATGACCTGTTCGCTTTTTTTCTTAATTCGATCTCCTCGGCAAGCTGTTTGTTGGCCTTTTGTATATCGATGATCAAGGCTTTCAGTTTAGCCTCTTCATGCTTGTGTTTCGCCTCTTTTACTTCTTGTCTGAAATAATGGACAGTCAATACTCCGGCAGCTACCATGATCGCCGCAGCTACAACTACAAGGATCAGTGACACAATGAGAGTCATAATCTTTTGACTCGATCTCATAATTTTTTTTCGGTTCAGTCGGTATGATATCTGTCTCGTTTGGATTCGGACGACCAAAATTTTAATTTGTTTATCTTCCTGATTTTTTGTTTCTTTCTCCTTTTTGAAAGAGGAGGAAAGACAGAAGCAGCTCTTTTATGTATGTTGGAATTTCCTCTTTTACGCGGGATTTAAGAGACACATAATTCTGCGAGCCGCTTACAAGCTTGCGGGCCAGCTTTCTCACCGAAGGACTGTAATCCAAAAGGACGCCAAGAGCTCTTAACCTTTTGTCGGAATAGAACTTTTCCCGAAGCGGCGATACCTGGGCCAGCTCGGTGCCGATTGTTCTCTTAAAGCTTTTTCCATACTCTTCCAGGTTGCGGCCTTGTAAAGCCCGATGGATAATATGCGCGGATTTAAAAGCATAATAAATTCCTTCGCCGGTAACCGGGTCTGCCGCTCCTGCGGCATCGCCGGCCAGCGCCCAATTTTTACCCGCAACATTCTGCTCCTGCAAGCTTTCAGCCTTAAGGTTGGGAATAAGGCAGGCAGTTATACTATCCATCTTCGGTGGTGATGAGCCGAAATTTACAAACTCGGCATTTACGAACTCGACAAGCAGCTTGATGGAGCGCTCCCGGGAAGAGCCCTCCAAGGCAATCCCCACCGAAGCCCGGCCAGGGCGGGGGAATATCCAGGCATAGCCGGGAAAATCATGGAAAAATCGAATGATAAGAGGCATGCCCGGGGGAGAAGAAACCAGCGAATAGTAAGCCAGAATCATGTCTTCCCTGTCAAGGGGGCGGGATAATGTCTGCCGGACAATGCTGCGCACGCCGTCTGCACCGATTAGAAAATCAACCTGGTAAGTTCCCGCAACGGTCTCAATAATAAATCCTTCTCCGGATTGATGTACCGTTATCACTTTTTCTCTTCGAAAATCCGCTCCCGCCCCAACAGCCCTGTCGAGCAGGCTTTTGCCGAGTTCCTCCCGCGATATCGTGAAGATGCCGTGATACAGGCTCAGCCTTACCCTGCGTCCCCATGGAAATACCATCTCCAGCTTGCGATGGTTTTCTCCTTCCATGGTATCACGATTTAAATCGCTAAACTCACGAAAGATTTTGAAGGTCAGTCCGCCTCCACAGGGCTTCTCCCAGGGGGCTTGATGGTCGAACAAGTAAACTTTTCGGGACTCGGAAGCCAGAAGCCACGCCAGTCTGCATCCGGCAATCCCCGCGCCTACTATTCCGATTACATCCTTTTTCATGGCAGGGACATGATTCCTTTGGCTTTTTAGTTTTTCTTGTCTCCGAGGCAACGGGGGAGGAAGGCGGATAAAAGGTCTAACTAAAAGTGTTCATAGATAAATTTATATTCACAGTCCCGCAGCGGAGGCTGTTTTGATATTTTTTTCTTATCTGATATGTTTCCGGCGGCGACAAATGATTCAGCGTGTTTTAACCAGCATGGCCGGCATTTCATGTCATGCGCCAGACAGTTCATTAGGCTAATTATTTGATTTCAAACAACATTAAGCCCGGCCGAAAATTTTGTCGATCTCCTTTTCGATCTGCTCTTCCTTGGAGTTTTTTGCCACGGAAAGCTCTTTAATCAAGAGGTTTCGAGCCGTGTCAAGGACTTTTCTCTCCCCGAAGCTCAGTTCCTTGTTCAGCTTCAAAAGATACAGCTCTCTCATAACCTCGGCGATCTCGAAAATGGAGCCGGTTTTTATCTTGTCCATGTAAAGCCGGTGCCTTCGGTTCCATGTCTGAGTGCTTTTCCGGTTACGTCTTCTGCGAAGTATCTTATAAACTTCGCTGACGTCCTTTTTGGGAATCACCCCCCGGAGCCCGACGGTCCCGGCGTTGTCCTGCGGTATCATGATGGTTATGTTATTATCAATGAGGCGCAGTACATAGAAAGTCTGGGAATTTCCGGAAATCTCCTTCTCCTCGATGTTTTCAACCACACCTACGCCGTGTGCCGGGTACACCGCAACATCGCCAACCTTGAACATGCCTGTCCCTCCCTTTGGCCTGTAATATAAACAACCAAAAGTAACCACCGAACGATTTCGGTATCTAACCAGTTGATAAATAAGCTCTTATTTATAAGAATCAAAGATGTGAGCACTGCGGGGAAAAAGGTTGTAACACTTTTTCCCCCACTCCGGGATGGAGATAAAGAACGTGATATATCGCGGCTGGAAGTATCGATAATTGACCTCATATGGCCGTCCGCTCTAGTGCTTTGTCGCGCAAAAAAAGGGGAACAGAGCCCACGCAAATTGCGGTATCAGCCGCTCGCACGATTCTTTTCTATTCCCCGAGAAGCATTTGATAGAGCGCTAGTACGTGCTTAGAGTGCTTGGACTCGTAAATAATATGACGCGTCTCAAAACACTCCACGAGAACTCACTCGCTAAGTACTAAGTCCCTGATACATACGTCCGTCACCCAGCTTATGAATCAGATGACTTAGTTTAAGTCGCGAACACCCTGGCCATGGTCAAGAAGGCTAAGGAGCAGGAGCAGGAGCGGGTGATAATAATCTGCGAGCAGCGAAGAGCAAAAAGCTTTTTAGCAACCAAGGCGATTCTAATCTAATTTTAATTATACTCGATTTTTCCCGCCGTGTCAAACAATTTTTGAAAATTCTTTTAAAATCAGTTCTTTCAAAAATAGCGGCCGTTATCATACCAGCCCGGAAAGCTCGAAGTAAATAGAGGCAAGCATAAAAACAATAGAAAGAACGGGTATTAAGAGAGATAACAGGTTCAAGGGCCGGCTCCCCCACTTGATGCCGCCATTCCCCTCTATTTGGACAGGTGCGGAAAAGTTCTTAACGAGAAAAGCTTTATCCGGGGAATGCGGATCATATAAAAGCTGAAGCTCGTCTCCGGTCTCGACCCGCTCGGTTACATAGGGCCGGTCTTTGATCTGGTGTTCCACGCCGTGAGCATCCCTAAACTCGAAAGTCACTTCCCACCATTCGGCTCCTCTGCTTTTGGAGAGGAGCTTCTTGGAAACAGCTTTGCCTGTAGTGGCCACTCCCCCCTTCAGGAGTCGGTATCCTCGAATTCTCTTCCTGCTCATGGAAATAACGGTAAACAAAGAAACCAGTATGATAACCATAATAAGCACGAGCGGCAGTGTTGCCGGGATACTTAACTCCGGCGCCGTGGCTTTGATGCGGGACACAGCCGGATTATGATGCGGATACTCGACAGTAACCACGTCGCCTACATTCGCCTTGCCGGCAAGCGCCAGGGACTCTCCTTTATATGAGCTGCCGGCGGCATGGTACTCGTAGGAGTAGCGAAAGAGGGCCTTCCCTCTCCCGCCTTTTAATTCCGCGAAAGAGCCGGTAGCGAAAACCGTGCTTTTAACGTCAATCACCGTGCCTTTCGTGGTTTCCGTCTCTCCTCGAAAATAAAAAAACGAAGTGGAGTCAAAAGCGAACACGAAAAAAAAGACCGTGCCCAGACCGAGCACTAACCAGCTAAGCTGATACCTGACTCCTCCGCAGAGTATCCTGGCCTGAAGAGTCAGGGGGATCTTTCCAGATGTTCTTGCTCCGCGGCTCGACATGGCGGCGCTCCTTATTAATTGATCAGGGCGGCGGGGCCTGTCCCCATTGCCGGTTCGGCTTTGGCCCCAGCACGAGCTCGAGATCCCCGCCTTTGACCAGTTCGTCGTGGTAAAACCAGGCCTGGTCCAGGTTCCGTCCGTCGAGCTTTGCGGATTGGATGTAGACGTTGCCGGGCCGGTTGTTGCGGGTTTTTATAATAAACTTCTCTCCTTGGTAATATTGGGGATGGAGGTGTATGGTTATCCGGTCGAAGATGGGGGCGGTGATCTGCCAGTGGGGTCGGTCGTTGCATCCGCCCTGTACGTCGAAAAGCCCCATTGCCATGAGCGCCGACAGGGCCCCGATGATCCCCTGGTCTTCGTCGTCGGGGTAGCCGCTTTGGGGCGTTGTTTTGCTGAAGGCTGCCTGGTGCACTTCCCTGACCCACTTCTGGGACAGCCAGGGCGCGCCCGAGTAGTTGAAGAGATGTGCCACCTGCATGGCCGGCTGGTTGCCGAAATTAAGGCCGGTGGAGTAATCGTTGTGCGAAGCTGTAAACCCGTACTCCCTGCCTTTTTGGAACAGATCGACCAGCCGGGAGTTGAACCTGTCCCTGCCGCCGATGAGTTCAATCAGGCCGGCCACGTCGTGGGGCACGAACCAGGTGGACTGGATGGCATTTGACTCGACCCACCCGTAGCGCCAGCGCGGATTGAAAGGAAAAATCCAGGAGCCCAAAAGCGTCCTGGGCCGCATATACCCGGTTTTCTCATCATAGAGGTTCCGGTAGTTTCCGGAGCGGTCCATGAAGCGCCGGTGGTCTTCTTTGTATCCCAGCTCCTTTGCAGCCTGTGCCAGGCACCAGTCCTGGTAGGCGTACTCGAGGGTCTGGCCTGCACCGCTTACGTGAAAGGCGTTGGCTATGATTCCGACAGGCACGTAGCCGCGCTTCGTGTAGTACTCGATCCCTCCGCCGCGGCTGCTTGAATGCTCGTATCCCGCCTTGCTCATCAGCCCGCCGGGAAGGTGGTTCTTTTTCATGCCCTGGTAGGCGGTTTCCACGTCGAAGTCGCGGATGCCTTTCTGATATGCGGCGGCGATGAAGGGGGTCGACGTTGCCGATGTCATCACAAAGGTATAGTTTCCTCCGGAAGGACCTCGGGGAATCAGCCCTCCGTCTTTGTACATGTCTACCAGGGAGTTTACGAACCCGCTCATCACGTCGGGATATGCCAGGGACCACAACAGGCTTATGCTCCACTGCGCTCCCCAGAAGGCGTCGGAGTTGTAGTGGCGGTAGAGCGGCTTGCCGGTCTCGTCCAGCGGTATCTGCCGGATGGCCCTTTTGTCGCCCGTCATGTCTGCATACCTGCCGTTAACGTCGCTTATTGTTCGCCTTCCCAGCAGGGCGTGCCACAGGTCGGTGTAGAACCTGGTCTTCTGATCGTCAGTGCCTCCTTCCACTTCGATGCGGGAGAGCCACCTGTTCCAGACCTCCCGGGATTCGCTGACCACCCGGTCGAAGTCCCAGTGACCGAGCTCGGCGTCCATGTTCAGCCGGGCCTGTTCAATGCTGCAGTAGGAGACAGCCACCTTGAGGAGGAGCTTCTCGTCCGCAGAGGTTTTAAAGCGAAGGTATGCTCCGCTTCCCTTTCCCCTGATCTCGCTTATCCCCTTTTCCACATGTAATCCCTTGAACCCGCCGAACTCCTGGAACGGCTTGTTCAGCCGGGCCACGAAGAACACGGGCGTCGGCTTGGGCCGCCTGCGGGTGGGGCTGTTCACCACGTATCCTTCGATCTCGGTGTCGCTTACTTTTCTTGCCAGGGCATCCTCCATGGATGAGGGCCCCAGTTTTGCAGAGAGGTCGAAGATGAGATAAGCGTTTTTTGCTTGGGGAAAGGTATAGCGGTGGAATCCGACCCTGTCGGTAGAGGACAGCTCCGCCCGGATTTTATAGTCTTCGAGGAAGACAGAGTGATAGCCGGGCCGGACGGTCTCGCGCTGGTGGCTGAACGAGGACCCGTACACGTCAGAGCCCTTGTGTCCCTTGAACTCTCCGGTGGCCGGCATGACCGGCACTGCCGCGAGCTGCCAGGCGTGCACGTGGCTCATGCCGTGGATGAACTCCCGGCCGTAGAGGTATCCGGAGCCCCATGCTCCGCCTACTCCGGTGTCCGGGCTCAGGTTGACCATGCCGAAAGGGCGGCAGGCTGATGAGAAGAAGAACCATCTCGAGTCAGCGGTGCCAATCAGGGGATCAACCCAATCAACCGGTCGCTTGTCACTGCCCGCAGCATGCGCCGCGCTCATAAGCCCCGGAAGCAGGGCGGCCATGGCTGCAATCATGAGTATTCTCTTCATCTTCTGTCCCTGTTTAAAGTTTCAGCACAACAGCCGTGCAGTCGCCGAACTCAGTCGGAGAGTATCTCTATGCTTACGTCTCCCAGTTCGACCCGGGAAACAACCACGTACCGGTGGCCGGCAACCTTTTTCTCTTTCCACTTTACCGGCTCGCCGTTTAACCTCACCTTTTTGATATCTCCGGAGAGGTCCATGACATAGATGTCCTCAGCTCCGGAGCCGCCTTTTATGCGGGCCTTGATCACGCCGTCATCGCGGGTGTAATAGCGGGTTACGCGGGCGTCCTTGAATACCGGGAAGACGGGGGACCGGATGCCAACGGGATACAGGAAGTAGCGGGAGGACATCACCGGCAGGGATTTATCAGACAGGCACACCAGCATGGCTATAAAGTCGCCTGCATCGCGCAGGCCCATGTAGCGGTCGTCGCCGACATAGAGGTTTCCTTCCCTGGTGCGGAGTCGATGTTCGATAAGATAGTCGGCCACCTTGCGGGCGTCCTTCAGGTAGCGGGCCTCTCCGGTCTGGTGATATCTGAACAGGCTGAGCAGTGCCAGTTGGGGAACATTCCAGTCGCCTCCTTCCCGCCCCGCGTAATTGCCGGGGTCGTCTATATTTTCCACGAGGAACTTGTAGTTTTCCTCCGCTGTCTCGAGCCACGAGGGGTCGCCGGTCATCTCGTGCAGGATGTACAAAGTCAGCGCCCACTCATAGTTGGCGTGCCAGCGGGGCCTCGCATCAACCACCATGCCTGTCAACGTGCTGACGCGATGGTAGAAGTAATGGCGCTTTTTGTCGTAGCCGTATTTGACGGAAAGCCGCGTATGCTTTTTGACCGTTTCCAGAAACTCTTTTCTGCCGGTAAGATCGTAGAACATAATGCCGACATAGGTATTGTCTGCAATGCACGCGGTCCAGGTATGGGTGGACCTGAAGTTCCCGAAGGGGGGCACGATCATAAGGCCGGTCCACAGTCCGGTGGTTTTTCGAGCGGGGAACTCGTGTGCCTTGAAGTCCGCGCTGATGACGTCGAAGTGAGCAGGGTCCCCGGTGGTAACTCCCATCGCATAGGGTATACGCAGGTCCATACATCCGAAGTAGTCGGGCGAGTGCGCTCCAATTGGCCGGTCGAGCCTGCGGCTGTCCAGGCTCACCAGCACCATGGTATGGCCCGACTTGTCGGAGACCACCTGGTACTTCCTGGCCGAGCGCAAAGAGCGCATATAGGGCGTCCAGTTATTGAGCGCCGCTGCCTGGTACTGCATGCGGTGGCTTATGTCATGGCCTGCCGCTTTATTTGTGTCCAGGTTGAACTTCACCCAGGGGATTCCGGTGTTCGGGTCAGTTGATTTCTTCCAGAGGGCGTTGCTGTGCCTTTCAATCCACTTCAGGTACTTGTCATCTCCGGTCTTCCAATAAAGCATCCACAGGCCGGGAAGATACCAGCCCGCGTGGTGGGTGGTAGAGATGCGGTAAGGCTTTCCTTGTTGAGTGTCCACCTTGCTTGCGTACAGTCCGGTCTGGGGGTCACGCGCGGTCCGCTCGACTGTTTCGGCAAGCTTGATCGCCAGGGAGAGGTAATCCGCGCGGTCCTGTGAGCTTCCGGAGAAAGAAAAGGCCGCAGCCAGGACCAATACGGTCAGAAAAGCTTTTTTCATCATTGTTTTTATTCTTCCCGAGAGTTCTTTCGCGTCAGTTGGCAACCGCTTCCGGCCAGGTCACTGCTATCATGTCGAGCACGAGTCCGGGCCAGTTAAAGTGCGGCTGTCCCTTGCCCTGCCCGTTCCTGTAGTCGTAGAACTCCCACAGTCCTTCATGGCGGATCATTTTGGCGGTCCTCCGGGTCAGCTCGCGGGCCTGTTCCTTGTAACCGTAGTTCAGAAGACCATGCATCATCATCCAGTTCATGTTGATCCAGATGCAGTGGCCGCGCCAGAGCACCAGGTCTTCCAGGTAGATTTTGTCCATCATCTCGTCCGCGGCGCTGAAGGGAAAGAGGTACTTAAGCCAGAACTCGTCCTTGTTAAGGGCGTGCTCCTCGATGATTCTCCTTGCCCGGTCCTTGTCCGTAAGCCCGCTGAACACCGGCAGGAGCGACGCGCAGGTCGTGCGCATGGCCGGTTGTGGGTCCTGGTAATCGTAACGCGAGAAGTAGCAGCCCTCGGATTCGACCCAGTTGATCCGGTCCATGGCGTCCATCATGGCCTGCGCCCTCTGGCGGTACTTCGCGGCTTTTTCCTGACTGCCCGCCTCTTCGCACAAGCGGGCCACCGAGAGTATCGCCCGCATGGTGATGGAGTTGAAACAGGCGTCCTCCAGCACGAACCGGTTCTTTTGCTTGGCGACCTCGAGGTCCCAGTCGAACTCGGCGTTGTAATCGAGCAGATAGTGATAAAGAAGGCCGCGGGCGGGCGCTCCCAGCGGCGTCCTGAAGTCCAGGTTGAGCAGCTTGTCATAAGCGGGCGAAGAGTCGGTGCCTGTCTCCCACGGATGGATCACCGCCACCAGCCCGTCACCGAAGAGGTCCCGGTCATGGGTCAGGTAGTGTACGCATCTTTCCGCCCGGGGCAGGAGCCTGTCGAGCCACTTCCGGTCACCGGTCTTTTCGAATATCTTTTCAATGGCAATGATATAGGAAGGGGGATCGATCATTGCCGTTCTTCCCTGGTCGTCGTACTGTGACCTTCCCATGGACAGGCCTATCTTGGAGTACCATTTCCGGTTCTTGTTGAACTCCTCGAACACGGTGTCATGGGGGACCCTGCCGGTGTCTTCTATCTGGAAGGAGAACAAATACTCGATCTCCGAGGCCGCGATTTCCGGGTTTATCCGGGTCATGGCGATGGCGTGCCATCCCGAGTCCCAGCCGAACAGGGAGTTGTACTTGCCCTCCGAGGGAACATGGAACACGTAGCCGTCCCTTTTCCTGCGGTTGCCGGCCATGACCTTTCTGGTCATGTTCTTCAAGGTCTTCCAGTCGTCACTGGTCACCGGCTCGTCCGGGATGGGATAGGCGGGAGCGAGCTTTTTTGCAGCAGCTTTCCCGGGGAGGGCCGCGGTGCCGGCCAGAGCCGCTGAACAGGCGATGAATCGTCTTCTGTCCGGTTTTTCCATCTGTTGTTGGCCTCCTTTTAGTGCTCTCTTATGTCGGTTTCCGACACTTCTATCGTCTCTTCGCTCTGCTCGGCTTCTTTTCTGAGCCTGGTCAGCGAGTACCCCTCACCCCAGGCGGCAAAGGCCCCTGCCGCTATCAGCGGAAAGTAGTAACAGGCATGGAGGATGGTGGCAAAGGCCAGGGCCTTTTCAGTGGATACGTCCACGCTGTAAGCGGCACTCATGATGTAGATGAGGCCCAGTTGGTTAAAGGAGTGAAACACGCCGATGAAACCGGGAGCCGCTGGTATGGACGCTGCCGCCGCTCCCACCACCAGGAGGAACAGGCCTCCCACCACGCCGATCTCGAGCTCGAATGCCAGGCCGGTGAAAAATATGGGAAGCATGTTCACGCTCCAGATGAAAATCCCGGCTACAAGAACCATGAACAAAGCTCCCGGCCTGCCCATGATGACCAGCCCGGCTGCAAAGCGCCTTACCGCCGCCAGTATCTTCTCTTTAAAGCGGTCAGGAAGGATATGCAGCACCCGCTCCAGAACGGCAATTATGCTTTCAGTGCGCAGGTAGAGGACCAGCAGGAAAACCAGGATGGCCACTGCACCGGCAAGTGTTCCGGTGCCGAAGTTGTGGACCAGGCCCTCCAGCTTTTTGTACTTGTCCGGAAAAGAGATGAACATGAGCACAATCGCCAGGAAGATCAACATTACCAGGAAATCGAACAGTCGCTCGACCACAACGGTGGCCATGGACTCGCTGTAGGATACCGACTCCTCCTTTTTGCCCACCAGGAAAATCCGCATGAACTCGCCGGCACGGAGCGGAAACACGTTGTTACCCATGTAACAGATAAGCATGGCGCTGAACGTGGTCCTTATGCCCACCCTGCCAGTCTGGTTAAGGATGTAGCGCCAGCGCAGTGCCCGCAGGAAGATGACCAGGAAGTAAGAGCCGATGATAGGGACCAGGTACCAGTGATATGCCCGGGAGAAGGCCTCCCCGAACTTGGACCAGTCCTGTATCTGCGACAGGGCCAGGCCGATAAAGGCCAGGCTTATAAAAACCCCGAACCAGAAGTGCCGGCGTTTCATGAGCTGCCGTTCTTGTTCGCCGGGGGGCTGTGAGGCAAATTTGCGAGGAGGTCCTCGCCGGCCTCTTCGATGAGTATCCGCCGGGTCTTCTCCACGTCCTGCTCGATCTGGAGCGCCAGTTGCCGGGCGGAGTCGAACTTTATCTCTCCCCTGATCCGCTGGTAAAGCGCGAGCCGCATCTCCTGTTCATAGAGGTCCCCGGAAAACCCCATGATGTGGGCTTCGATGGATACGGCCCGGTCGCCGAAGGTGGGATTGGCCCCGATGTTGACCACTGCGGGACAGCGGTTGTCGTCCCAGCAGGCCACCGCAGCGTAAACCCCTTCCGGTGGGATAAGCCGGTTCTCCCAGCTTAAGTTGGCGGTGGCAAACCCCACGTCCTTGCCCCGGCCGTGACCGTGGATGACCTTGCCGCGGATGTTGAACGGCGTGCCCAAAAGCAGGTGCGCCCTGCTCATCTCGCCCGCCTGGACAAGGCCCCGGATGCGGGTCGAGCTCACCGGCTTTCCCAGGACCTTAATGGCGGGAACCGATACCACGGAAAAGCCGAAGCGCCGGCCGACGTGTTCGAGAAGCTCGGCGTCTCCCCGGCGTCCTTTCCCGAACCGGAAATCGTGGCCCACCACCACCAGCCGGGGAGCCAGCTTGGACACGACCTCTTCCACGAACCACTCCGCCTCTTGAGAGGCGAACCCGGGAGTGAAGTCAACCTTGATAAGGTAGTCCACCCCCAGCTCCTCGATAAGCCGGGCCCGCTCGGTAAAGGTAACAATGGCGGGGACCTCCTGTCCCTTGTAGATGACCTCGCGGGGATGCGGATCGAAAGTGATAACCACTGACGGCAGACTATGGTCGGAGGCGTACTCCATAACCTGCTTGATGATGGCCCGGTGCCCGATATGCACGCCGTCGAAGTTACCTATGGTAACGGCGGATGCACGGAGAAATCCCTGCGGAACCCGGTTGAAGTTCAATATCTCCATCTGCGTCCTTGCATCAGATAACCACGTTGACCAGCTTGTGGGGGACAACGATCACCTTGCGGACCTCGTGTCCTTCAATGTAAGACTTGATCCGCTCGTTGGAAAGGGCCAGCTTCTCGAGTTCGTCTTTGCCGGCATCCGCGGGCGCCTGGGTCCGGGCCCGGACCTTGCCGTTGACCTGGAGCACCAGCTCGAAGGTGTCCTTGACAAGCGCATTGGCGTCATAGGAGGGCCAGGGAAGACGGAAGGTGCTGGTTTGGTATCCGAGCTCGTGCCACAGTTCCTCTGCAAGATGGGGACAGAAAGGGTTCAGCATGAGCACAAACCGCTCGAAAGCCCAGCATAAAAGGCCTATCCGGCGGGGGCGGTCGTCTCCCTCGCCCGGATCAAACTCGGACATCAGGTTGAAAAGCTCCATCATGGCCGCGATAGCAGTGTTGAACGTCCATCTGTCAACCCGCTCGGTAACGTCTTTTACCGCCTGGTTGACCTTGCGGTAAAGGGCGGCCTCATCTTCAGCCGTGAAGGACATGTCGCCCGCGGGTATGTCGCGGGGCGAAGCCTGTTTGAAATCGTCCATGTACCGCGAGCCCAGCGACCACACCCGGTTCAAAAACCGGAACATGCCCTGGATGCGGTCTTCGCTCCACACAATGTCCTTGTCCGGCGGAGACTCGAAAAGAAGATACAGCCGCACGGTGTCTGCACCGAACCTCTGAATCATGTTCTCCGGGTCCACGATGTTTCTCTTGCTCTTCGACATCTTCTCCGACCTGCCTGTCTCCACCTGTACTCCGCAGTGCGGACACTTCAAGTCCTCCACTTCAGACGGGTATAAATACCCGTGCTCCGGGCAGCGGTAAGACTCCTTTCTTACCATGCCCTGCGTCAACAGCCTGGTGAAAGGCTCGGAGAAGCTGATATAGCCCAGGTCGCGCAATACCTTGGTGTAGAACCGGGAGTAGAGAAGATGGAGGACAGCGTGCTCGACTCCGCCTATGTACTGGTCCACCGGCAGCCAGTAGTCAACCTCTGACCTCTCGAACGGACCGGTCTCGCACCACGGCGATGCATAACGCATGTAGTACCACGAGGACTCCACAAACGTGTCCATGGTGTCGGTCTCCCGGCGGGCCGGTCCCCCGCAGCGCGGACAGTCAACATGGACCCACCAGTCGAGCCTTGGAAGCGGACTGCCGCCGGTGACCTCGAACTCGACCTCGGCGGGAAGCTCCACCGGAAGGCGGTCCTCCGGGACCGGCACCATGCCGCAACTGTCGCAGTACACTATGGGAATGGGAGCGCCCCAGAAACGCTGCCGCGAGATGAGCCAGTCGCGGATGCGGTAGTTGACCGAAGGACCCCCGCGATACTCTTTTGCCAGACGTTCGGTAATGGCTTGCTTGAACTCCTCGCTGTCCATGCCGTCGTACTCGCCCGAGTTCTTCATTATGCCCGGCCCTTCATATGCCTCGGTCATGGTGTCTGCTTGCAGAGGTTCTCCCTCCGAGGGCTCGACCACCGGCAGGACCTCGAGCCCATAGGCCCGGGCAAACTCGAAGTCGCGCTGGTCATGGGCGGGAACGGCCATTACCGCGCCCGTGCCGTACTCCATGAGCACGAAGTTGGCCACGTACACCGGCATGCGCTTGCCGGTCATGGGGTTTAGGCAATATGCTCCCGTAAACACCCCTTCCTTTACATAGTCCTCGGAGGAGCGCTTTATCTTGTCCTCTGAGCGGACCCGGTCGCAGAACTCCCGGACCTCTTGCTCCTGCGCCGTGCCCTTCGACAGTATCTCGCATAACGGGTGCTCCGCGGCCAGGCTCATGAAGGTTGCGCCGTAAAGCGTGTCCGGCCGGGTGGTGTAAACCACCAGCCTGTCGATGTCTTCACCTGTGTCCGGGTCGGGAACCGGCCTGTCCAGCTTGAAATGGATCATGGACCCCACTGACTTGCCGATCCAGTTCTTCTGCATGAGAAGCACGTGCTCCGGCCAGCCGGGAAGCTCATCTGTGGCATCGAGCAGCTCTTCAGCATAATCGGTGATCTTGAAGTACCACTGGGCAAGCTCGACCTGTCTGACCCGGGTGTCCGAATGCCTCCAGCAAAAGCCGTCCTCCACCTGCTCGTTGGCCAGCACCGTGCCGCACCGGTCACACCAGTTGACCCACGCCTTGCGCTTTTCCACCAGCCCCTTCTCGAACATCTCCACGAATATCTTCTGCTCCCACTTGTAGTAAGAGGGGTCCGAGGTCGCGAACTCGCGCCGCCAGTCGTAGGAGTAGCCCATCCTCTTGAGCTGGTCCCGCATCGAGTCTATGTTCTGCCGGGTCCAGGTGTTGGGATGGACCCGGTTCTCGATGGCCGCGTTCTCCGCGGGAAGGCCGAACGAGTCCCACCCCATGGGATGAAGCACGTTAAACCCGCGCATGACCTTGTAGCGGGCAACCACGTCGCCGATGGAGTAATTGCGCACGTGGCCCATGTGGAGCTTGCCCGAGGGATAAGGAAACATCTCCAGGAGGTAATACTTGGGCCTCGAACTGTCCATGTCGGTTTCGAAGACTTTTTCGCTTTCCCAGTACTCCTGCCACCTGGGCTCGGTCTCGTTCGGCTTGTACCTGGAGTCCAATCCTTGACCCTCCATTCATGGAAAATAGGCAAGGGAGTAAATCCCCCTTGCCTGTACATGCATTTAGTGCCTGTTGCGAAAACTCCGTTTTGGGAGTGCGCCTGCCTGTGCGTTCCGCCTTGCCGGAACTTATGAAAAGGCGCCTCGTAAACTGCGAGCCTCTTGTGGAGCGCATTTCCGACAAGCAAGCTTCCCGGCGGAAAAAGCGGACAGCTTGCTGCCGCACTCCAAGACAGCACCGCAAAAGTAAATTAAACCTCCGTTTCGAAACGGGAACTATTTATAACACCGCCTTGTCTTAGACCACCTCACTCATAGCGCCGTCGCAGAGATGTGATTATGTGCAGCCGACCATCGTCAACCATACGATATCTTTGACAACGGAGTCAAGCGAAAGGGGGTGTGCCACGTATTTGGTGGCTGTTGCGCCGGCCCGATTTTGGGGGACACTGATCTGAACGTATCCAAGATCATTATGAGGAAGTCAGGGACAAGAGCGAAGGCGGCATTGAAAAGAGAAAAAACATCGGTGGAAAAGCTTGAAGCGAGCGGGGAGTTAAGGGAGGGTGGCCCACGCGGTTTTGTCCTCGAAACTGCGGGGGTGGCGAAGCCACATCCTGGATGTTACCCAACCATGCCATCTCCCCACCATCATATTGATTTATGTAAAAGTAATGCCATAAGCGGAAGTTCAGACAAAACTCTCTTCATCGCGGTATCAGCCGCTCGCACGATTCTCTTCTATCCCCCGAGAAGCATTTGACAGAGCACTAGCTCGGAAAACAGATGCTCGGTATTGATATGCAAAAGCCGGCGTTTTTTGAAGTTCGGGTTCCTTGAAAAGCACCCCTTGAATAGAGTACTGTAAAATACAGCAGGGGTGCAATCTTGTTATATTTTTACTGTGCGCCTTCGCGCCCTTGCGTGAAATAAAAATATATTTTGGACAAAAGTGATATAAGTTATATTTTGGATTGAGAATGAACACGAGAAGGCCTGACATAGACTGGTTGCGTATTGGAGCCGTGCTTCTGCTTTTCGACTTTCATACCGCCATGGTCTTCACCCCGCTTGCTTTTCATTTAAAAAGCGAACAGACCAGCAGGCTGCTTTACGCTTTTGTGCTTTTTATAAAGCCGTGGTTTTTCCCGCTTT
Source organism: uncultured bacterium (assembly GCA_964420375.1). Lineage (GTDB taxonomy): Bacteria > RBG-13-61-14 > RBG-13-61-14 > RBG-13-61-14 > DATKZS01 > CAYQTK01. Next base: position 15,306 of record CAYQTK010000082.1, read on the forward strand.
TCTTTTTCCTCTGCGGTGCTGCGGCTTTTTATTCCCTTTCGCATCGGTCTTACGCAGAGTATATAAAAGAGCGGTGCCTGCGGCTTCTTGTGCCGCTTTTTTTCGGCATTCCCTTGCTTGCCGCGCCGCAGGTTTACTTGGGCGCGCTGGAGGAGGGCACGTTCAAAGGCGGTCTTTTCGAATGGTTCCCCACCTTCTTCGCAGAACGCTTTGACTGGTGTCACTTGTGGTTTTTGGCATATCTGTTCGTGTTCTCAATGATCGGACTGTCTTTTTTCCGCGCGGTCACAAAAAACAGGAGACTTAACTTTGCATCTTTAGAGACAACTCCTTTCCGCCGCGGTGCTCTGATATTTTCTACAGCGCTCATCCCCGCGGCCATTTGCGCGGGCCTGCGTCCCGTTTTCCCTGCCGAGGCCCGTCACTTTATATATGACTGGGCGGATGTCCTGCTTTTCTTTTTCTTTTTCGCTGCCGGGTATGTTATGCACCTCGGGCACGGTTTGCAGGAGGCGATTGACAGGTACTGGAGATATGCCGGCGGAGCCGCTCTTGCAGCAACAGCGATGTTTTTCGCTTTGCAGGGCATGGGTCCCTCTCCCGAGCCCGGCTACACTGCCGGTTTGGGGAGATTGCAATTTTTAAGCGGGATTCTTGCCTGGCTGTGGGTGATGACCTTCTGGGGGCTGGCCAGGACCCACCTCCAATTCGAGGACGGGCTTCGCAGCTACGCAAATCCAGCGGTCCTACCTCTGTATCTGCTCCACCAGACCGTTATCACGGCTGTGGCATTCCTCCTCGCAGAAATCCAGGCCCACGCCCTGCTCCAGTTCCTGATCATAGACCTCATCGCCTTTGTTCTGACCCTGGCAGCCTACGAGGTCCTCATAAAACGCGTTCTGCCTCTCCGGGTCATCTTCGGCATGAGGAGTATCTGACCATATTGCCGTCCCCAAAAGCGGTGGTTGTCGAGAACAGTCTCTTGTAAAAGCTGGCATCAATCTTTCTGAAACCACCACATTGCCTCCCAAAACATTTTTGTGCTTATATCCTTTGATGCTCATGTAAAAAGTCCGGAATCTACCTTTTCAGGCCTCGTAACTAGTCCCAAAATAAGCGCATATTTTTAGGCTCGACATTTTCGCCGC
>CAYQTK010000083.1:0-16342 GCA_964420375.1 uncultured bacterium
TCTGGACCATGGCAGTGCCGGCTTTCCTGCTCTCGAAACGACAGCGGCGAACCATGCTCCGTCGCCCGGCCGTGTGGCGATATCGGGGTCAATTCCTGCCAGGGACTTGAAAGCCAAGCGAGCATGGTTTTCTTTTTGAAAGACGGGAATTGAGATGCAACAAGGCGGATGGGCGAAGATCGCTTTCCTGTAGTCCTCATGGAGGGCAACCGCCCCTCTGCCGTAGTGGTCGGCGTCGGGGGCCGTTATCTTTGCTTTGCCGAGTATGTGGTCTATGGACCGGTTTGGCGGAAGCGCTGACCGGGAGAGATAATAGCGGACTCCCATCATACGTGCGAGCCCGGGCCTGCCGGGCCGAAAGGGAAGCTCGAAGGAGTGATAGCGCATAAACTCGCGCAGAAATTCTTGCCGGTCGTATCCGGCAGCAGCCACGAAAAGCTTCTTGCTTTCTTTGACAAACACCACGTCGGAGATGCCCAGGTCGAACACCGGCGGAATAAGACCGGCATTGGCGTAAAAGACCTCTGGACGAACGGACATGCGGGAAAGCGGATGTTCGTCGGCAATCCGTTTATACTTTTCGAAGTCGTGCTCGGCAAGGTCCCGGAACATGTGAGCATGGTTGACTGCCGATGCTGCGACGAGTTCGATCCAGACGAGCGCTACGGTGCAGAATACTGCGGCACGCCCGGCTCTTTTGTATCGGCTATTTTTAATGATCCGCGCGTTTAAGAGAAAGCACAAGGACAGCACCGCCAGGAAAACAAGTACGATTAGAAAGGCTCCCGCCATGAAGGAAAAAAAAGCGGGATACAAAGGCCCCATAAGCAACCATGCCAGGCCGACAGTGGCGGCGAGGACAATGCTTGCCGGCAGGAGAATACGGGTCTCGCCTTGTAATGCCCGGTCCAGGCCTTTTGCCGCGAGCACTGCTATGGCGAAAGCCAGAATCGGCTGCAGATACTTGATATGGGTCAGCCGGTCCGGTCCGGGAATGGCTGCTAAATAAGAAAGGGGAGGAACGCCAGCCATGATGGCGACGCAGAGGATGGCCACAATTGAAAGAAAAACGTCTCTTTTGGTAGAGGGACGGAGAAGCGCGCATAGAGCGAGCACTACAGGCACCGCGCCCATGTAGGGGGCTATCATGATATGGGGAATCTCCTGGGACGCCCTGGAGAGCGGGCCCAAAAATCCGGGCGCGATCCAGGTGACCATTCCGGTAATGGATAGTCCGGCCTTGCCGAAGCCCGGTCCGTGAAAGGTCCAGGCGCGGGGCAGGTACTCCAGGAAAGCCAGCACCTGGGGAAGGGATATAAGCAGGGAAAGCGACATGGCGCCCGCCGAGAAAACCAGTCCTTTTTTGATCTCTTTTCTGGAAGCGCACATGAACACCATGTAGCCGTACCCCAGCGCAAGGGTGAAAAAGGCTGCGCTGGGCTGTCCTCCCAGAAGCACCAGAACTGTGACCAGTATTGTTAAAAGGAAATCGGAAACTCGTCGTTCACAAACCAGGCGGTCACCGAAAAGCACAAGGAAAGGGATGAGAAGGTCTATCACCACGTGGATGTCGTTTACGTACTGGACAAGGTAGCCGGTAAGTCCGAAGCATATGGAGGCAAGAATCCTGCCGCCGCGGCTTGCGCCGAACCTGCGGGCTACAAGATATGCGCCCGCTCCGGCAACCAGGAGTCTTGCCAGGAGATAGGGAACCACGGTTTTCTCGAATGATCCGATAAGCAGGGGATAAGAGAGCACGGAAAAGACCGATGTCTGATAGTGTGCGAGAAAGGGGGTCCCCAGCAGGGTGTAGGGGCTCCACAAAGGGAACATCCCCGCTTCCCAGCAGAGCATAGAGAACCGCGACCAGGGATAGAAGCCGAAGATGGGGTTGGGGTCCCGGAATATCCGGAAGAAAAGGTCTCCTCCAGAAAAGAGGTCCTGCCGAAATATCAGCATCAAAGCGGCCAAGAGAAGAATAGAACAATTGACCAGTCCCCGGAGCTCGCTTTTATTCTTATTTACTTCCATCCCTTTTTTCACGTTCCATTGTAGGATATCATAAGAGGATGTAAAAAGCCGGGCCTTATACATCGGCCCCGGCTTTTAAGCGGGCTCCTCCGATGATTGGGAAAGGGGATCGGAGGTGCTCAGGCTTAGAGCATACGCCGGAAATAACCACATTTATTATGCGGGCAGCAAAGCTCCCCATAAGGGGGATAGTCGCATACTTTTTTCAGGAAGGAGAGAAACATGGACCGATGCTGTTTTCTGACCGGAGTGAGCGGATTTCTGGGGCAGGAGCTTCTGCGACTTCTCGCAGAGAACCCTGATAACAAAATTTACTGTTTCATGCGAAATACCGGCAGGCAGTCTGCTTCCGAAAGATTCTTACAGATACTTTCCGAGCTCGGCCTGGAAAAATCACCTGCGGACCTGGAACTGGTGGAAGGAGACATTCGCGAGCCGCGAATGGGTATGGAAGATGAGCTTTACGAAAGGCTTACAAACGAAATAACCAACATCATCCACTCCGCTGCAGATGTGCGCTTCAACCAGCCGGTGGAGAAAATCCGCTCCATTAATACCGGCGGCACCAGGAATATCCTTGACCTTACCGAGAAGTGCGTGGAGAGGAACCCGAAGTTTTCCCATCTTGACTATGTCAGCACCGCTTTTGTTGCCGGACGGCGGAGTGGTGTTTCACCTGAGTACGCTTTGTTAAACGGCTGCGGGTTCAAGAACACCTACGAGCAGACCAAGTTCGAGGCTGAACAAGCGGTCCGTTCCCGGCTTCATTCTCTTCCCGCGATTATCTTCCGGCCTTCCATAGTTCTCGGCTTTTCAGAGAACGGCGAGGCCAGGCCGCGGAACGTTATCTATCCCATGGTAAAGCTTTTCGCCAAGTGGAGGTTCCCGGTAATCTCCGCCCTGCCGTCTACCCGCCTGGACTTGGTGCCCGTAGATTTCGTCGCCCGATCCATTCTCCACATCTCGAGGCCGGAAAACGCGGGACAGTGCTTCCACCTGGCAGCCGGACCTGAGGGAGACGTATCACTGGGACAGTTCATTAAGATCATGGGAGAAGAGTTCGATAAAAAGGTGTTTATCCTTCCGCCGGCTTTCTGGAAGCTGGTGGTAAGGCCTTTACTGAAGACCTTTAAGAGAGATTTCTACGAGAAATCAACCGGCATCTTCCGCGCTTTCGAGCCCTACATCTGGGAGCAGAACCCGCGCTACTCGGTGGAAGCAACCAGGAAGGCGCTGCAAAATTCCGATATAGACTTGCCCGATTCCGAGCAGTTCCTGAGAAGATGCCTGGTTTATGCCCGGGAGAGTGACTTCGGAAGACGGACAGAGGGTTCATAATTACGGAAGGAGAAATATTTATCATGAAATGAAAAGAGTCTTGCAAAGACCTCGTACTACCCTGTCCCGGGCTTTAAAAGGCCCGGGACAAGACAGGCCGAATATGAACAGTAAATTTATTCCGTGCCTTCTTCTTTATGGGAGAGTTCCTCGAAGTCCTTGGGAAGCATGACATAGGTCGTGCTGCCGCTTGACCAGTAAGAAAGACTGCCGTCGTTCAGCATGTTCTGTATCTCTTGTTTGACCTCTTTCCGGTTGTAGCTATCGGAAAGGGCCTTGACTATGTCTTTGGGATAGGCCTTCTTTTTGCCCTTGCCGCTGTTCTTCTCCATTAACTCCTGGATCGCCTGCCTGATTTCATCGCTCATTAGTACTTCCTCCTAATTTGGTTATAATCATGTTTGCTATTTTAATCCTCCGCGATAACCGTGTCAACAAAATCCTTCGCAAAAATGCAACGTGCGTTCAACTCGCTGAAATATGGAGTGAAATTACTCGCACTCATAAACCCGGACGTCAAGCTCAGGGGAGCCGGCAGAAGAAAAAAACCTGGTTTGCCGACAGCTCGAGCTTAACACCTTTCGGTTATGCTCCGAGATCGACCACGGAAAGGAAGTCACTACAATGCTGTCTTTAACATCATCCTCTGAAAGGCTTCGGTCCATGTCGACCCTGCCGGCGTCACGGTCATAATAAAAATACACCCTGCTCACCAGGCCAAGCGCTATAACTTCTTTATGAGGATGGCGTTCGCGGGTCCATTCCGATGCGGGCCGGAGCGCTTGCTTGTGTTTTCCGTAGTAATCTACCAGGGTGTAAGCAAATACAGCGGTAACGGCCACGGCGGCAGCTATGGCCACGGCCCGAACGGCTCTCATTCTAGGTTTCCACAATAAAACAATGCCTGCGGCGCAGAACAGGTAAAGGCCGCATATGCCGTAACTGTAAAAGCGGTGGAAGACAAACGTACCGGTGAGAAAAGAGATCGTAACCCCGGCAACCAGCGGCAATACAAGGAGCGCGGCCACAAGCGGCCTTTGGCGGACAGTGACGACAAGTCCGGCTGCCGCGGGCAGGAGGACCGGCAAGGAAAGCAAAAGTCTTTCCCGGCCTGCGGTCCAGGCTGTTACGAGTTTGCCCAGGAAAGAAAAGGTCATGTCGCGGCCGCTGGTATTGGTCCCCTGTTCCTGCACGAACTTGAAAAAATCGTCCAGCATGGGCAGGTAGAGGAGGAAAGAGACCACCAAGGCCGTAAAAGAAACAGCAGCAAGAAGACGGCATTGGTTGAGCCGGTCTTCGGGTTTTGTCAACATTATTGCCGGGGCGATGACAAGGTGAGAGCCAATGACCGCGGCTGCGAAAAGGTGGGAATAGACTGCGAGCACCGCGCAAAGCACGTATGCAAGTGCAGCCCTCCAGTCGGGTTTCTCGTAAATGACCATGAAAAGATAGATGGCAGCCAGGGAGAACAGGATCATGAAAGCATACCCCCGGGCGTCCTGGCTCCACCACACCGGCCACATAGCAAGGCTCATGAAAACCCCGGCCAGAATCCCCTCCCCGGCGTCCCGGAAACGGCGGCCGAAAAGATAGAGAAGGCCGGGGGTAAGGCTGCCGGCGATATAGGCCGGAATCCGCAACGCCCATTCCTTTTCCCCGAAAATCAACAGACAGAGCTTGGCCAGCAAAGAGTAGAGGGGATGGTGGTTGGGCAATGGCATGGTTGTGACAAGGTCCTTCCACGGAGCGTGGAAGAAAAGAAGTGCGGACATGATCTCGTCGTTCCATAAACCCTGGTCGAGCCGATAAAGACGTATTGCAGCGGCGAACAGAGTGATGGCCAGAAAAAAAGTCCATTTTCGGCTGTAAGCCAGGCTACAGAACGTGTTTACTCTCTCTTCCTTCACCACAAGCCTCTTATGCCCATGTATTGCGGGTCTTTTCCTTCCTGTCTCCTCTTGCATATCCGGACAAGCCGCTCAATGTCTCTGCGAAGCTGCGGGTCACGGGTCATGGAAAGAGCCTGGTCAAGTTCCGCCAGCACCGTTTTCAGCGGCTTGCCGCCCATGTACATGTAGAAAGCACGGTGATAGTGATACGCTCCCCCCGACATCTCGGACGAGCGGCTTTCCAAGTCCCCCAACCCGTTGTCAATCCACTCGTGCGCTTGGTAGGGATCTTTTTGGATAGCATGAAACCGTACCAGGTTGTAATGGTCGGCAAGCCCCAGCAATGTACGGTTGAAAGGAAAGCTCAGTAAAAAGACACCTGTCATCACTGCCGCGGCAAGGCCGACACGAGTCCATTTTTTTTCTCGAATTAGTGTGACTAACCCCCAAATCCCCGCGCCCGCGAAAACGCAAAGCACCGGCACCAGGGGCACGCGGAATCTGCCCAGGACATAAAAAGCAATAGTGACAAGCGAGTAAAGAATGACATAAGAGTAAAGCGCGAAAGCCTCGGTTCTCTTTCTCCACACAAACCCGATTCCGAGTACGGCCGCGGCCAGCAAGTGCGGCCACGCAGGAAAAAACCGCAGCAGGGGCACGTACTCTTTCTCTACGTAGTAGTTCAAGTTGTTGGGGGGCTCGTAACCGGAAAGAAAGGCCAGGGTCTTGTCCACTTGCCTTTCAACAAAACCCAGGGGACGGTCTTTGTATAAAAGGAGGGTGTTTTTAATCGCGGGCAGGAGTTTGCTTCCGCTTTCTTCGGTGGTGATCTCGTGGACCGGCTCCGGCAGACGCCATCCCGCGGCAGGCGAGCCGGGGTAGTTCCCTTCCACGAACTCGAGGGGCCCTCTCCGGCTTATGGAAAAGATTTCCGCGTTCGCCTTGTAGTTCCGGACCCAGAGCGGGCTCATGACCAGCAGGAACCCAGCCAGAAACCCTCCCGCAAGCTGGAGCAGGACAAGAAAGCGCTGGTTTGGGACAACCACGCTGGCGCATTCTTTCGTCCTTCCCACATCCCACAGCCAGTAAGCCAAAGCCGGGAGCATGATCGCTATGTTGGGCTTGGTGAGGACGGACATCCCGAAGACCGCTCCTACCGCCGCGCCTTTCGCCACGCCGGACCGAGATCGGCCTGTGAACATTAACAGGACAAGCAGGGTGTTTAAGAAGGTTATGGTCCCGGCCCGCAGGAACGCGCCTTCATAGAAGATGAGGGGCCCGTACAGAGCAGTCATTGCTCCCGCGATTATGCCTGCTCCCGGGCCCCGAAGCCGGTAGCCCATGTACAAGGCCATTACCGCGGTTATTGATCCCAACAAAAACTGGAAAAGCCGCTGGCCCACCATGATGGAGCCGCTGAAAAGCTTCACCAGCAAAGCCATAAGGTAAGGATAAAAAGGCGCCTGGTAATAAACGCCTTCTCCGATAACGTCGCCCGAAGCTATATCGTCGGCCTTTTCAAGAAAGGCTTTACAGTCGGTCCCCTTCCACAAGTTTACGTCATAGTAGGGGGAGTCCTGCATGTAAGCCAGGTAGGTCAAGCGGACGGCAAAAGCCAGTACAAAGACCGCGGCTGCGGCAATTATAAATCGCCTTTTTTCTGCGCTTTCTTCTGTTCTGTCATGACCCGGCTGTTCCATGTATCTAAAAGTTTATCCTGGAGGGTACCCATGAACAAGCAAGGCCATCAAAGACTTTGCAGAGACCTTATAAGGGGCCTTTTTCAGAAGGGCGGGCCGGACAACATGCCAGCGATTTCTTGGCATACTGTCTTACCTGGGCTGCGGAGTCTTCTGCAAGGGACGTGAGCGACTCCCGGACCCGTTCCAGGTCTGCGGGGACCTTGCCGGTGTCCTGCACGGCCGCACTCACTGCTTTTCCAAGCGCGGATGCCGAAAGCCGGCGGATGTTGGCCTCCTCCGAGACGGCGCACCTCAAAAGAAAATCAAACCCGTAAAACGAGCAGAGTTCTCCAACAGCCCATACAGCCCGGGCCCGCTCCCGCTGCTCTTTCGATCTGGAGTAAATCATCTCCAGCTTGTCTGCCAGCAGCCGGGGGTGGAGATGGGAAAGATAGGCAAGCATCTGCTTGGCCTGTTCAGCGTCGGTCCGGATGAGCTCGGCCAGGGACTCGTCAGCCTGGTGCGACAGGTCGGGAAGCTCCGGAGCAGAAGGGTGCCCGACATTCTTTGAATCTCCACGGCTTTCTTCAGGCTCATCCGTTGAGTTCCGGAGCTTTATAAGCTCCTGCTCGCCCGTTTTGGTGAGCACCAGCACCGGATACCTGCTCGACCCGTACTTTCTGATCAGCCCTTCTTTCTCCATGGCGTAGAGCTCGTCCCGGACCTTGTCGCGGGGAAGGTCTATGCTGCCGTGCTCGGGCAGGTCGGCAAGACCGGCGTCCCGGAGCCAGGAAGCCTGCGAGCCGGTAAGAATCGCGGCTACCTTGGTCGCTCCCAAAGGAGTCGCAAGTGCGGAGATACAGGAAAGTGCCGCCTCCCGGAGTCCGAGAACACTTGCTGTTACCGGCGCCCGGTCCTTTTGAGGAGACGGTTCATCTACCGGGAAATCCTCCGGCCGAACGTCTACCGCCGCCCTTTTGCCTTTTGCAGTAAGAGACAACGTGGGCTTTTCCCGGTCCCTGCCGGTTTGCAAGTAACGCTCTTCCAAAAGCCGGTTGATGACCTTGACTACCTGGTCTCGTTTGCTGTTGACCCTGTTGTAAAAAGGGTTGTCAAAGAGCTTCCACTCCATTATCTGCTTGTTTTTCGAACCGGTGACAACCTCGGCTAGCTTGTATTTGCCGAGAGGAAAGCGCAACTCGTTCATGCACGCCAGCACCGGCAGAGCAATTCGTGAACAGGAGGAGAGAACGTCATCTTTTGGTTCGGGCGCCTGCGCTTCGTGCAGGCAGAGGTCGCAGTTTCCGCATTCCTTGATGTCGTGCTCGCCGAAGTAGTGGAGGATGTATTGTCTGCGGCAGTCCGCACGCAAGGCATAGTCTTCCATTGCCTGGAGCTTTTCCATCTCCTGCTCGCGGAGGGTCTCTTGCTTTTCCCAGTCGATGTGCAGCTTGTGAAAGGGGAGAGGCTTGTCCGCAAGCTTTTCAATGCCCCTGCCGCGGAAGGGAGGCTCATAAATGATATGCCCGTTGCGGTCGAGAAGAGAGAGGGCATTCCTGACCTTTTCTTCGGAAAGCCCGGAGGACCGGGAGAGCTGGTACAGGCCGAGTTCATACCTGCCTGAGCTCGCGAGGTCCGCGGTCATGGAAATAGCTTCCAGTACCCGCTTGCGGTTTTTGCCTTTCACGTTAGAAATCGTCTCCGGCCCCGAGCTTTTCAAGGTAACGCCCACCTGGGGCTCACCTGCGAAAGCCCGCGTCACGCCCGCACCGTCCAGGAGCCTGACCGCGGCGCCTACCTGGCCGTCCTTTATCTTCTCTTCACACCTGTCTGCGATCTGGCGGTAGGTCTTCATTACCGGGTTTTCGGGAATGTTCCATATAGTCTCGTAGACCGTCTTTACGACGTCGCGGTCCGGATAGTTGAGGTCTACAAAGAACTGCCGGAGAAACCTGTCCGAAGGAGAGTAGAGGAGCACGCAGGAGGAGTCTTTGCCGTCACGTCCGGCACGGCCTATCTCCTGGTAGTACTGCTCGACTGAGCCGGGGTAATTGTAGTGGATGATGAAACGGATGTCCGTTTTGTCGATGCCCATGCCGAATGCAGAGGTTGCCACCGCAACCCTCGAGTTGCCTTTTAAAAACCTTACCTGTGCCTCGGAGCGCTGCTCCGGCTCCATGCCCGCGTGATACACTACAGTGGAAGGCTCGCGCATCCGGAGAAGCGCGCCGAGATCGTCAGCCTTCCGGCGAGTGCCCGCGTAAATGATGCCCGCGCCCTCGGTGCGAGAAATAAAATCGAAAATGAAGCCGTCCTTTTCTTCTTCCGCGTCGAAATGAGAAACCGCAAGCCACAGGTTGGGACGGTCGAACCCGTGTACGTGTACGTCAACCTCGGAAGACTCGAGACCCAGAGAATCAATGATGTCCTGCTGCACTTGCAAAGTAGCGGTCGCGGTCAAAGCGATGATCAGGGGACGGCCCAGCTTTTCCCGGCATTCCCGCAGCCGGAGGTAGTCCGGACGGAAGTCGTGACCCCACTCGGAGATGCAGTGGGCCTCGTCAACCGCCATGCGGGACACCCGCACCTGCGAGATCATGTCCATGAAAACGGAGTTCCGAAACCGCTCCGGAGCAATGTAGAGCAGCTTGTAATCGCCTCTCGAACACTCTTCAAGGCGGGAGCGCTGCGCGCTTATACCGAGGCTCGAGTTGATGTAGGTCGCGGGTATGCCTTTATTTTTAAGCTCGTCTACCTGGTCCTTCATAAGAGATATCAGCGGAGAGATCACAATGGTCAAGCCGTCATCAAGCAAGGCGGGGAGCTGATACAGAAGCGACTTGCCGCTGCCGGTGGGCATGACCGTAAGCAGGCTCCGGTTCTGGAAGACGCTCTTTAAGGACTCTTCCTGGCCGGGGCGGAACTCTTGGTGGCCGAACTTTTTTGCGAGCAGCTCCCGCGCCCGGGAGAGGGTGTCGGAAAATGCAGGACCGGCGGATTCGTTTTGCATGGCTTCACTTCAATTATAGAAAAAAGTGTAGCGGCTTTCCAGGGCATTAAACGGAAAGCTGTTCCAAAAAGGCTTCCAGGCGCGTTTTAAGCGATCCGGCGACCGGTCCGGGCTTGTCTGCTTCAATCGTCAGCACGGGCACGGGCAGGTGCTTGCGAAAGAGCATGGACTCGAGCTGGCGGTGACAGAAGGTCTGCGAGTAATGGATAATGCCGTCAAGCCCCCGCCGGTCTATCTCCGAGCTAATGTCGCGAAGCCGGTAGAAGGTATCGTAAGGATAGGTGTAGTGCGAGTACTGCTCGGCAAGGCTGGTGAAGCTGCCCGGCATGGAGAATTGACGCTGCACCTCGTTGAACACTATTCTGGCTCCCAGGTTCTCCACCGTCTTGTAAAGGTCGTCAAGCACCGGCGGGACCCCGGCGTAACCCAGCCTAAGAGAGGGAAGCTGTGCCGGACGGTTCTCCGCCTCCTTTATGAACCCGCGCAGATTCTGTTCGAATTGATGCGGAGAACCGCCGAAGTCGCTCGAGCTCAACAGCCACAGGTGGTTCTCGTGTCCGAAGACCTTGCCTTCGACAAAGGTCAGCTCGTCAAGCCTTGCCAGCAGAGACCGGAGAGGAGCGAGCTTTTTCCGGTACTCCTCTGCCCCGGCAAGGTCGGTGCCCACCCGCTTTGCAAAATCTTCTATCTCCCTTTCCAGTGCTTTTGCATCGGGCGCAGCAGGAAAAGCGAACGGAACAGCGGGAACGCCTTCATCGTTCCATATCTCCAGGAGCTTTTCCGTGCTCGAGCAATCGCCGCGTACCACACCGACCACAAAGTCGACCTCTGCGCGGGAAACGGCCATGTAGATGCCCTTGATCCAGGTGCAGATGTTGGGAGGGAACCCTCGCTCCTCTGCGCGGGCTATCATGTCCTCCCGCTCGGCAGAGGTGATGTACACGTTGTTAAGGTCAACCGGAAAAATCTCGGCAGCCAAGAGGACTTCTACGGGAACGGTGGTGGTTATGCCCGCCCTTTTTTGAGCCATCATGTTTGTCTTTGTCATGGGATTATAGTAACCTCAACATCCGGTTATTGGAAGCCAACAAAAGCATGCTACAAACCCGCTTGTTCTCATTAGGGCGAAGCGCCAGGCCGCTGCTGGAGGCTGGTTGCTTTATTTTGCTTTCCTTAATTTCTCGGCTCAAATTTTTATAAAACAGGCAACTTCTTCTGCTTTTTAACCGATTTTGTTAACTGGCTTGGCATAAAATTTTCGAAGTTTGACTTTTTGCTTGACGAAGCCGTGAAAAAACGATTATAATATTTTAATGAAGGGGATGGACGAGAAGAGAAGTTCATAAGCTGAAAAATTCGTAAATACTTACCAATCGCTAAAGAGAAAAAGTACCCCATCTTGGTGCAGCACGGGAGGACGGAATAATCAAGGAGTGAAACCAAAGAAATGTCGAACGACAGAAAGAGAATCCTGGTGGCCGACGATACCCTGCCCATGCGCATCATGCTTCAAGACGTCCTTACAGAGGCGGACTTCGATGTAGTAACGGCTTCCGACGGTGCGGAAGCGTGGACAACCATTTGTGAAGACCCCGAAGGCTTTGATCTTTACATCATCGACCTGTTAATGCCCCGGATGACCGGTTTTGAAATCCTCGAGCGTCTCGAGCCTTACAAGGACCCCATCTCCAGGAAGGTCCTGGTTGTCACCGGCATTTTCAAAAGCCAGAAAGAGATAAACCGCTTAAAAGAGCTGGGCGCTTTGGGTTACATAACCAAGACTGCGCTGGTGGACGAGATTTTGTTCCGGGTGAACCAGGTCTTCTATTACGGCGGCGAGAACACCCGCAAGTATCCCCGGCTTTTGAAATCTCTGCCGGTGGATTACCAGGCGGGCGAGTCCAACATCTCCAGCTATACCTCGAACCTTTCTTTGGGCGGCGCTTTTATCCGGACCATAAACCCCATGGCTGAAGGAGAACACCTGGACCTCAGCTTCCGGATACCCGACATCAACCTTTCGGTAGAGGCCACCGCCCGGGTGGCCTGGACCAACGAGTACGAGACTTATCGCAAAAAAGCCAGCCTTCCCGGCATGGGGGTCGAGTTTGTGGACATAGATTCTAACGTCCTCTCCAGCATGGAGTCTTTTATCCGGGACCAACTCGACAAGGAGCCAGTGTGGCTCGACCAGATGTGAGCGCTTGAAAACCCGTGCTCAATTAACCTTCAGCTTATCTCGCCTTCTTCCGCCAGGCGCCTGCGCGCGGATGCCAGCAGGGTATGCAGCACTTGCTCCCGCAGCCGCGGGTCCGGTATGACCGAGACCGCGTCCTCTGCCTCCTTTACCAGCTCCGGCGGCAGAGACAGCTCTTGTGCCCTTTCTTCTTCAGGCTCTTTGGTGTACTCGTCAAAGGCGCTGATCTTGAGATGTATCTCGCGGACCGTCTCAGAGCCCAGCTCGCGGTTCAGCTTCTTTTTGATGTCCTTTTTCATGAACTGAAGCTCCTGCATCCAGGCGCTGTCCCTGACACCGACAGCCAGCCTTCCCTGGTGGATGAAAAGGGGACGAAGGTTGGACGACAAAGGCTCGCCCAAGGCCTGCTTCCACACCTGGAACACCCGCTGCTCTTTGCCGGAGCGCTGGAGCCCCCAGTTTTTGAGGACCCGCTCGACGATCTTGTCAATGCTCTGGGGAGGGCCTTTATCAGCCATTTCTCTTTTCCGTTTGTTGACACCACGGCAGTTTGGAAAGGTCCGCGTTCCCGCCGGAGATGATGATCCCCACCCGCTTTGCCGTGAATAAATCCTTGTGCTTGCGAACGCTTCCCAGCGGTACGGCAGCGGACGGCTCGACAACAATCTTCATCCGCTCAAAGATGCACTTCATGGCGGCGATGATGTTGTCTTCGCTCACCGTAAGGATGTCATGCACGTACTCCCTGACGAGGTCAAAGGTAATGTCCCCCAGCGAGGTCAGCAAACCGTCGGCGATGGTGCAAGGGTTTACCGAAGGGACAAGCTCGCCCGAGCGGAAAGACCGGCAGGCGTCGTCCGCGCCTTCCGGCTCCGCCGCGATCACTTTTATGCCGGGAGCCAGGTAGTGCGCGGACAGGGCAGTGCCGCTCAAAAGACCGCCTCCCCCCACCGGAGCGATTATCATGTCCAGGCCGGGCACGTCTTCAATAAGCTCCATGCCCGCGCTCGCCTGCCCGGTTATAATCCGAAGGTCGTTATAAGGATGAATAAAGGCAGCACCGGTTTTTTCGACGACATCCGCCAGGGTCTCTTCCCGAGCCTGCAAGCCGGGCTCGCAAAAGATGACCTCCCCGCCGTAGCCCCTGACCGCGTTGACCTTGACCGCGGAAGCAGTACGGGGCATGACTATGTAGGCCTTCAGTCCCCTGGCACCAGCAGCCAGTGCCAGTGCCTGAGCGTGGTTGCCTGAGGAATGGGTCGCAACCCCCTTGGAAGCCTCTTCATCGGACAACAACATGACCGCATTGGTCGCCCCCCGAAACTTGAAAGAACCCGCCTTCTGGTAGTTCTCGCACTTGAAGAAAAGCTCGGCCCCCGTCATCCCGTTGATGGACCCGCAGGTCAGCACCGGTGTCCGATGGGCGTGTGGCGATATGCGTTTTGCAGCGGACTTGATATCTTCGAAAGCAGGAGCGTGGAAGTGTTTGGTTTCGTGTTCGCTTTTATTCATTTCACTTTCCGTCATATTTGTGCTTCGTTCGTTTTCATTATTTTTTAAGCGACGAGAAACGCTTACCAGAGCACTAGCGTCTTGTCAAGCTTACATTGACGCATAATGTGCGAACGACGGAAGTCACGACCAAAAGTCGCTCGCACGAAGAATATCTGTCTTGTAAGCGACGAGAAACGCTTGCCAGAGCACTAGCAGAATCTTTTGATTTTTGCAAGCGCCGGCAAGGACGTGCTTCTTTAACCAAGGCTGTCATTCCTCTTGGAGGAGATGAAATACACTCATTGTAGAGAGCTTGCATGATTGTTATTCACCCACAGATTCTGGTGAGGAGCCTCATTATTATTTTACATCCTTGAAAACCGATATCTCCACACGGCGACTTGGAGGGACTTCTCGAAGTCCTGGGTGCAGGCTCCGCACATGGGCATTTGTTCGAGTTTCTTTTCCAGGTGGTGTTTTCGAAAGGTTTGCATGGTGCTGTTGTTCCAGATTGATTGCAAGGTCTCCTTGGTGGCGTCTCCGTAGTGGAGCAGGAAGCCGTGGTCGTTGCAGCAGGCAGTCACTTTTCCGTCCCATCCTACGTTGATTGTGTCCCACAGGTTCCGGCAGGGGGTGCTCATCCAGGAGCTCCTGCCGGGAACAAGCCGGGGTTCTATTTGATAGCCGGGAATCCCGAATTCCATGAGGGGTATGATGCCGCACCGGTCGGTTGCGGGAGCCAGATATCTCTTCATTTGTTTAAGATGGCGGACGGAGGAGGTGTCTATAATGCTTATGGAGGCGAGCTCGGGAGGGGGGTCTTGTTTTTGTTTTATCCTTTGGAAGGCTGCCAGGTTCTGCATGACAGCTTGCGGGTCTATTCCCGCTTGCTTTTGTTTCCAGGACTCGGCGTCCCAGCCGTCAATGGATACGACAACTCCACCCAACCCCGCTTCCAGAAGTGTCTCCGTTCTTTCCGGGGTCAATAGCATGCCGTTAGTCACCATGTAGGTGTTGAGCTTCGCCTGCCGTGCCCGGCTTATGATCTCTTCCAGGCACGGGTTTAAAAGCGGCTCTCCCAGCATGGACAGGCACACCCACCTCGCGCCCATGCCGGCAGCCTGGTCGATCACGGAGCCGGCGAGTTCGGGGTCCATGTTGCCCCTCTGGCGGGGAGCGCTTTTATGTGCACACTTGGCGCACGACAGGTTACAAGCGGCTGATCCCTCCAGCATCAGGAGGGGGGGAGTTCCCGCCTCCACGGAGAGCCGGCGGACTTTCCTGCCGAACCGGTGACGGAGCTGGTCCTTCACAAGCTTGCGGAGCGTTATCTTCCGTAAAGATTTATCAGGCATGACGTTAATAAGACCTGGCCCGCCTCCGCTTTAACCAGGCAGAGACTTTGGCCCTTATGACAATGATAATCGAGCAGAGGAGGTCGGGCAAATGCACATCATCCACTGCCCACTCAACCCTTTTGCCGAAGGGGAGGAGAGAGGAGCTTATTGATTAATGCGAAAGTAATGTTACCGGCCGAAAACTTACATATGCCGCATTTATCGCGGCTGAAGCCGCTCACACGGATCAGTGGACAAGGCGTCTTATTGTGATGAGCCGGACTTTGTTTTCTCTCCGAAAACCATGTCTTCCAGGCGGGGCAGGAAGATATAAAGGAGAGTGTCTTTGACCCACTCCCTATACTCGTTGCTCTGTGCGTCCATGCCCAGGGCTTCCGCCTGGCAGGAGTTGGCTCCCAGGTAGTAGATGACCAGGGAGTTGAAGCTGTTAATGAACATACTCAACTTTTCGGGCGATTCCTGGTGATTGACCTTTTCATCGAAGACCATGCGGTTTTTTTCCAGGATACGGGGAATATGCTGATAGCCGGGTATCTCTTCCAGCCGGTCGATCTGTCCCACGTTCTGCATGATCATCCGGAGGGCTTCGGGGTTCTCCAGGTTATAGTCGAGAAGCCGCTCAATGAAAACGGGCAGGGCTTTTGCCGGGACCTGGCTTTCGAGTCCTTCAAACCAGGAGATGTAAGCCTGGTGGAACTCCGCGCAGATGTCCTCTATGACAGCCTCAAAAAGCTCGGCCTTGCTGGGAAAGTAGTAGTGGATCAAAGGGTGGTCAAAACCCCCGGTTTTGCCGATCATGCGGATGCTGGCCGCCTTGTAGGAATTGTCCGCAAAAACCTTGCGCGCGGCTTGCAGGATTCGCTCCCGCGTCAAGTCGCTTTTGCGGGGCGCTGCCGCTTCTTTACCTTCCAATGGCTCTGACTTGCCTGTGCTCATAATAAAATTGTATAAAAAACGGGCTTCCCTGTCAAACATTGTCCACATTTGTCAGCGTGGAGTTTGAACTCATCAAGTTCAGCATCTACGGTATTAAGATCGGCCCGGCGCAAAGGGCGACGTGAAGCTCGCTAACACACTTTTGAATGCAGGTTTCCCTTGCATCAAAGAGCATGTTGGTATCGCAAGTACCACAAAACCCGAAGAACCCTGATGCCCTCGTAAAAAGTCATTTCGGCCAGGATCGCGGCACGTAAAATCAACTGGTGCTCTGTCCAGTGTCTTTCGTCGCTTACAAGACGAATTTTCTTCGTGCGAGCGGCTTTTAGTCGCGATATCAGTCGCTCGCACACTATGCGTCATTTTAATCTTGACAAGCTAGTGCTTTGACCGCCAGCTAATGTCGG
>CAYQTK010000084.1:0-16279 GCA_964420375.1 uncultured bacterium
CAAGATTAAAATGACGCATACCGTGCGAGCGACTGATACCGCGACTAGAGTCGCTCGCACTAAAATCATTCTTCTTGGAAACAACAAAAAACGCTTGACAGAGCGGTAGCAGGAAATGAAACCACAACAGGCCGAAGGAATAAGCTGAAACGCTTCGGAGAGTTTCGCAAGGACTTTTCTTTTACTAAGGAGAACAAGTGTCATACCTGGTTCTGGCCCGGAAATGGAGGCCCCAGACGTTCGAGGAAATCCTGGGGCAGGACGCCATTGTCCGGACGATTAAAAACGCCATCTTACAAAACCGGGTGGCCCACGCTTTCCTTTTTACCGGCCCTCGCGGTGTGGGCAAGACCAGCCTGGCAAGGGTGTTGGCCAAGGCGCTCAACTGCCAGAACCAGGACGGGCCCACCATAAGCCCCTGCGGAAAGTGCAGCGCGTGCGTGGACATCACAAACGACAACGCAGTGGACGTGCTGGAGATTGACGGAGCGTCCAACCGCGGAATCGAGAACATCCGCGACCTGCGCGAGACAGTGAGGTATCCGCCCGCGTCGCACCGGACCAAGATATACATCATCGACGAGATACACATGCTCACCAAGGAGGCCTTCAACGCGCTTTTAAAGACGCTGGAGGAGCCTCCTCCCCACATCGTGTTCATCTTCGCCACCACCGAGCCGAAAAAGCTCCTGCCGACCATACTTTCCCGGTGCCAGCGCTATGACTTTCACCGGGTGAGCATGGACACCTTGACGGGACATCTTGCCCGCATATGCCGGGAGGAAGGCATTGACCTTTCCGAGGACAACATCCGCATCATCTGCAGGGAGGCCGAGGGCAGCGTACGCGATTCCCTGAGCCTTCTCGACCAGTTGGTAAGCTTCGGCACCGAGGGGCTGACCGAGGACGAGGTCCTGCGTATCCTCGGCGTTGTCGACCGGACCATGGTCTTCGCCGTATTAGAGGCCGTCCTGACCAATGATCCCGCGGCAGCCCTGGAGGTGGTCGAGAAAGCGGACGAGTCCGGCTACGACATCAAGCAGCTCGCCCGCGAGCTTTTGCGTATGTTCAGGAACCTGGCAGTGGTCAAGCTGGCCCGGGAACCCGCACGCATCACCGACCTTACCGAGAACGAGCTGGAGAAGGTGGCTGGTCTGGCAAGCCAGCAAAGCCTGGAAACCCTGGAGAGGCTTTTCGACCACCTGGCGAAGCTTGATGAAGACCTGCCGCGTTCCAGCCAGCCGCGGATGTTGCTCGAGATAACCTTGGTCAAGATGGCCATCACACCCCGGGTTACGCCGCTGGCAGAGCTTATTGCAAGGCTTGAACAACTGGAGAGAAGCATTGAAAGCGGCCAGGGCGGAGCGCCTTCCGGAAGTACTGGCTATAAAACGGATGCTGACGCAGCTCCTCTTTTCCACGACCCGTCTCCCAAGCAGTCCGAGCAAGCGCAGAAAAGCGAAAGTAATCTCGACCCGGACGCGGAGTGGGACGACTTCCTGGCTTTCGTGGGAGACCAGAACCATAAGCTCCTCGCCTGGCTTTCCCAAGGCCGGTTCGAGGGCAAGGCGGGCAAGGAGCTGCGGCTCGGGTTTGCGCCCGGCATGTGGTTTATCGAGCAGTTAAAGAGCAAGGACAACGCCGCCCTTATCCAGGAGCTTATCTCGAGGTTTTTCGGTGACGGGCACAGGCTGATCATCAGGGAGAACGAGTCGCTGGCCCGGCAGAACTCGAAGAAGTCGAGCCCCATGGAAGAGGAAAGCAAGCTCCGCAAGGAGGCCATGGATGACCCGGTTGTGCAGACCCTCCTTGACAAGCTGGGCGGCGAGATAGAAGAGGTCAAGATAAAGTAAGAGGTGCACCATGAGCGATTTTCCTTTTGATTTTTCCAAGCTGGACATGTCGCAGATTATGAACATGGCAGGCCAGATTCAGGAGAAGGTCAAACAGATGGAGGAGTCGATGGCCCGCATCGAGGTTGAAGCTGTAGTCGGCGGCGGCATGGTCACGGTAAAAGCCACGGCCAAGGGCGAGCTCAACTCTGTTTCCATCGACCCCGAGCTCCTTGCCATGGACGACAAGAAGATGCTGGAGAACCTGGTAACCATGGGAGTCAACCAGGCCCTGGCGGACGCACGGGCCCGCAGGGAAGAAGAGATGAAAAAGATAACCGGTTTCAACCTGCCGGGGTTTTTTGCGTGACCGACAGCCCCATAGAAGAGCTTATCAAGCTCCTCGCCGGCCTGCCGGGGATCGGCAGGAAAAGCGGTGCCAGGCTGGCCTATTTTATGGTGGAAGCAAAAGGAAGCTTTCCCGAAGACCTGGCAAAGTCCATACTGGCGGTGCGCGAAAACGTAAAGCCCTGTCCGGTTTGCGGGACCCCCGCAACCGGCTCGCCCTGCCGCTTCTGCAGGGACGAAGACCGCGACCAGAACGGCATCATGGTGGTGGAAACCCCCCAGGACCAGGACGCAGTGGAAAAGACCGGCAAGTACAAAGGACTATACCACGTCCTCGGCGGAACACTGTCGCCCCTCGCGGGCAAAGGACCGGAAAGCCTCCGCATGGAAGAACTCATTAAAAGAATCGACAACGAAGCCCTGCAAGAGATCATCATCGCCACCAACCCCTCGTCCGAAGGAGACGCAACAGCAGCCTACCTCGAGGAAACCATCTCCAATGTCAACCCCCGTATCTCAATAACCAGGCTCGCCAGGGGAGTGCCCGCTGGGTCCGACATCAAGTACGCAGACCCACTGTCACTCGAACTTGCCATCACCGGCCGGAAATAAAGCCGCCGAAGGCGGCCCCGACACTCACAGCTCATGGTCGTTTCAACGGGTGTCCCCTTTCCTTGTTTTGAAGTAACCCGCTGAAATAAAATACAAAAAGTGCCCTTTGCCCTGTATCGGCAGCCAATGTGCGTCGAGAGAATAAACAACAGGAGGGAAAACAAGGTCCACCGGCAGGTACTGCTCCGGGAGTCTTCTCCCAAGCCGGAAGGACAAGTTCCGAAGCCTGTGCGGGCTTTGCCGCAAAAAGAAAGACTATCTTGCCGCCCATCCGCGACTTCCGTCGCTCGCACAAAAAACATCTATCTTGTATACGACGAGAAACGCTTGACTGAGCACCAGCAGAATCGTTTGATTCTTGCAAGCGCCCGCAAGGACGTGCCCCTTTAACCAAGGCTGTCATTCCTTTTGGAGGAGATGAAATACACTCATTGCAGAGGGCTTGCATGATTGTTATTCAGCCACAGATTCTGGTGAGTAGCCTCGGACTTTTTACATGAGCATCTTACATTAATCCCGTTAAAGCCTGACCCGCATCTCCGCGCGGAAGTAATTGTTGTCGCGCTCGCGATAGGCTCCTCCCGTCCTGCCGGCATCTACATCAACCCTTTTGCCCTGTTCGCGGAGCACGACGTAGTTCAGCAAGAGTTCGATGTGGGGGTTTACATACCAGTTCACTCCCATTGTCCACGCGGTGACCTGGTCGTTTTTGCTTTGCTCGATGGTCGAGCTTTGATTGAGGGTATTGGGGTCCATCCAGTCCCACCTGACGAGTGCCTCGGCGCATTTTGTAAATCTCCAGCCGCCTGCCAGGTGAGCAGATACGCTTTGTTTGTCCGCCCGGTCTCCGTTTTGCTTTAGCTGGTAGTCATCCCGGTTCAGGGCGCTCCATTCGGCAATCGTCCAGAGCTTTTCTCCGCCGTACCTTACACCGGCGATATAAGCCCGGCAGCGATAGCTCTCCGGGTCCTTCTCGCCGTAGCGGTCCTCGTGGAAGCCCTCCTCGTAGAAGCCTCCATAGAAGAGCCATCCGCGGGCGCTTACTGCAAGGCGGCTGCCGAGGCCGAGGCTCGATTCTCTTTCACCCTGGCCGAGCTCGGGCTGCTGGTTTGCAAATGAGCGGGGGAAGTAGCCGTTTATTGCGAAGACCGTCAGGGTGACGTCCATGTCTGCAAGCGGTTCACCTGACCAGCCCAGGGGATAGAGGTCTACTGCAACGCCGGCGTTCTGCCAGCCCAGAGCGTGAAAGGAGTCATGGCGGTAGATGAGGGGCAGGTCTATGAAGTCCCACTCGGAGGCGGGCATATCCTGGTAGAGGCCCCATCCGGGCATAAAGGTCCCGACCCTTATGGTGGCGGCAGGGACATCGGCTGAAGAGGAATCAACGTCCATGCTTATTTCAGCGCGCCTAATCCCCGTGTTGCCCATGCCAGCGGGTCCTGCAGCCAGGTCCGCGCTTTCTTCGTAAACAGGATCGTTGTAAATGCCCGCTCCCGCAACGAGCTCGAAGTAGAAGCTTATGTTGTCGCTTACCATGCCCTCGACGGAAAGGCCAGCCCAGCGCACCGCAGCCTGGGACACACCTTCCACGCCCGTGCTTTCGTCCTCTTCCTGAAAGGTGTAGCCGATCTTTATAAGGCTTTTTGCCTGTATTCTCCCCGGCGATGGAGGCGGGTTTCGAAGCGAAGCCTGCAAAGGCGTCGAGATCAGGCTGAGCAAGAGAAGGACAAGTAAAGAGCCTCTTTGAATGGACATTACTTTCCCGCTGACTTTCCCGGCCGGCTGAGCCGTTTTCTTATGAAGTCTTCTATGGACTCGGGGCTGTAGACCTTGGCTTCCCTGGGCAGATCGGAAAGCCGTATCTCCGCGCGAGCGGCAGTGCTGTGTCCGCCGGCGCTTCCGAACTTGGAGAAATGAAGCTTGGCTATCTTTCCCGCGTCCCTCCTCGAGCTGCGCGATCGGAAGATGACCACCAGCTTTTCCGGCACAATGCAGGAGACGGCCACGAACTCGATACCGGAGACGCCGAGAAGGAAGTCGGCGATGATGACCGCGATGTCCGCAGATTCGGGCGCTCCGATGTGCACCACCGCCCGCCTGCTTTTGACGTGAAGCCGGTGGAGGGCGGTGTCAATGAACTGTATCTGCCGCATGGGGACTTCGGTCTGCTCGATGACCTTGAGCAGGTTATAGCTGATATGTGGAAACAGGGAACTGAAGGCCAGTGCGTCGTCCTGGGTCATGTTCCTTTGAAAGCGGTCGGTGTCGGTGATGATGCCGTAGCACAAGGATGTGGCCAGCTTCTGTCCTATCTTGAACTCGGCGTTAAACATGTACTCGGCCATTATGGTGGCGGTCGCGCCCATTTCCGGCCGGATGTCGCAGAAAACGGCTTCATAACCGGACACTAGCGGATGATGGTCAATGATCACGTCCCACTTGTCTATGGAGACGTCAGGGAACTGGTTGGGCTGTCCGTCCACTATGCAAAAGCGTGTGAAGTCCTTGAGCTTGACCTCCTTTAAGGGAGTCACCGGGATGCGGAGGGTCTTAACCATGGTCCGGTTATCAAGGCGCTTGATGGGCTCGTAAGTGACAATGGTGGCCGCCGAGTGGTTCTTCTTGAAGAGGTCTCGGAGCGCGCACGCGCTTGCCAGCGAGTCCGGGTCCGGCCGTATCAGGATGACGGCCTCTTCGTCCGGCCCCAGAAGCGGTTTCAACTTGTTGTACAGCTCATCCGACATCAGCCTTTACTTCCTCCCAGGCTTTTTCATAAACCTCCAGGTCGCGCTTGCCGAACAGAACCATGTTGACCTCTTTTATGGCGGGATGTTCTTTTATAAAACCGGCAATGGTCCGGAGTGCGATGCAGGCGGCCCGCTCTATTGGGAAACCGTAGGCCCCGGTGGATATGCTTGGAAACGCCACTGATGAAAGACCGTTCTCCAGGGCGACCTCCAGGCTCCTTCTATAGGCTGACTCCAGACGGGAATCCTCGTTGCCGCTGCCGCCGCGCCATATGGGACCCACGGTATGGATCACATGGGAGGCGGGAAGGTCGCCGCCGTCGGTGATCTTGGCGTCTCCCGTCTTGCAGCCGCCGAGCTTTTTGCACTCCTCCAGTATCCGTGTCCCTCCGGCGCGGTGAATGACGCCGTCCACTCCGCCTCCGCCCAGCAGCGAGGTGTTGGCCGCGTTAACTATGGCGTCAACCTCTTCTTCCGTGATGTCTCCCTGCTTAAGCCGAACAACTGATTCACCCACCCGGTCTTCCATTAAACCTCCTTTGTCGCAAACCCGCCGGCGATAAGCAGCCTCTTTACCTTGTTGTCTTCTCGGCCCGGCCCTGTTCCTATTCTTTTTCGGCTTCGCCGGAATTGTCCTTGCCGGGTTTTTCTTCCGAAGATTTATCCTGGTCCAGTGCGTCTTCCACCATTTGTTTTATTTTGTTAACGTTCGATCCCACGAACTGGTTATTTACGTACATGGCGGGAGTGCCGTTAATGCTCAGTGACCGGGCCGTCATGACCCTTTTCATGATCACGCTCTGATGCCGGTTATCATCGAGGGCCGCCCGCATCTCTTCGTGGTCAAGCCCGAGCTCCTTTGCTCCTTTAACCAGCTTTTCTTTTATTTTCTTAATGCCGGCTTTGAGGTCTTCCTGTGACTTGGGTCGGGGCAGAGAGAAAATCTTTCGCTGGTTGGAGAATATCCATACGTTCATTTTCTTGAACTCTCCCTGTGCCGCGGCCTCTGCAGAAGCTTCGTGAGCGGGCAATGCCCAGGGATGAAAGGAGAACCCGTCTTTCATTTTTGCGATGAGTGGCCGGTCCATGAAGATGATACGGACCTGATCAGGATGTTCTTCCTGGAGGTTGCCGACGGCTTTGGCCGCTCGGGAGCAATAGGGGCACTGGTAATCGGAGAACTCGACTATAGTCACTTTCGCGTCTTCGGGACCGACGGTGCCGGCGTCGGAGTCAATGTGGTCCGGAGAGAGCTTTTGCGCGGCTTGTCTCCGGCTTTGTCCTGCTGATGCCACAACGACCACTATTGCGAAAGCGGCGATAATTGCAAACAGTCGGGTTGTTTTCATCCTTGTTCGGGTAAGTCTCATCGTAATCTCCTTTCAGTTTTAGTTCATTGTTGCACTTGCCTGGAGAAGAACTCCACCATCTGTGCGTGTATGAACTCGTTGGAGCCTAAAAACTCCTTTCCCCACAAGTCGGGTTTCTCTCCTTTAAGGTCGGTGACCTTTCCTCCCGCTTCCTCTATCATCAGTATGCCGGCGGCCACGTCCCAGGGGCTCAGGCTCAACTCCCAATATGCATCAAATCTTCCACAGGCCACGTAACACAGGTCCAGCGCCGCGCACCCGTCGCGCCTTATGGCCTGGGCTTCCGGCAGTATTTTCAAAAAGGCCTCTATGTCCTCTTTCATCCTTTTTTCCTTGTCGTAGGAAAAGCCGGTGCAGATGAGAGAGTTCTCCACCTCACCCACTTCGCTGGTCCGGATCGGCTTGCCGTTTAAAAACGCGCCTTCGCCCCGGACCGCGGTGAACAGCTCGTCGGTTACAGCGCTGTAGACCGCTCCCACTACAACCGCACCCTTTATTGCCAGTCCTATTGAAACGCAGAAGCGGGGATAGTCGTGGGCGTAGTTAGTGGTCCCGTCCAGGGGATCAATGATCCATACGTGGTCTGCTCCGGGGTTGCTTTCTCCCCCTTCTTCCGCCAGAAAAGTATGGCCTGGAAACTGTCCGCGAATACTTTCAATGACCGCATTTTCACAGCGGAGATCAACGTCGGTGACCAGGTTGGCCACGCCTTTGTGCTCTATGTCGTGTTTTTTGCCCCAGCCTTCGAGCTGGATACGGCCCGCTATCCGGGCTGCGTCGATCGCGGCATCCAGGTATTTTTTCATGTTCTTTTGTCCCAGCCTCTGCCGGGCTTCCTGAGAAACGCCCGACGGTTCAATTTACAATCTCAAGCCTCCCGGATCAAGCTTTTTTAAAGCCCCCGAAGCTCGGCGGGACGAAGCAGTGGCGAATCCGGATTATAGAGTGCTTCATCAATGATCTTTATAAGGCTGTCCCTGTCCCGGTTCAAGACTCCTTTTAAGGGAAGCCAGTTGCTGGCGTGGTTGGTCCTGAAGACCGAGTTTTCGAGCTCGAACTCCTCGATCATGGTCCGCAGCTCCTGCAAGGTTTCCATTTTGTCCGGGAACTCGAAACCGGGCCCCATGGAGTCTGCAAAGTCCTTTTCCAGTGGCCCCAGCATCAGCGTCAATGCGCCGATGTACTCGGGCTGAAGCCGGTTTAAGAGCCTGGCGGTCAGCCGGGCGTGCCTGTCGCTTCCTTTCCTTCCCGCCAGGCCGAGGAGGACGGTCACGGATATATCAAAGCCGGCGCGGTGGGCCTTGTCCACGCCTTCCACCATGGTCTCCGGGTCTCCCTTTTTCCTTACTTTCTCCAGTACGTCGGCATCTCCGGACTCGACCCCGTAATAGAGCATGGTAAGGCCCGCCTTACGTATGGAATCGAGCTCCTCCTGGCTCTTTACGATGAGGTTCAGCGGGTTGGCGTAGCTGGTGACCCTTTCCAGGCGGGGAAACTTTTCGTAAAGGTAATTAAGAATTTCCAGCAACTGCGAGGTCCGGATGACCAGTGCATCCCCGTCAGCAAGGAACACCCGGCGGGTCCTTGGCCAGGCACGGGCACAGTAGTCAATGTCCTGTTTGACCTCTTCCACCCGGCGTATCTTGAACCTCTTGCCCTTGTACATCAGGCAGAAGGTGCAAGTGTTCGCCGAGCATCCATAGGTCGCCTGGATAATAAGACTCCCCGCCTCTGAGGGAGGGCGATAAAGCGGCATGTTATATTCCATTTTCCTTCACCTCGTTTTTAAAGTCTATAATCAGAGTATAGTTACGAGAGTCGGGGAAACCAGGGGTCTTGCTATATTATGTTGCCTGCAACTTCGCAGGGTATGTTGTCCGCGGCTATCTTATGCGCAGGTAATAGGGCATCATGGCAAGAAGGGGCGACCTGGCCAGGCTCTCGTAAACGGCCATCTTTGAGGCTGCTACAGCCAGTTGGGTGAAAGACGATCCGGCAAAGGGCAGCACGGGCAATCCCAGCTTTCTGATGCGGGGCAGGACCGCGGTGGGGACCATTTTATCCGGGGCTATACCCGCCCTTTCCTTGGCCCTTTCGATCGCGGTGATCAGGCTGCCGAGCTCGTCCACCAGCCCGTGCTCCAGTGCCTGGGCCCCGGTCCATACACGGCCCTGTGCGGCCTTTTCAATCTCATCGTAGTCCTTTTTGCGTCCGTCCGCTGCCTTCTGCACGAAGCTCTGATACACGGAGTCCATCTCCGTCTTGACCTTGCTTCTAAGCTCGGGCGAGTACGGTCCGTAATCGGTCCCCATGTTGGAGTGCTTTCCCCTTCCTACCTGCTCTTTTTTCAGGCCCGCCTTGGCGTACAGTCCCTTCAGGTTTATCTTGCCGCCGATCACACCGATGGAGCCGGTAAGGGTGGAAGGAGCGGCCACGATGTGATGGGCGGGCATGGCCACGTAGTAGCCGCCGGAAGCTGCCACGTCGGCCATGGACACCACCACCGGCTTGGTGCGGGCAAGCCTTTCCACGTCGCGCCAGATAAGGTCGGAATGAACCGCGGACCCGCCGGGGCTGTCCACCCGGATGATTGCGGCCGCTATGCTCTCGTCCTCCCGGACACTGTCCAGTGCCTTGCGGAAAGTGTCGGAGCCTGTGGTGCTGTCGCCGGGCCCCATGTAGCGGCTTTCGCCCCCGTGAATGGGACCGCAGGCGTTCAGTATGGCCAGTCCTTTAACCTTCTTCCAGGGATCGGTCACGGAAGCTGTCGGCCCGAACACCTTCAGGTAGCGGTCCATGGAAATTCTCCGGGGGGATATGCCCAGCCACTTCTGCAGGTAGTCGTCCACCTGGTCGTGGTAAAGATTCTCGTCCACCAGGCCCTGTTCCCTGGCCTCCTCCGCGATCCAGGGGCCTTCATCAATAAGGTCCCTGACATCCCTCCCGCTCATGCCGCGGCCGGCTGCCAATGCCTCCACCCAGTGATCGAAGATGCTGTCCAGGAGCGATTCCACTGCCTCGCGGTGGGCGCGCGACATGCCGTTCCTGGTAAAAGGCTCGACCGCGGACTTGTACTTTCCCGCCTGGAAGAGCTCGGGCTGGATGGAGAGCTTGTCCAACATCCCCTTCATGTAGAGCACTTCGCTCAACAGTCCGGTAAGATGGAGGGGCATGCCCGGTGGAAGGACCACCTTGTCACATGCTGCAGCCAGCATGGTATCGAGGTTTCCGGGTGCTTCCAGGTATGCCAGGGCGTACTTGCCGTTTTCCCGGAAGCGATGGATCATCATGCCCAGCTCTTCAATCCTTCCCCACTCCATGTCGTGCTCGGAGACCTTAAGCACCAGTGCCTTTATCGCCTCGTCTTTGCCGGCCAGGTCCACAACGGAGAGAAGGTCCCTCATTCCCGCTCCCGCCGGCATGAACCTTTGCCATAATCCGTAAAGCCGGGCCTCTTCCACCCTGCCGGAGAGCTCGATCTCCAGTACGTTCGGTCTGCCTGCTACTTGCCCGGCGTACCATGTGGCCAGGTTTGATACACCTATGCCGGCGCCTGCCACTATCTTTTTTATTGTTGACATCTTTTCTACTTCATCTCCAGGTAGGCCCTCTGGATAACTACCTGGGTTATAGGCATGTAAGGACGCGGCTGACCGTGCCTGCCGGTGACGGGCACGTTGCTGATCCTCTTTACTGCGCCCATTCCCTCGATCACCTCGCCGAAGGCATTGTATCCGCCATCCATCCGGGGATTATTTTTCAACATGATGTAAAACTGCACTCCTCCCTTGTCCGGCATGAAGTCGGGATGGTAAAGACCAACTGCGCCAACATGGTGGCGGACCTCGTCTACCGGCTCGGGCGGCTCTTCCAGGGGAACCGGCTCGGCTAAAATGTTGTCCTCTTCCGGACCACCGCCCCGTATCCATACCTTGGGCCGGACCTCGTGAAACTGCTTGCCGTCATAGATGCCGGAACGGACCATACGTACAAAAATGCGCGCGGTTTCGGGCGCCCAATCAGGACGAAGCCCGATCTTGAATATCCCCATGTTGGTCCTTATAACTACAGCCAACCGGCCAAGCTCCTCGCGGGTGAGCTTTTCCGACGGCTTGTTCAGGAGCTCCTTGTCCTTCTTATCCGACTTCTGCTCGCACGAACAGAGCCCGCTGATAAAAGCCGCGCCCAAGACCGCGATCAGTAATATCTTTCCGACTGAAGCTCTTGCGTGAACCATGGCTCCCTTTCTCGAAAAACCGATATTCAAGCTGAAGTTGACATAACCTGATCGGTGGTGCACTTTCTTCCGCCTTTTTTAAGCGCGCAGGCCGCTTTATTGGACACCCAGGTTAAAACCGATAGTAGCCGATGCCCAGATAAGGAGCGCCCACCAGGAAATCATCGAAACCGTCTTTATTGGCGTCACCCACACCGGAGACCTGGAAACCGAACCCCGAGCCCGTCTCGCCCTCGAACGTCATAACCTCCGGGTCGGACCAGGCCATGCCCTCGGTTACCGGTCCGGTGTACAGATAACACCGGGAAGCGGCAGGAGCCCCCACCAACAGGTCGTCTCTACCGTCATGGTTGATGTCTCCTACACCGGCAATATCCGCACTGAAGTCCTCGCCGGGAGGGCCGGACAGCCGCGCCGAAGCTTCGTTGTCCACCCCCTCCACAGCGGAGCCTTGCAGGGGGAAAGGTATGAGAGAAGACACTCCTCCAAAGAAAACGTAAACCGTGCTTCCGCCGGAAACCGCAAAATCGTAATACGCGTCCTCCGTGCCGGAAAGGTTTCCGCCCGCGGCAACGGCTTTGCCGAAACGGCCGCCCGAAATCGTGCCCCGGATGGTCACGTCCGCGGGAGTTGAAGCCGGATCAAGCACAGCGGGGCCCGGACTTATGCTTTGGAAACGCGCTGCACCCGCGTCTCCTCCGTAGAAAACGTACACCGCCCCCTTGTCTCCATCGTGGCCGGGCGCGCCCACTGCAATGTCGGGTATTTCGTCTCCGTTAACGTCGCTTATGCTCGAGACCACTGCTCCGAACTCGTCTCCCGGCTGTTCTCCCTTTATGGTGAGCAGGGCCTGGGAGGCGCTGCCCGAGGCCAGGTCCTTGCCCCGAAAGACGTAGACTGCGCCCGTGCCGAAAGCACCGGGAGCACCCACTATAAACTCGGCGTTTTCATCCAGGTCCAGGTCAAAGGCTGGAGAGACAGCCGAGCCAAAGTTGTCTCCCGATGCTTCTCCTGTCAGCAGCCTTCCCGAGGGGCTGCCGGTTTTGCCCTCCAGGGTGTCGGCGTCCATGGTCTGCGGCAAGTCCTTGCTGCCGTAAAACACGTAAACCGCTCCCTTGCCGCCATCATAGGCGGGGGCGCCCACTGCCACATCGGAGATCGAGTCGTCATTAATCCGGTGAATGCCGGAGACCGCCGAGCCGAAGCCGTCCGCGGTGTTTCCCTTCACGGTCATGAAGGGACTAAGCCCGGTTATTACAGAGAGCGCCTTTACTCCGTGGACGTTCGGGGTTTTTTCGAACAGGCCGGAAATCTTTACGCCCGCGGTCAGTGTTACCCGTCCGCTTACCGTGTTGCCAACCAGGAAATCGGTCACCTCGTCGCCGTTCACATCACCCGCGGATGACACTGCTCGGCCGTATCCGTCCACGGTTTGCCCGGCAGCCTCCCGGAGAGGTATCTCCAGGATGGGTATGCGGAAAGGTCCGGCTACATTGCTGATCCCCGGCCGGTGTCCGACCTCGTCGCTGGTGCGCATGGCAAACCAGAGAGTCTCGCCCGCACTAATGCGGGGAAGCAGAAGCTGCTCCAGGGACCCTCCTTTTCGGGGGTAGTCCTCTCCGCGTAACTCCCGCGCATCATCCCACTTTTTCTCCATGGCCCGGCCGGCATCATCCATGCCCCATCTCTCCAGGTCATCCTGCTTTATGTAGCGGATGTCGTAAAGGGAAGCTTTGCCGTCGTAACCGTCGTCGCCCGGCGCTGTCCAGGCAAGCATGCGGGTGTCCGGCTGTTTCACGGTATTGCCGGAGGAGACCCGATTACCGCGGATCAAGTTGTCGGCGATCTCGAAGAAATGAAGGTCCTTAATGCGAGCGGGGTCCTCGTCGTCTCCTTCTGCGCAGCCGGCGGCTAAAAGCAGGCACCACGTGAGAATGGCTGCGCCGGAAAGGAGTTTCCATGGAATTGTTTTCATTATGCCTCTCCAATGCCGGGCCACACCTCTCCCAGGCGTTCTTTAACTTTGTCCAAAGACTTGATGATGCCTTCGGGAGGCTCCAGTTCGGAAGCTTCGGGCTCTTTGTCTCCTTTGCACACGGAAAGCACCTCAGCCACGCTTTCAGCCTGGCCTTCCAGGTGGTATCCGCCCTCCAGTGTCAGCAATACCCTGCCGTCACAGTGTTCGCGGGCCAGGTCAAGTATAATGCCCATAAGCCTGCCGAAACCTTGATCGCTGACCCTCATCCCTCCCAGAGGATCGAACTGGTGGGTGTCAAACCCCGCGGAGACCAGGACGAGTTCCGGCCGGAAAGACCGGACCACCGGGACCAGCACCTGTCTGAAACAGGCGTCGAACACGGAGTCGTCGCAACCCGCGGAAAGAGGAATATTCACCGTGTAACCGGCCCCTTCTTTTGAGCCCGTCTCGTCAAGAGCGCCGGTGCCGGGATAAAAGGGGAACCGGTGGGTGGAGAAGTAGAGCACACTCGGGTCATCGTAAAAGCTGTGCTGGGTGGCGTTGCCGTGATGTACGTCCCAGTCCACGATCAGGACCCGGTTTATGTTGTGGCGCTTCTGGGCATGGCGGGCGGCTATGGCCACGTTGTTGAAAAGACAGAACCCCATGGCCTGGTTCTTTTCCGCGTGGTGGCCCGGCGGCCGGACCAGGGCGAACGCGTTGTCCACCTCCCTGGAGACCACCGCGTCCACTGCGTTAAGCACGCTGCCCGCGGCCAACAGGGCGGCGCGGTAGGAGCCGCTGCTGGTGGGGGTGTCCCCGTCCATCCAGAACCGCTTCTCCTCAGAGGTCGCTTTAACGCGTTCCACGTGCTCTGGTGTATGTATACGGGATATCTCTTCCGGGTCGGCCTCCCGCAGGGGTGTCTTTTCCAGGGTCTCCATGAGACCCTTTTCCTCCAGGAGCTTGTATATGGCGGCCAGGCGCTCGGGGCTTTCGGGATGGCCCGGGCCGGTATCGTGCTTCATAAAAACCGGGTCCGCTACTATGGCTGTTACTGTCATTGGATTACCTCCTCAACCTGTCGAATAACTAGTTCCCGATGCGAGACTCCGTTTTGGGAGTGCGAGAGCTTGCTTTCGCTTTCATAAGTTCCGGCTTGCCGGAACTTACAAACAGGCGCCTCGTAAGCTGTGAGCATCTTGTGGGGCAAATTTCCGACAAGCAAGCTTCCCGGCGGAAAAAGCGGACAGCTTGCTGCCGCACTCCAAAACAGCGCCGCAAAAGTAAATTAAACCTCCGTTTCGCAACGGGCACTAATTAATTTTAATTTGATTGACCGAAGTACGCAAACTCTGTTCATCTTCGGGTATCCCTTCGTTCTCGCCGGCATGAAAAGGGTGGAGTTGACACACCCTGATGGACAATGCTAATAAATAAAGAAGTAAGAATAAGGAGCGGAAGATGAGCCCAACCATTTCATCCAAGAAGCCGGCGCCCAAAAAGAGTAAAAGCGTCAAATCGAAAAAATCCATGGAGCGCGAGCAATTTGTTTTCTTGATCGTGCTCATCGCTGGAACGGCAACCGTATTTCTTCACCTTATCATTCAAACCGCCGTTTACGTAAAGAAGGTAAACCAATACGAGAAAGAAGAGAAGGTGCTTGCATCCTTCCAAGCAATAAAGCTCCTGGAACAGGAGGAAAAGCTCGAAAAAGAAATGGAGGTCATTGCGCGGGCCGCTGAAAAGAACCTGGCGCTACGGAAGAGACAGCGCGAGTTCGACGAACGTATGAGCATGGCTCCCGAGTATGCCCACACTAAGACCGAACAGAATCTTCTCCAGATGCAAAAGATAAAAAACAGCCCGGACATGAACCCCAAAACGGCCCTGGAAAACATTGCCGAACTGGCTGTTCCTCCCCGCTCCGGTTACATGGTGGAGAAGAAGAGGCGGGGCTATGAGGTCACCGTGGCTTTTCCATACAAGGAGGTCCAGAAAAAATTCTCCGACAGATATAAAGACTGCTTCCCCTGCATGGTCCGGGAGGTAAAAAAGACGGCTGCCGGTATAATGCTCGACCTGTTCAGATTCGGAAAACCTCACAACATTTACCGGGTCTACGTCATGTGCCAGGACGTATCCATCATCAAGGAAAAGGGGAAGCCGGACAGGAAAGAAACGCGGGACACGTTCACGGTTTCCAGCCGGGATTACAAGGCGGACTGGGAGGACATAAGCCGGGCAGAGGTCCAGGATGTATGGAGAGTGAGAAAGAATGTTTACGATTAATCTCGGCAACCCGGGGAGGAAGTCATGACAACTCGATTAATATTGGTCATAGCGGGAATAATCATTGCGCATTTGACTATTGGTATGTATTTCGCCTATTCCAAGAATAATGCCGATATAGAGCACGATACCAAGTTGTCAAGTATGAAAAAGGAGTTCGATCAGCAAAAGGAACAAAACCTCAAGGAGCATGAAAAGATTCTCTCCTCCAATTATGGTGCGGACAAACTGGACAGGGTAGCGCTTGACCCGAGGCTGGACATCAGACTGGCGCTCAAAAAGATGTTCGAGAACGTTCTGCCCGACCACTGGAAAATCGAGGTCACAGTAAACAGGTTCACCGAGTTCAGGGTTTACGTGAGTGCAGGCATACTCAAACCGCCCGAAGAGCTGTCCGGGTATCTGAAACAGGTCTTCTCCAGAATCGGCACTGATTACGTGTATGAAATTGTCTTTTCCAAGGGAGAGGATGCCTACTTCATAGACAGAGAAGAGCTGCAAAAAATCGACGACTGGGAAAAGGCATCCCCCGCTATAATAGAAAGGTACTGTTTCTCGGATTGATATTTCAAAGTCTCCCGCCATCTGTTTATTTT
This sequence comes from uncultured bacterium, assembly GCA_964420375.1. Lineage (GTDB taxonomy): Bacteria > RBG-13-61-14 > RBG-13-61-14 > RBG-13-61-14 > DATKZS01 > CAYQTK01. The sequence continues at coordinate 15,992 of CAYQTK010000084.1, forward strand.
TGTAGAAATAAGCTTACAGGAGTTTGAGCTTGAACACGTGCATTTCGCGGCTGAAGCGGCCCGCACAAGAACTGTCTTTTGAAAGTGACAATAACACTTGTGAACAAACTCTGGCGCTCTGTCAAGCGTTTTTCGTCGCTTACAAGACCGATCTTCTTCGTGCGAGCGACTTTTAGTCGCGATATCAGTCGCTCGCACATTATGCGTCAGTGTGGCCTTGACAACACACTAGCCCCAAAATAAGCGCATATTTTTAGGCTCGACATTTTCGCCGCCGAACGGAACTGT
>CAYQTK010000085.1:0-16224 GCA_964420375.1 uncultured bacterium
AAATATAGCATCAAAACAGTAGCATATGAAAGAAGATCGTTGGCGTTTTAACTCTCTTTAAACAGGCTTTAATACCAACCCCATTCATCTATCGCTTCCGTCATAGCTTTAATATTTTCGGACTTGGCATTGGCAGGGATTGAACAGCCGGATGAGAGAATGAAGCCGCCGCCCTTGCCGACCTCCTGAATCAAACGTTTACAATAGGCCATAACATCGTTCTGTTTGCCAAAGGCCAGGAGGTAGGGATGCACGTCGCCCATGATGCACATGTGATTCCCGAGAATCTCTTTGGCCTTGAAGATGTCGGTGAAGCCGTCGATCTCGAGGATGCACTTTTTTGCCGGGAGCCTCCTGAAAAACTCGAGGCCCCGGCTCCAGTCGGTGTCGCAATGGAGGAGCGGGGTGATCCCGGATTCGATCATGACATGGACCATGTATTCGAGCTCGGGCATCACGAACTCCTCGAAGTGCCTTGGCGAGATGGTGGCCGGCGAGCACCGGGAGAGCCCGATAAACACACGGGGCGCGCCGATCAGCTTGGCGCAGGCGATGGCGCGCCGAGTCGAGCTTTTGATCCATGCCTTGCTGGCGGCCTTGATTTTTTCCGGCCGGTCGTAGAGGTCCAGGCTGATCGGCCCGATCCCGCGTCCAAAGGAGAAGGCCTCGAACAGCGGGCCGGGATGGATAAATCCGCAGGCCATGACCGCGCCCGCTTTTTCGACCAGCTTCCGGTGTCTGCGCATCTCGATAAGCGCCCCGATCATGCGGGGGATTCCACTGAGGCCCCGGGTCTCGGGATGATTGTGGCCGGAGACGGCCCGCATGAACCGGGAGAAGCCGATCCGGGCGAGCCTGTCGTAGTCTTCAGGTTTGAGTAATTCTGTCTCCACGAACTGATGGATCTCGTTTTCGGGCAGGTCCACGCCAGGAAGCTTGAGTTTCTGGAGCACGCCGATCTTCAAGAGAAAGGCGTTGGCGGTGTCGGCGATAAAGGTCATGTCCCAGGGCCCGAGTTCGCGCATGGTCTTGAGCACGGCCTGAATCCGCTTGTCGCCGTCCATCATCAACTCGGCGTTGGTGATCCCGGTGTAAGTTGCCGCGTAATGATCGAGCAACGGGGCCAGCGGAACGCGGTCCGGAGTTTCAAGGTTAATGACAGCATCAATGCGTTCTTTGGAATTCATTCGCCAATCCTCTTATTTCCGAGGCCGTTCCGGCGCGGCTGATCCTGATTTTGACCTTTGCCTCGCATATTTCCACAGCGCGGACAGCGCCATTGCCGCCGGTTCGGGAGAATCAAGCACGGGAATTCCGGGACCCGCAACCTCGGTTATTTCCTCACGGAATTCCCGTGCGCCAACCATGGCGACCACCATGGGTTTTTCGGACGCCCCCGCTCGTGAGTTTCTGATATCGCCGAACCATGCTTTTGCGGAGACGCCCAATTGCTTGGCTCGCTTGACCACCGCATAAGGAACAATCATAACGGCCAGGATCATGTCGAAACTATCATCATTTACAAACTCCACCAGCGAAGTCGGGTACTGCCCCGACGGTCCCACATCCAAAGGATTGCCGATGCTCATCCATTGGGGAGAGTTCTCCCTGAGGGACTCGACAAGCCGCATTGAGGGAGAAGGCAAAATGAGTCCATTGTCAACAGCCGTATCGACCGCCAGCGCTCCGAGACTCCCCGACGAAGTGATTATTCCCAGGCGAGGTCCCGCGGGCAAGGGCTGGGTGATAAAAACCCGGGCCATTGCTATCAACTCGGCCAGCGTCCGGCATCGAATTGCCCCTCCCTGCTCCACGGCCCCTTCGAAGAGTTCGTCCCGGCCGGACAAACTTCCAGTGTGGGACGAGGTCGCGGCCTGGCCCCTGTCCGTACGGCCGCTTTTCAGGATCAGGACAGGTTTGTCGCGGGTCACTTTATCGAGTGTCCCAAGAAATCTCCTCCCATCGTTCACCCCTTCCAGGTACATCATGATCACGCGGGTGTCCGGGTCCCGATGGAGGTATTCAAGGATCTCGCTTTCATCCACGTCCACACGGTTTCCCAGGGTCACCGCTTTGGAGATGAACAGCCCCCGTTGATGGATTTCATCGAGCAACACGTTTCCAAAGGCCCCGCTCTGGGCGATAATACCAAGGGGACCTGGTGTCAATGCTTCCTCCACGACCTCGATGGTGGTAAACCGATTTCTCGTGTTGACCAGGCCGACGCAATTGGGGCCCATCAATCTGATCCCCCGCTCGACCGCGGCCTGTTGGAGGTCTTTCTGCAACGCCTGGCCTTCCTCTCCCGTTTCCGCGAACCCGGCGCTCTGGATGATCAGATGCTTAATGCCCTTTGCCCCGATTTCATTCACCACCGTCGTGGTCAGCTTTGCCCCCACAAGGACAATGGCGAGGTCAACATGGTCCGGCAACTCGCTTATATTTTTCAAGACCTTGTATCCGTGCAACTCACCGCCGTTGCGATTAACGAGGAACGTCCTCTCCACCCAGCCCTGTTCCTTGAACTGGAGGGGAAGCGAGTATCCAAAGCCCGGCTTGCGGGGCGCTCCCACAACGGCAACGGCTTGAGGTTCGAAAAAAGGCTTAAGATCGTTTTTATTCATCATAAGCAGTCCGTCTTAGATTTAATCAGGGGGGCCGGTAGGTCCCCATATAGGGATTTCTTTCTATTCAAACCTGAAGTCCCGTTTTCCCAGAAGCCGCATTTTGCGGTGTTGTCAGCGGCCTCCATGTGAATCGGGCACTCCCGACAAACATCGCAACTTTGCTTCTCATCATCTTGATCCTCCGTATTTATTTGTTTTCTCTATAGCAAATGATTAGATGCTCTGGACCGCGCTCGAGCCTCTGGTTATTCCGTCCGGGCGACGCGCAGTTTTTTGAGCATGCGGTTGTCTTGGCTCAGAGGCAAATAGAGCGCCCCCGCTTTTCACTGTATCACATATCCTGCTTCATCCCGTTCATCATCACGTCATGGCCAAAACCGAATACGTAATTTATCGTCGCAATCTTTCTACGCTTGGCCAGCAACCACATTACGCGCATAATTTCTTCCCGAAGTCGAGTCCGGCCCGTAATAGTCTGCGCCAATTTCATCCGCAAATTCTTGCCGGATGGGGGCCCCGCCAACCATGAGCTTCGCTTTATCGCGCAGACCAGCATTTCTTATAGCTTCGATAGTATCCTTCATTGCCAGCATCGTAGTCGTAAGCAACGCGGACAGACCAACGACTTGCGGCTTGTGTTCTTTAATGGCCTGTACGAACCCAGTGGGCGGCACATCCGTTCCCAAATCGATAACTTCCAAGCCCGCTCCCTCAAGCGCCATTATCACGATGTCGTGAAGGTCGCCCTTTACAGTCCCCACTACTACCTTGCCTATAGGTTCGATCCCAGCCTCTACCAGTTTGGGCTTCAATACATCAAGCCCTTTTTGCATGGCTCTAGCTGCTACAAGCATTTCCGGAACAAAATATTCTCCCTTCTGAAAGAGGTCGCCAACCTCATCCAAAGCCGAAATTAATGACTCTTTCAGTATGTCCCCGGGCTTATGACCCTGTTCAAGCAAAACCTTAACCCGCTCCGCAGCATCTTGAGCCTTGCCAGTCTTTACAAGCTCCCTTAAAGTTTTCATGCCAAATTCTCCTCCTCAAAAGCTTCAACGTCGTTTAAATTGCCTCATGACGTGTAACCCAGCAGACATACTCTGAATGAATAACGGAAGATGATTTTTCGGTTGCCGTTATTCATTTCCTCGCCACACATGAATTCTCTCATGACAGAACGGGCTTATCTTGATTGCGGCTACAGGGCAATCAAGCTCGCAACAGAAGCAAGTCTGACAGTCGTTAGGGTAGGCCGCATAAGCTTTCTTCTTTCCCTTGTCGAGGCGGAAAACATCCATGGGGCAGCTTTCAACGCATTTGCCGCACCCGTTGCATTTTGACTCGTCCAGAAAATCAATCACCTCCTTCCTCCCAGTGGCGGGGTTTGTATTTATAGCTTGCGAGTGGCGTCGGCTCGGTCTCAATAATTGGTTTTTTGTTATCGCCCTTTTTTTGATTAATCCATTTAAGCCACTGGTTATCGTTTCTATCGGGATAGTCCGACCGACAATGGTCTCCCCTGGTCTCCCGGCGTTCGATAGAGGCGCGGAGGAACAGCTCGGCGGAAAGGACCATGCTGGCGGTTTCATGCGCCTTGATCGTCTCGTGCGGATTTTCGGTATAAAGAGCCGGCAATTCTTCGTCTCTGATATTTTCGACTTCGCAGAGCGCCATCTTCAGGCTGTCTTCGCTTTTTTTTATACACACGGTGTACGGGAAGAGCACCCGCTGCAACCGCTCGCACACTTCATCTGGGGTCCGTCCTCCGAGACGTCTCGTAGCCGGGGCCGTGGCCCGGGCCATTTCGAGTTGGACTTGGCCGAACTCTGGCTCGACATCGGACGCCTGCTTGAGGAAGTTAGCCGCTGCTTCTCCAGCCTTCTCGCCGGACCACATGGCCCTCATGCTTGACCAGCCGTTGAAAAGTCCCGGGTCCAATGCCTGCGACATGCCCGCGGCGAACAGGCCGTGGAGGTCGGACATACAATCCAGATCGGTGCGCACGCCGCCGCGAAGGCTCTGGATGGCCGGGGCCCATGGTTGAGGTTTCTTGAACAGGGGGACCCCGGCGTCCTTGAGCTTCTTCAGGTTCAGGGGCATGAAACCGCCGAGGCCCTCCAGCGACTTCCTGATAATCAGGCTGCCCGGCCATTTGGACATGTCCAGGTAAAACGGCGGTCCCTTGCCCTTGACGACCTGATCGGCCATGGCCTGGACCACGTAACAGATCTCCGCCAGGTCTCCATCGGGATGGCAGCCACGCATGAACCTCTGCTTTTCTTTGTTCAGGAAACCGCCGCCGAAGCGCGCGGCCACGCCCGTGCCCTCGAATCCATACTCGGGCGGTCCGGTGTTCACGGCCAGGAACTCCATGTTGGAGAGCCGGACGCCCGCGTCGTAAGCCAGCTTGAAAGCGTCGCCCGTCGTTTGCGCCACGCCGGCATATTGCCCGCGGAAGCTGCAATCCGCGCCGGCAAGAATGACCGCCCCGGCTTTGAAGACGACGGGCGCGCCCGTAACCCTGTTGACGCCGACGGCTCCCGCCACGCGCCCATCCCGCTTTAGCAGACCGGTAATTAGAGTCTTGGAGTGAAAACCCATTTTCCTGTTTTTCACTTGCGCCAGCAGCGCGCCGACCACGGCCGAGCCTCCGATTTTTTGTTTCCATTTAGGGAAAACCAGCATTTGAATATGCTTGAAACCGCGAGAGGGGAACGTGAAATATTTTTTCCTTACCGTGGTCCTGCGATACTGGACGCCCCACGACTCCAGTTTCATCAGGCGAGAATAGGAGGTGTTGATGATATCTTCCACGAAGTCCTGCCTGGAGAGGTATCGCTGGGCTTCGACAAAATCCCTGAGCCAGAGATCGTTGTCGTGTTTTGGCAGACAGTAGATCGTGGCCCCGGCGGCCATCCTGGATTGGCCGGACATGCCGATCGCGCCTTTGTCCACAAGAGTTACATTCTCGACTCCATTGTCCTTCGCGGCGATCGCGGCCCACAGTCCGGCAAAACCGCTGCCGATTATCAGGAGATCGGTTTCAATCATCTTTGGTTGCCTTGGTTTCATCCAGCAGCTTCCTTGCCATCTCCTGGGCCATGCGGTTTTCCGGCTCCATATTTTTCAGGATTGTCGGATCGGAGTTGATCGCCCTCTTAAGCGAGGCCTTGCCTTTATCTCTCTGGCCGAGAAATATGTACATCTCCCCCAACGCATAGTGGTTCATCAAGCAGTCCGGTGCGAACACCACAGCAAAGGAGGCCATCCTTATGACCAACTCCTGATGGAAGCCAACTAGCTCGAGCATCTTTGACAGAACGGCGCTGTTGCGGGGGATGGAAGCGGCTAAAAAGGCGGAGGTGCCGCAATAATAGCAGGTTGGCTCCTCCTCGAGCACTACCATCAGTCTTTTGTAATTCCCATACGAGTAGTAGACCGCGGCGCTGGTGGAAGTATAGGAACAATACATGCCGATGGAGACCGCGGTCAGATAATTCGCCATCGGGTTGCGCGGTTCGATTTTTATGGCCTTTTGGCCCCATTCGTACGCCAACATGCACCAACGGGCCTTGTCCTCTTCCGCCGTCTCGAGGTATGCCATCCAGAAATGAGAGCGAAGGAGCCAGAGCTTGGGTTCGATCCGCCGCGGGTGCTTTTTTTCGAGTTCCTTGAAAACCTCGATCGCCTGGAGCGCCTCCTCTCTTTGCATCCTGGCGTCCCAATGAGCGATGGCCGCGGCCCAGAGCGGGTCGTCCGTGGGCACGGGGAGCTCTCTTATCCCCTTGAATGCCGCACGGACCTTTTTGACAATGTTTAAATCTTCCTCGGATAAATCATGATAAAAAGACAACGCGCACATGCGCCAGTACATGGCATAAAGGTTTTCGGGGTCTATTTCCAGTACCCGGGCGGCGGAGGCGGCCGCCTTTTTCATCATCGCCACCTGGTCCTCTCCCCGCAAGCGCATTCCGGTCAGGTAATAAGACCGGGCCAGCCAAAGGTGGGACTCCGACCGGTCGGGATAATCCCGGGCAAGCTGCTCGAAAATGCGCACCGCGGCCTGGACTTCCTCATCCTGGTCCCGATTGTCCCAGTGGGAAAAGGCCTCTTGCCAGCGCGGATCGTCCGAGGGCCGAGGCAGGTTGACGAAGGGGTTGGTGGTCGTTATGGTCTGAGGGTAAGCGCCTGCCGCGGCAACCGGGAAGGCGCCGGTGAGGAGAGAGGCGAGTAAGAATATCAAGACTGACGTTGTTAGCTTCATTGTTGCGGCCCCTTTCTCACTCTCGGAGTCGGCGAACCGAGTCATCAGCCAATAAAATAACTTATTCATGGTTTTCTCCCTTCGACGATTTAGGTTTGAGAGAATGTCGCACTGCCGTGTCAATGACGGCTTCTGGCAACAGCCGAATCAGTCCCATAATTATCCGCGAACTCAGACGGGCAAAGTACACGCGCCGCGGCCGCACGTCCTGGATGGCACGGACGATCAATCGGGCGGATTCCTCCGGCGGCGTGCGCCGTCGGCCGCGCTGGGTCATGAAACGGAATCCTCGCTGAAAAGCATCACCGTAATATCGTCGGCCGTATTCCGGCATCAAGTCCAATGTTTTCTGGGCCGCTTCGAATCCCCTGTCCCACATTGGTGTACGGGGCATAAGTGGTTTGACCGTTACTACCGGAATTCGCCATGGCAGCAGTTCACGTCGGAGCCCGCTGGCGAGCACTTCCTGAGCCGTTTTCGAGGCCTGATAGGAAGCCACAAAAGGCAGCGGGAACGTGTTGCCGCTCGTGCTGACGTTGATGATCCGACCCCTTCCTTTTCTGATGAGGGGGAGAAAAGCCTGGGATACAGCAATCGGCCCGATGGCATTGACCTCGAATTGATAACGCAAGTCTTTGAGCGGGAGGAACTCGAGGGGACCCGGAAATATTACTCCCGCGTTATTCACCAGGGCCAGAATTCCTTCGTCCGGCCCCAGCGTTGAGGTCACGAAGCGGGCCGCTTCGGCGATCTGCTGAGGATTTACTACGTCAAGAATTACCGGCACGAGGTTCTCCGAAGCGGCCTGCCGCAGACTCTCCGCCTCCTGCTCCTGGAGGACGCCGGCATAAACGCGGTAGCCGATCCCGTCAAGCAGCAATGCCGCAGCCCTGCCAATGCCGGTAGATGCCCCGGTCAACACAACGTTTCCCATTGGGTTCGTACTCATACCTTTTACCTCCCTTCACCTACCGTCCGTTTTTTCTGAATCGGTGTAGTTGACGAAAACTGGCGACGAAAACCCCAGAGCGCCACTTTCCAACTCGGCCCGGATGTAATAGTAATGCTTGGCGAGAGTCCAATTATCATCTGACCATAGGGCTTCCAGATGAGTTTCCCCCTTAGCTTTCTCGGTGTGGACCTCTCTACCGTCTTTGACGAAGACGATTTGTTTCACAGGGTCGCCCGGATCCTGGCTCTGGACATAAGCCCGAGCAGTGGGGGCCGATATGATCCGACATCTTTCTCCCATGAAATGCCCTTCCAGCCAGAACCTGATGTCCATGCGGAGTGTGGGAGGGTTTTTCTTGATGTTGCCTAAATAAGGCACGGTATTATAGGTGTCAATCAGCCGAAGCTGGTTGTCCAGGGCGATGGAGCGGCGCTCGAACATGGCATCGAAGATGGCCTTCCTGCTCTTCTCCCGGATCCACAGTCCGGCCATTGCCCACCCCACGCTGTTTGTGCAGTGGGCGTCGGAACCGCCATACGCTCCCAGGGGCAGGCCGGCCTTGAGACATTGGCGCCAGTTGGAATACCACTTGTTCTCCGGTGATCGCTTTCCGCCAACGGGAAGCTTCTGAATGAATTTTAAGAACCGGATGATGTTGTTGTCTTCAACCGCTTCGCCCTCGGCCTTGTATTCCTCCATGGTTTTTTCCGCGGCGATTTGAAGGCTGGACACATCGTATAGCGGCTCCAGGGACTCATCGTATCCTGTAAAATCATTGCCCACGATCAGATTATTGTGAGAGGTAATCAACACCCGCTCCTCTGGGCTTTCAGCGAAGCGGTGCATGAAGCGATAGAGTTGGCTCGTGGTGTTAAGCTGGTTTTTCCGCTGAGTGTTGAACATGCCCCAAGGGAAGGCGGGTTTATCGCTGCCTTCGAACACGACTACCCGATGGCCCTCGGCGCCATTGAGGAATTCATAGGCATGGAAGCAGACGAAATCGTTGCTGGTAAAGATTTTGGGAAGCAGATTGAGATAAGCCTCGACCCCAGGGGTGTTACAGATGAAGAAAGCAAGGTTGGAGACGGCAAAGAAGTCCAACCTGGCTTTGTCCCGGGCAAAGTGGAAATAATGGTCGGTCGGGTCGGCCCCGTCGCAGGTCGAGGAATGAGTATGTGTGTCTCCGAAAACGAGGAACCGCCGCTCGCGGTTTATTTCTATCTCTGGTCTCGGCTCGATGGTTTCTTGGACGGGCCATCCTTGATGCTCGAGGTCCTCGGATACTGCCCCTTGGACGTTGAATCTCCCGCCATCCATGGCCGTTATCCCGGCGCTCTTCAGAGGCCAAACAGACCATAACACCTTGCCTACAATATAAAACTGGTCCCAGAATCCCTCAATGGTATCCCGGTCGTTTATCGCGATGGTAAAGTCGTATAGCCCGCGCATGAGATTCATTCCCCGGCCCAGCTTGATCCTTCGCGGTTTGCTCCACCGGTCTCCTTCGTAAACCCGGTAGTCAAGGTGGTTGTACAAGGGGGGCAACAACGGGTCTCCGGTCCGGTAAAAAACATAGACCCGGTTCCTTCGGTCCACTTGGAGAAGGGGGGACCAGTTAAGGGTATACCAGGTGAGTCGGCCAGCCTCGTTCTCTTCACCTTGAGGATTTTTCACATGCCCCCATGGCATATTCTCCCCTTTTTCTTTTCCTTTAGTTCCCAAGATGATTTTCAACCTCCGGAACGGAAGGGTGTTATAAAGTATGTCTGGCGGGGCAGGACACATCCATTTCTCGCCATCAAAGAACCGGACGTGGATATCGCGCATGGTATGGATCTCGGAAAGCTGGTTGGAGGCGCGAACCCACGCCACCCAGATGTTCCCGTCCATATCCTCTATTAAATCCGGGCAGGAGTCCCAGCGACCGCTCCGGGTCACGCGCATCTCCGGACCAAGCTCGCCGTCCGGGGTCAAAAGGCGCATATAGATGTCGTATTGGCCGCCCCGGTAGGCGTCCCATGCCACGGCAACCGAGCCCCGGTGTTTTCCTTCCTTTCGCGTCACGATCACACGGGGCCGGAAGTTCATGCCGGACTCGCTGATTTTGACAGGTTCTTTAGCGTCGGACCCATCGAACTTTATCAGCTTGACGGACCCGTCGGCCCAGTCCTCGTACACGATCCAGGTTTGGTTGGTATCAGGCCCCAGGGCCACGTCCGGATGCAAGGCAAGGCTCTTTTGTTCGGTCTTTCCATTCCCTCCGAGGCATGCCTGGGATTTCTCCCCAGTTACGACTATGGGCTCAGACCACCTTTCCCCGTCCGTGGTCCAGGCGGCAAATATTCTCCAGGCCCTGGTCTCGGGATGACACCCGCACCAGGTAACGCAGACCCGACCGTTGCCGGCGTCAATCCTGGGATCAAGCTTGGCGTCGAGAGTCCCGCCGCTGACATTAACCGGGTCGCTATAGTTTCCGCCGCGCTTCTTCATCTTCACCCTGACCGAATCCACCGCATGGGTAACCCGGGTCGGGCCCCATTGCGTGTCCAGGTCTTTGACCTCCAAATCCACCTGGAGATAACTAAGCCACATGCGCCCGCTCTCTTGGTCGAAAATCATCCTCGCCATGCGAGTGAAAGTCCCCTCGAAATTTTCCTTAGCTTTCATCTCGATATTTCTCCTTTCTCGGCATAATCACCCGAAGGCCGAAAGGCGAGGTAAGGATGCTCGCCTTCTTAATGTGCAGCGGCATGATGAAAGAGACTTTTCTTCTCTTCATTTATTTCCCTCATTTCGACGGTCTCATCGGTCTCAATCATCTCCAGCCCCCTTTGTAACGGAAAAAAAGTATTTTTTTCGGACATACACAACTATTAGAAATATGCCGATAAATGTCAGAACTAACGCGATTGATTCGGGCTGGAGAATGTCTGCAAGCGAGTTTATCTGCTCGATCTTCTTCACCGCCAGCAGCACGCCCAGAAGCCAGGGAGTAATGCCTAATAAATTGCCGATGATGTAATCCCTGGTCTTGATGCCGGTGGCCCCGATGAGCCAGTTCAGCGGCGGAAAAAGGAACAGTATCATCCGCAGAAAGCACATGGTGATAATGCCGTCCTTTTCAAAGCGCTCGTTGAATTTTTGGAGAATACTCGTCTCCAGTTTGGGTTTGAAATAGTCCTGTAGAAAAAACCTGGAGATCAAGAAGGTGCAGGTGGTCCCCAATCCGCAGCCGGCCCAGGTCAGGAAAAATGCCAGCCAGAACCCATAGACCATTCCTCCCAGCACGACCACGACTATCTCCGGCATGTGAAGGAGCGGGGCGGCCGCGGAGACCATCACGAATAACGGAGGGCCATAGGGCCTATGGGCAACCTCCGTAGCCGAATCGGCAAGACCATGGAGCTTTGAAAAGCTGAGCGTGTCCCTGACCTGCGGGATGTGAGAGACAATAATTATTATCACTATTATCAGGATAAAAGCCGACAGTTTGATATAATTTATCTTGGATGGTTTGGTTTTTTTTGTTTTATTCATCAATAGTATCCCCATTCCTCGACGGCCTCGGCCATGGCCTTGACGTTCTCGGCTTTCGCGTTGGCCGGGATCGAGCAGCCCGAAGAAAGAATAAAGCCCCCGCCGCGCCCCGCTCCCTCGATCAGTCTCTTGCAATACCGCAATACCTCGTCTCTGGTCCCGAATGCCAGGAGTCTGGCCGGTACGTCGCCCATGATGCACATGCGGCCGCCCAGAGCTTCCTTGGCCTTGAACATATCCGTGTCTCCATCAAGTTCAAGGATGCATGATTGGGGAGGGAGCTTTTTTAACATCGGAAACGCTCCTTGCCAATTCGTGTCGCAGTGAAGCATGACCGTTATTCCATGGTCCTTGGCGAAATTCACGTAATAGTTCAGCGACGGCCACACGAACTCTTCAATGTGCTTGGGCGAGATCATGGCCGGAGACGACCGGGCGAGGCCGATGAAAATGCGGGGAACGCCCACCAGTTTCGCCATCCTCACCGCGACCGGCGCCATGTCTTCGTGCATCCGTTTGCAGGCGGCCTTGACTTTTTCCGGCCGGTCGAAAAGGTCCATGGCAAATTCCTGCATGCTTCGGCCCAACGAGAACATGTCAAAGGGCATCCGGAAGTAGCCACCAACCGCCATAACCGCGCCAGCCTCCTCGATCATCTTGCGGTCACGGCGTAATGCGAATAACGTCCTCAACATCCGCCGGCCGAACCTGAAGCCCTTCAGTTCCGGGTAAAGCTTCCGCCTTACATGCGCGGCGAACTTGATCGCGCCGATTTCAAGAAGGAGGTCGTAGTCTTCAGGCTTTAAAACTTCCTTTTCGTCGAACTGGTGGATCTCGTTTTCGGGAAGGTCTTTGCCGGGAATTTTCACGTGCGCCGGGACCCCGGTCTTGAGCAGCATCTCGTTGGCCGTATCCGCGGGGAAAGTCATGTCCCAGGGACCGAGATCGTTCATGGTTTTTAGAACGGCGCTAATTCGTTTCTTCCCGTCCGTCATTAACTGCGCGTTGGTGATCCCGGCGTAGGTCGCCGCGTAATGGTCCAAGAGCGGCGCCAGCGGGACACGATCGGGCGCCTCAAGCGCCGTAACCGCGGCGATTCTCTCCCGCGAATTCATCGCCTTCCCGCCGGGACCGGCGCCATTTCTCGGGCCACGGCTTCCCTCAGTTTTTCGGACATCTCCTTCTCGACCGTGCGGTATCCGGGGTCTCCGGCCAGGTTATGCATTTCCAGGGGATCATTCACAAGGTCGTACATCTCGTATTCTTCTTCCATGTCGGGATCGAAGTAGCGGGCGAACTTGTAGCGGCCGTCGAAAATGGCGCGGACCTGCATGGGGACGCCCTTAAAAGGCGACAAGTGGTCAAGGAGATGTTGAGTTACCCTGCTGTCCGATTGCAGATTGCTTCCCAGCCCCCAGGCCATAAGAATGTGGTCGTTTACATTCAAATCAGAATTGCCGGTGATGACGGGGGCGAGGCTTTTGCCGGGCAGATGATCAACCGTAGCCTTGATGCCGGCAAGATCGAGCAAGGTTGGATGGAAGTCAACCGTATGGGCGAGCGCGCTTGTCTCGGTTCCGGCCGGGACGCGGCCGGGCCAGCGGACAATGAGCGGGACCTGGATGTTCTCGTGATAGGCGAAAGGGCCCTTCCCCGTCAGCCGATGCGAGCCGGCCATTTCGCCATGATCCGAAACAAACACCACTATCGTATCTTCAGCAAGTCCCAAGCGGTCCAGAGCCTCGAGGAGCCGGGCGATCTCCATGTCCACCATCTTAGTGACGTGGTAATAAAAGTCGAGGTACTGTAGCCAGGCCCGGTCGCGCATTTTGGGGTCCATGGCCTTGAGGATTTTGCCCACTCTTGTTTGCCAGATTTTTTGCGCCCGGGGTTTGCCTTCCAGGTCGTCGTCGAAATTGTCCGGCAGCCGGTCGAAGATATCGGGCACGAAGTGATGAGGAATGGATTGTCGAGGCCAAAACATCACGTCGTGAGGGTTGATGAAGGAGCAGGTGAGGAACCAGGGCGACTTTGCTCTTCCGTTCTGTTCGAGCCATTGGAGGGCCCGGTCCGCGAACTTGGAATCGTATTTAATTCCTTCCCGCGGCATTCCGTGCCGGTCTGGGCCTTGCCACTCTTCGAAACCATAAGGCGCAAGGCCGACCTCCTGGTAGTCCTTCTTTTCGGTTAAATGCCATTTGCCAAAATAAGGCGTGCGATATCCGGACTGCTGAAAATGATGCCCAAGAGTCATGAAAGAGGGATCAAGGCTGTCCGCGCCCACGCGCTGCAGTCCGACGTTAAAGAACACTCCGTGTTGAGGCAGATGCAGCCCGGTGAAAAGGGTGGCGCGGCTTGGCGAGCAGGGGACCGCGCTGGTGAAGTGGTTGGTGAAGCTCAGGCCCTGGCTCCGGAGTTTTTCGATTCCGGGAATGCGGCAATCCTGCGGGAACCAACATCGTTCCCGCCACTGGTCAACGAGGATCAGGAGGATGTTGGGTCTTTTGGTTTCCGCGGCGGACGCCGTGAGGCCCGAAGCCGCCAGACCGAGGCCTGCGGCCGCGGAGCCCGCGGTCTTGACAAATTCGCGGCGGCCGAGTATTCCTGATTTTTTATCGTTGATCTTCCTCATGATTACATCTTCTTTGCTTCCGCCTCTTTTAGTTTTTCCGCCATCTCCTTTTCCAGGGCCCGGTATCCCGGGTCTCCGGCCAGGTTATGCATTTCCAGGGGATCATTCACAAGGTCGTACATCTCGTATTCATCGTCCAGGCCGAGATCGAAGTAGCGGGCGAATTTGTGGCGTCCGTCGTGGATGGCCCGGACCTGGTGGGGGGGTCTTTGGGAGGGGTCCTTTCCGCGGATGATAAAGCCGGCGAAAGTCGAGTTCAGATTGAAGTTGAAGCTCATGAGCGCGTGTTGGTTTATTTCATTGCCCGGGTCGGCGATCAGGGGGGCCAGGCTCCGCCCGGGCAGGTGGTCCACGGTGTTCGGGACCCCGGCCAGATCGAGCATGGTATGGAAGATGTCCACGCTCTGGGTGAGGGCTTTGGTCTCGGCGCCGGCGTCAATGCGGCCGGGCCAGCGCGCGACCAGGGGCACGTTGTTGTTCTCCTGATAGACAAAAGGGCCCTTGGACTGGAGCATGTGCGAGCCGCACATCTCGCCGTGGTCCGAGGTGAAGATCACAATGGTGTTGTCGGCGAGTCCGAGATGATCAAGCGAGTCGAGGACGTTGCCGATCTGTTCATCCACCTTCCGGGTCAGGTAATAATAGAAATCAATATACTCGCGCCAGGCTTTTTCCGGCTGGTCCGGCGTCATTCCCATAAATTTCCCGAACCCGTCCTGGTACTGCTTCTGAATCCGGGGCTTGCCCTCGAGCGAGTCGCGGAAGTTATCCGGCAACTGGTCGCAGACGTCCGGGACCATGAGGGGCGGCACGTCGAACCTTTTGTACCAGCAGATGTCATGGGGATTGATGAGAGAACAGGTAAGGAACCAAGGTCCCTTGTCGCCTTCATGTTCAAGCCAGCGCGCGGCCTGACGGGCGAACCGGCCGTCATGGAGCAAGCCCTCCAGCGCCACCCCGTCGCGGGACGGCCCGCGCCAATCCTCGAAGCCGTATGCGGTCAGACCCTTTGCCAGGTAATCTCTGGTGTTTGTAAGATGCCATTTTCCGAAATAGGGCGTTCGGTATCCGGCCTGCCTGAAAACGTGTCCCAGGGTCGGAATCGAGGGGTCGAGACTCGGGGTGCCGCCGATGGGGTCAATGTTCCCCTGGACGCCGTGCTGGGGGAGGTGCAGCCCGGTGAACAGGCAGGCCCGGGCGGGCGAACAGGGGACCGCGCAAGTGAAATGATTGGTGAAACTCAAACCTTCCCGGCGCAGCCGGTTCACCGCCGGGCTCGCCCCGTCGTCCGGGAACCAGCGCCGTTCCCGCCATTGATCCACCAGGATAAGCAACACGTTGGGTTTTGCGCCGGCTTGGGCGGAGCGGGCAAGCGCTCCGCCCGCGGTCATTCCGGCCGCGGCCGCGCCTGCGGTTTTAACGAAATTGCGTCGGTTGATAAGGGTAGTCATTTGTCATCTCCTTTCCACGAATCCTTCATTCGGCGTTTGAGGTCGTTGTAGATCACCCAGCGGGTGAAGTCCGGGCTCAAGCGTTGCAGCTTTTCCATGATAACGGCGAGCGGTGAAACCACAATCGTGGCCTTGTTCTTCTCGACGCCCCTGATGATGATATCCGCGCATCTGCCCACGTCGAACGGCTTGGGCATGGCGCTGGTCCCCTTCTCGCGGTCGAGGCCGATGAGCTTGGCGTTGTCGTAGATGGGCGTATTAATAAAACCGGGACAGACCACGGTGACCTTGACGCCGCGCTCCGCGGCTTCCTGGCGCAGGGCATGGGACAGGCCGACCACGCCGTACTTGCTGGCGGTGTAGGAAATCTCAAGCGGCGCCGGGATCAGGCCCGCCAGGGACGCGGTGTTGACGATGTGTCCGAAGCCCTGCTTGACCATCACCGGGTAGGCTGCGGCCACCCCGTGGATCACGCCGTAGAGGTTGATGCCGACCACCCGATGCCATTCCTCGATGGGGTGCTCCTCGGTCCGGCTGAACACCGCCACGCCGGCGTTGTTGAACATGTAATCCAGCCGGCCGTGTTCCGAGACCACCTCGTCCACCAGTCTCTTGACCGCCTCGAAATCGGTGACATCCAGCTTCACCGCCCTGGCCTTGCCGCCGCTGTCCGCTATGTCCTTGGAGGTTTGTTCGGCCAGTTCCTCATTCACATCCGCAAGGATCAGATTGGCCCCCCGGCGGGCAAGCTGATGGGCCAC
>CAYQTK010000086.1:0-15941 GCA_964420375.1 uncultured bacterium
ATGGCGGCAAGGGCAGGAATCGAACCTGCCACGAGCAGTTTTATCTACCCGCATCCGGGTTTGAAGCCCGGTAGGGACACCAGTCCCTATCCTTGCCGCGGTCCCTTGCGGCGATAATCGCCGTCTCTTACGGTGTCTCCCCGGTTGTCAAAGTAATTTAAAAGGGGTATCGCATACTTTCTCGTCGTCCCGGTCAGGTCACGGAACTCCGCCACGGTAATACCGTCGTTTTCGTCAAGATATTCTAGCACCTTGTCGCGGGCCTGTCGAACGGCCTCGGCTTCGAAAAGAAATTCCCTGCTCACCCGCAGCAAGGTCCCTTCTTCGATCAGCTTTTCCAGGAAGTCCTTTACAACCTTGCGGGGCAGTTCAGTCTGTTTGTAGACCTCTTCGGTCAGCGGAGGCGACAGGGGGCTCTCGGCATACAGGGCCCGGATACGCGCCAGTGCAGCCTCATCCGACTCGGCAAGGCTCGCGGAATGCTCGGAGAGCGCATACGTTGATTCCACCACTCGGAGGGCCCGGTCCTCTACCAGCCGCTGTAATGCGCTGTGAAAGGCTTCCTCCGGCATGTCCGCCCCTGTCTCGCGGGCGAGCTTCTCGCGCAACTCCTGCTCGGAAAGCCCGGTCTCCAGTTGGGGAAGTTCGCGGTGATGTTTGCGGAGCGCGTCGAAGATTCGGGAGGACAATCTTTCCCACCCTTGCTGGTGTATGATCCAGGGAGCTTTCCTTGGAGAGAGGATGATGATTTTTCCCTTTTGAGCCAGCTCCTGCGCTGCCTGCCCCACCCTGTCGCGGGGGGCATCTATTTGTCCGGCAACATCATTTCGGTTGATAAAATATCCCGCTTTTTTTGCTTCCAGCTCGACCACTTCTTCGAGATAGCCGCTTTCCCTGCGCTCGAGGTCATTAACCACCAGGGCGCGTTTGCGTTTGTGCTTGGTGGGATGGGCGTCCAGCACCTTTCCGCCGCCAATGGTTTGCGACGCCGAGAAATCGCGAACTATGAACAGGTCTCCGTTTACTGCCGGCGTTGGTGATTCCAGCCTTATCTGGGCGTATGCAGCGTCACCGGGAACTACCTGGTCGGTATCGAGCAGCACTATCCTGCCGAAGCTTTCATGGGTCCCGATGTAGAAGCGGACCCTTGTCCAGTGCCGCAGCGGTCTTGGAATCTCGGCAAGGACCTCGAGCCTTACGTCTATCATATAGGTTGTCTTGACCATGCCGGGGGTTGCCAGCAGGTCACCGCGCTTTATCTCGGTTTTGTCCACCGGTCGGAGGTTTATGGCAGTGCGCTGTGCGGGCCGGGTCTTGTCCGCGTTTTTTCCGTGGACCTCGATCTTGCGGACCCTGGCTTTGCCGCCGAGGGGAAGGACCTCGATCTCGTCGCCGGGAGAGACCGTGCCGGCAAGGGTTGTGCCGGTGGTTACCACTCCCGCTCCAGCCATAGTAAATGCGCGGTCCACGTACATCCGGAAGTAGGCCCCCCGCTCGCGGTGTCTTATCTTTTGCGCCATGGCGTTAATCGCCTCTCGCAACTCCTCCATGCCTTGGCCGGTGACCGCGGAAACATAGACGAGACGGGCTTCTTCGAGGAATGTCCCTTCGACCAGCTCGGCGACCTCTTCGGCGACCACTTCGCAAAGGTCCGGCTCGACCAGGTCCGTCTTGGTTATCACGATGATTCCCTGCTCGAGGCCGAGCAGCCGCAGTATCTGGAGGTGTTCCCTGGTCTGGGGCATGACCGAGTCGTCCGCTGCCACCAGGAAAAGCACGAAGTCGATGCCGTGTGCTCCCGCGAGCATGGTCTTTATAAAGCGTTTGTGGCCGGGCACGTCCACGATCCCGATGGGATATCCGGAGATGGTCTCGAACAAAGTAAAGCCCAGGTTTATGGTAAGTCCCCGCGTCTTTTCCTCTGCCAGGGTGTCCAGTTCCACGCCGGTCAAGGCCTTGACCAGTGAGGTCTTGCCATGGTCAACATGGCCGGCAGTGCCCATGACAAGAGTAGGTGGTCCGGACATCTCTACTCCGATTTCTTGATTTCGCGAATAGCGTCGTTGATAAGTCGGTCGTCTGCTCCACGAAGGGCCCGGCAATCCAGGCAGAACCTGCCGCTTTTCATCCTGCCGATAACCGGCACCTCGGCCTGCCGGAACTTTGCGGCAATCTCCGTGGCATCCATGCCGGAAACCTCGAGGGTAACCACGTAGGTGGCAAACTTTTCCGCGGGCAGGGCCCCTCCTCCGGCATAAGCATGGTCGGCCTCCACCCGTGCAGTGGCTGCCGGCCAGAGATCGTTAATTCCGGATGCTATCTTTCTCGCGCGCGTCCGTATGGTGGCCGGCTTTTGCAGGAGCATGGCAAGGGTCGGTATCCTTTTCTCCGGCCGGGGAGACAAGTAGGCGGTCAGCATTTTCTCCAGCGCGGCAATGGTAAGCTTGCCCACTCGCAACGCCCTTACCATGGGGTTCTTCTGAATTCTCCGGATGTACTCCGCCCGCCCTACGATGAAGCCCGCCTGCGGACCTCCCAGGAGCTTGTCCGCGCTGAAGGTCACGATGTGCGGACCGGCTTCCACGTACCATCGCACCGGCTTTTCCGCTTCAATGCCGTACTCTTCCAGGTCGACGAGCAGGCCGGAGCCCAGGTCCATCATTACAGGTAGGCCCGCGTCTTCGCCGAGCTTTACCAGGTCTTTTAGCTCCGCCTCTTCCGTGAACCCCTCCAGCTTGTAGTTGGAGGGGTGGACCTTCAAGATAAGCGCGGTCTCCGAGGTTATGGCCTTTTCATAGTCTTCGAGCCTAGTCTTGTTGGTTGTTCCCACCTCGCGGATTCTGGCGCCACCGCTCTCGATTATCTCGGGCATCCGGAAGGAACCGCCGATCTCGATGAGCTCTCCGCGGGAGACAATGACCTCTTTGCCCGCAGCCAGGGTGGAAAGCGACACCAGGACCGCGGCAGCGTTGTTGTTGACCACGAAGCCCTGTTCCGCTCCGGTAACCAGGGGAATAAGCCTTTGCAGGTGAGCGTGTCGCGACCCCCTTTTGCCTTGTTCCAGGTCGTACTCCAGGTTGGAGTAAGTCCCCAGTATCTCGTTCAGCGAGTGCCTGATGTCGGAGTCCAAGGGCGACCTGCCCAGGTTGGTGTGGATAACAATGCCGGTGGCGTTGACCACCCGCCGCAGGGAAGGACCGGCGGCCTTCTCCACGTGCTCCAGGAGCTTTGCAAGCACAAGTCCGTCTTCGAGCTTGCCGTCCTCGCCAACGGGCATCTCCGCGCCGGCGAGAAGCTCCTCCTTGAGATCAGTAACCGCCTGCCGCGCCCATTCCACCACCTGCTCGCGACTATAGGCTTCCAAGAGCGCCACCGCCTCCGGGAGGAGGAGTATCCTGTCTATTCCGGGAAGGGCTTTCAGCATGGCGGGCTTCCTTTGCTATGGTTTGGACGAACGCTTTTTCTTGAGCTTTGACGAGGCGTTTTCTTCCTTCTGTTCTTCGAGACGTGCGCCCAGCTCGTTTTGGAGCTTTTCAACAACGCTCTCTTCCCAGGCTAAAAGCATGGACCTTGCCTTATATGACCTTGCCGCCAGGGCAAGCTCGACTTCGCCGTCCGCCTTTCTGGTTATCAGCCAGGCCCGGCGGTGCTTTACCATAAAGCTTTGCAAAACTCCCAGTATAAGCAAAATGCTTCCCGCCCAGATAACCGGCGTGCCCGGGTCCTTCATAAAGCGCAGGCCGGTCACGTAGCCGGATTCTATTCGCTTGAAACTAAGCATATAGTCACCGCCGCGCCTGGAGTCGAACTCCGGAAACTCCTCGAAAAGTGATATCTGTCTCACAGGTTCCCTGTCCTTGTATTTGATGACAATAGCGCGGGGACCCATGCTGCGTCCCATTCCGCGCGAGCTTGGGGTATAGTCCACTATCATGAAAGATACCGACGTGCCGGAAATTGTCCATGGCTCCCGGAGCCTCACGTTTTTTCCCAGCGTATCTCCGTCCTTTGTCGGCCGGGCGATAAGCCGGAATTTGTGGTCCTTTTCATAGCTGCTCTGGTAAATGCCGAAACCCCCGTAGTAGAGCGGCTTGTTGACTTCGATCTCCTTTTGTTTGACCACCTTTCCGGCATCGATTATAGAAAGGTCGGCGATGAAATCCGCTGGTTGTTGATTTTCGTAGCGCTCGATCCGGAAGTTGTTGCACTGCACTGTAAAGCCGAGCTGCACGGCAATATCGTTTTTCATGTTGACGGTCCCCGTTTTGTCGCCCGGCTTTAGGAACACTCCTGCGGTCATGGAATAGCGGCTGCCGATGATGCCTCCTATCAGAATGATCAGTATGCCCAGGTGGGTGACGTGCGGACCGAGCAGGCTCCATCTTCCCCGTGAATAAAAAGATATCCGCGAAGGCTCCGGAGAACCATGACCTTCCTTTTTGACGGGCCATATCATCTCCCGCCTTTTTATTCGCCTGCTTTTGCCGAAGGCTATCTTTTCCGCCCCGGACCGGACCTCTTCCGGGTCATTCGATTCAACTCTCAACACGATGTCGGCCTGGCGCGGCGGCGGAGGGGCCTGGTCCCTGCTGTCCATCCGGACCCGCCGGTACGCCTTGGGAAGCCTCTGCAAAGTACAAACAATGAGGTTTATAAAAAGTATGCCCAGTAGCAGGCGGAAGTACTTGGTATGGTAAACTCCCTGGATTTGGCCCATGACACCCATAAGGGAAAAGAAGGTGATAAGACCCAGCATGACCAGCGTCAGGTAGACTGAGGAAAAGAAAGCAATCACGCTTCCGATAAAATCACGGTTTTTGGTATGGTATGAATGAGGCATAACCTAAGGTTTAAAAGTTAACACAAGGCGGCTAAGGCATCAACTTGAACTGTCTCCGGCACAAAGATAAAATAGAAAAGTAATATCAAGGTCTGAAAGCGGAAGTTGAAAGGGCTGAAAGCAAGCGCGACAAAGGATCAACACATGGATTTTAAATTTTCATGCAAATGGTTTGAAGTATCATTCTCCGGGGACCCCGGTTACGTAGAAAAACAGATTGAAAAGTATGAGCCTTACATTCTCCAGGCGCTAAAGCAGATGGAGATTGAGCAGCAAGAGAAGGAATCCAAGAGGACCGAAACAGGGACCGCCCTCCCGCCTGTTCCCGAGCCCCAAGAGAACAGCCGGCGGGACAGCAACCATACCGGCAAGCGCCGGAAGAACCATTCCGGGAGAGGCAGACCGTCCGAAAAAAAAGACCGTTCTTCAACCCATACTTACCGTAAAGATTATACTCACGAGAACTCTTCGCGCTCCGATTATATCCGTCCTCTGACCGAAGCCGACAGCAGTACTTCCGAGACAAAAGAAAAAGAAGAGGATGACTCTCTGCCCTTTGCAGAAAGGGGGGATGAAAACCCTTCCCCCCATAAAGCCGCTACCGATCCAGGCGAGAAGCAAGAGACCGACCAACAAAAGCATGACTCCGGAGCGGACGCAGACCCCTCCGCTCACGAGTTCCCGGCAAGACGGAAGACCCCCCGCATCAAGGCGGAAGACCTGGTGCGGACCATTGACGATAAAAGACCCCGGACCCATCACGACCGGGTGATGGTGTTCGGACATTACATGGAGACCGAGGGCGGCGGCTCGGACTTTACCATCCCGGAGATAAAACGCTGCTACCGGGCAGCCAACCAGGACCCGGGAAACAACATCGAGCAGGTGATAAACCACGCCACCCGGTCGGGGTTCATAATCCGCCACAATCAGGCCCGGACCAACCGGTTCAAACTCTCCGCCAAGGGCCGTCGCTACGTGGAAGACGGGCTTAAGCTTACTTGATTTACTATTGATCTTAAGGACCGGAGCTGGAATTGTCCTGCCCCCGCTTTGCAAAAATTGCCATCTCCTTTTCCCGGTCCTCCTCATAAAAGAGACGGCTATCGACAAGCCGGTACTTTTCGCGGAAGCGGGGATCATCACGCAGAGTGCGCAAGTGGAGGTAGTCCAGGTTCGAGGTTATGAACTCCGGCTGATACTTGCGGATTATCTCCCGGACCCATTGTTCGCTGCCGTGCCACTTCTCTTTCCATCCATAGTCGGGATGCTCTTTCTTCATCCGCTCCCAGTCGCGCCTGCGAATCTCGTAGACATTTGGCGAGTTAATACCCGAGCTGTCAATGATCCGGTAATCCCGAAGCTCGTAACCTATGACCCCCACTTCGCCGACAAAGACTTCCACCTCCGAAGGATCAAGCCCCTCCTTTTGCACAAGCCTGTCAATGGTCTCGCTCATCTTCTTCAACTTCTGTTCTTTGTCCCGAAGGCGGGAGAGGTCCTCCCTGCTCGACAGCAGAGGCGCAGCTTCGAATAGTCCGCAAAAGACCATGGCGCCGGCCAGAATGCCACAGGTAGCCCGGCGGTAAGCAGGAGGCAGTCGGGACGCCAGTCCCCTTCCCTCGTAAACCGCGAACACGCCGTAAGCCACGACGAACATGAAAACCGGGAGAACAGGTATGTGGTACCACGGAAAAGGCCCCACCTGCGTAAAGGAAAGTCCGGCAATAAAGACCACGGGCCAGGCAACTAAGATGAAGGCCTGCAAGCTGCGCATGATCGTTGCCGCGCCCAGTACCCACAGCGCGGAAAACAGGACCATGCCCAGAGGCTGGTACACGGCAAAAAACCAGTCCAGGTAATCTTGCCAGGCTAAAAGCCACGGATAGGCATGGATGAGGCCCTTGGCTGCAAGCGATTGGGGAAGTGGAGAGCCAAAGGTCAAAAAGGAATAGACCATCCACGGAAGAATCACCATTGCGCCCCCGCCGGCAAACGCAAAACCCTGCTTCCTGTTCTTCACAAGAAGATGGATGAAAACCAGGAGCGGCAGAAACGCAGTGTCCGGCCGGGTCAAGATCAGGACCCCGCCGAGGACTCCTCCCGGCAGGCCTTTCTCCCGGAAATATAGTATCAGCACCAGGAGAGTAAGGCAGCCGGCCAGGGTGGTTTCCATTCCCGTGTTCGCGTTAAGCCACCAGCGGGGAAAAAGACAAAGGAAAAGACCTCCCAACAGGCCCGCGGCTTTCTGGTTTACAACAATCCCCAACCTCCAGACAAGAACCGGCGCGAGCGCGCCCGCTATCACGCCGATTACGAAAGCACTGCCGGGAATGGGAAGACGGACCGCTCCAGCCAGGGCGAGAAGCAGGCAATAAAAAGGAGCGGTAGTGCCCATAACCGGATCCTGGTTGAAAACAAACCCCTTGCCTGCTGATATGTTTTCCGCATAGCGGAAGGTTATGTAGGCGTCGTCATAGAACAGTGGACCCGCGTAAAGACAGACCACAAGCGGTATGCCGGCGAGGACAAGCACCCACGCGGGATGGGACAGTCGCGACTTTATCTCTTGTTCCGAAGACAACCAGGAACTCCCCTAGCGGCTAATACTAACACGCGGCCGCCCGGGACGGAAACAGCTTGTCTTCTCAAGACGCGAGTGGCTTCGGCTTTTGTGTCCAGGATTTGAAAAATCGGACATCAATTGTAAAATCTATGTTAAGCATGTAATCAAAATGGTTTCTTTCACCAGTCCCGGTCCGCAGGAACATCTCTGATGAAAAAACTTCCCGTACTCATTTCCATACCCCACGGCGGTCTGTCCGTTCCCGATGAACTCGCGGGAAGAGTCGTGCTCGATAAGTGGGAGATTTTCGGGGAGGCCGACGCTTACACCAGGGAGATATACGCGCTTTCCGATACGGTTAAAAGGTGGGTTGATTTTGATATCGCCCGGGTGTTCATTGATTTGAACCGACCGCCGGACAGTTTTCCTCCCGAGAAGCAGGACGGTGTTATAAAAGACATCACCACCTACGGGGCCGAGATTTATGAAAAGGAAAATGGGCCTGGTTCCGAGTTCGCCGCCGCCCTGGTGAAAAAGTACTATTTTCCATATCATGCAAAGATACAAAGCGCCATGGAAGAGGCCGACATCGAACTCGCCCTGGACTGCCACTCCATGGCTTCGGTGGCCCCTCCCACTGCGCAGGACGCCGGCTCCGGGAGGCCGCTCATCTGCCTGGGAGACGTGCATGGCGAGTCATGCCGGACAGAGCTTACCTGCCGCTTCCAGAGGTGCCTGGCCTGGGCACTGGACATGGACAAGGACAAGATAGCAATCAACAAGCCTTTTGCCGGCGGATACATAACCCGCACCTATGGAAACGACAAAGTTCCCTGGATCCAGATCGAGTTAAGCAGGGAGCTCTACATAAAACCGGCCGGCGCGCATCCGTCATCCATCGGCCCGGACAATAACGGGATAGCAAAGCTGAACCAGGGCATCGCCAACGCGCTCCGGCTGTTTTTCGGATGAAGCTCTTGTGAAGAAAAAAGTTTGATTTGCGAACGATTGATATCGCGACTAAAGTCGCTCCCACGTAATCTGTAAAAGTCGCTCCCAGGTAATCTGTAAAAGTCGCTTTCACGTAATCTGTAGATGTAAAAGTGATCAATTATTAAGGAGGCGAGAAGATGTCCGACAAGTTGAAGGTTCTTTTTCTTTGTACCGGCAACTCCTGCCGGAGCCAGATGGCGGAGGGTTTTGCACGGCATTTTCGCAGCCACGACATCGAGGCTTACTCCGCGGGCGTTGCTCCTTCTATTGTAGACCCTCGGAGCATCGGGATCATGAAGGAGGCCGGCGTGGACATCTCCGATCAGCGTTCGAAGCACGTCTCCGAGGTCATGGACATCGAGTTCGACTACGTGGTGACCCTCTGCGATAATGCCCGCCAGTCGTGTCCCCTGTTTCCGGGCGATACCACTGTAGTCCATATCGGGTTTGAAGACCCTTCGTTTCCCGGCCTTGAAGCACCCGAGGAGGAGGTGCTGCAAAAATACCGCGAGGTCAGGGACAGCATAAAACAGATGGTCCTTGCCATCCCCGACGTACTGGAAGAACACCAACCCGGGTTGATACTGGATGTCGAATAACCATAAAAACACTCCCATACCGGAACAGGAGCAAGAGCATGACCACCCACATGACCACAGCTTGAGGGCGCTCTCCCGGAAGCTCCTGTTCTGGGCCCTTTTTATAAACCTGGCTTTTTTAATTGTCGAGGTAGTGGGAGGAATAATCACCAACAGCCTGGCGTTGCTTGCCGATGCCGGACACATGCTGACCGACGTGGCCGCTCTGACCCTGGCGCTGGTGGTGTCCTATCTGGCAGCAAAGCCGGCCACCGCCGAAAAAACCTACGGGCTCCTGCGCGCGGAAGTGCTGGGAGCTTTTATTAACGGGGCGTCCCTGGTGCTTATTGTGGGGCTGATCCTCCGCGAAGCCTGGCTCCGCATAGGGACGACCCCAGAGATTGACGCGCCCCTTATGATGGCCGTGGCTGTAGCGGGCCTCATCGCCAACCTGGTGAGCGCGTTCATACTGAACAAGGGGGACAAGGACAACGTGAACGTCCGGGGAGCATTCCTCCACATGGTTGCCGACGCATTGGGATCGGTCGGAGCCATTGTAGCCGGTGTGGTTATCTGGACCACCGGCTGGACACTTATAGACCCCATCGCCAGCGCGGTCATATCCGCATTAATCCTCTGGAGCGGGTGGGGACTGCTGAAACGGACCATCAACATCCTTCTCGAGGCCACCCCGGAAAACATCGACTACCACGAGGTCAAACAAGCCCTGGAGTGCCTGGAGAACGTGGAGAGCGTCCATGATTTGCACATCTGGACTATTTCTTCCGGAGTGCCCATACTGTCCGCCCACATCAGCCTGCCTGCCCAGTGCTTTAACAGTCAAACATGGTCGCAATGCCTGGAGAGTGCCCGCGATCTCCTCGAAGAAAGGTTCGGCATCAAGCACACCACCATCCAGGTAGAACCGCCCAAAGGCGAAGAAGAAAAGCAATGCCGATTGAACGAGGACAAACATTGAATCTATCTATAAGTGAGGTTTCAAATGAACCAAGCACCTGAAGTTACCCTGTTAAATGAAGTCGCTACCGACAAGGTATTAAGAGAAGCTCTCGGCCGCGGCGGCGGATTCGCCGACATATTCGCGGAAGAGAAGGCCGGCACCCTGATCGAGATCGAGGCCGAGCGGGTCGAGCGACTTATTCAAGGAAGCCGCTCCGGCGCAGGCGTGCGCGTGATCCACGATCACCGGACCTCTTATAGCTACTCCGACCTGTTGGAAGAGGACGCGCTTCTCGACTGTGCCCGCGCAAGCGCACTCGCGGTCAAAAACGGAGACAGCGGGACGTCCGTCAAGACCGGACCCGGCTGGTCCGCCCGTCATGTACCGGTAAAGGAGCCGCCCGCAAAAAGCAGCGTGCAGGACAAGCTCGATATCATGTGGAAAGCGGAGAAGACTGCGCGGAGCTTTGACAAGCGCATCCGTCAGGTCAAGATCATCTACTCCGACCAGCTTCGCACCGTGGCCGTGGCCAACAGCCGCGGAGACATGGCAACGGATGCAGTGAACTACGTCATCTTTTACGTAGTGGCCATAGCTGGAGATGAGACCGGCATGCAGGTCGCGCACGAGTCGCTGGGCGGGACCATGGGAATGGAGATGTTCCACGAGCGGGACCCGGAAGAAATGGCGGTTACTGCCGCCCGCCGGGCGCTGACCAACCTGGAGGCCCGGCCCGCCCCCGGCGGCGCCATGCCCGTAGTCCTGGCATCGGAAGCCGGCGGGACCATGATCCACGAGGCCATCGGTCACGGACTGGAAGCCGACCTGGCCGAGCAGCAGCTCAGCGTATACTCCGGAAGGGTCGAAGAACAGGTCGCATCCCCCCTGATAACCGTGGTGGACGACGCCACCCTGCCCGGCAAGCGGGGAACCTTTTCCATTGACGATGAAGGATGCCCGGCCCAAAAAACCGTGCTGGTGGAACAAGGCGTGCTCAAAGGCTACATGTATGATCGTCGCATGGCAATGAAGTACGGGCTCGACTCCACCGGCAACGGCAGGAAAGAGTCATACTCTCATCCGCCCATAGTACGCATGTCCAACACCCTGATCGAGGCCGGAGACGCCTCTCCACAACAAATCCTGGCCTCGGTGGACCGGGGACTACTGGTCAAGCGCATGGGCGGGGGCCAGGTGAACACGGTAAACGGCGACTTCGTGTTCGAGGTCGAGGAAGGATGGCTGATCGAAAAAGGAGCGCCCTCAGAGCCTGTCAGGGGGGCGACCCTGACCGGCAACGGGCCGAGGCTCTTGCAAGAGATAGACATGGTGGGAGACGACCTCGGTTTCGGAATAGGCACCTGCGGCAAAGACGGCCAGGGAGTACCCGTGGCTGACGCCCAGCCCACCTTGAGAATACCCGAGATAGTGGTGGGCGGAAGGATAGAGGAGTAGTCGGCGCTGTCGCTTTGTACATTGCTCGAGTCCGTCAAAACCCATTATGATCCGCTATTGGTTCTTTATTCCCTAATGCCGTTGAAAAACTCGGGCGTTCGATTCAAGCTCTGAATAACCAACACATTGACCGAAATCAATAAACCAATATAGCTTGAGGGGGGTAGCCCCGGAGTTAAAACCCTTTCCTGTGGAGGAACATGTAGTAGGAGTGCGAGGTATAGAGGGCCGCCAGGGGGTTATGGCCGGTAACGCGGTCCTTGACAGCAAGCACGGTGGTGTAGCCCTTGGCGTACTTCAGAAACAGGGAGTCGTGTCCCACGCACAGGCCGAGCAGGATGTTCAGGTCGACCTTGGCGCTACTGAGTATCTTGGCCTGGAGAATGGGATTGCAAGCTGTCTCCGCGGTGCCGATCATGATCTTTTCCTCATCCTTTACTCCCAGTTCCTCTTCCTTCAAAACCCGGCCCACCTTGCATACCACGCTGTCAACCTCGAAGCCCTGGTGCTCGAAGATGTCGTGAAGCATCCTGGCTTCCTGGGCCAGGCCGATACAATAAGCAATGCCCAGCTTCTTGGCCCCTATCTTGCCCGCGAACTCGCATACTTCCTGGATTCGGGTCTTGCCGCAATGTGGAACATAAGGCCGGCGGTCCTTCTCCAGGTAACATTCGCCTTCCTGAACCGATGCCAGCCGCGCAAACTCCCGGACATCAGGGGCCTTGTATTCCGCGCGGGACTCGGCAATAAGATCGGAGAACTGCCTGGTGGGACAGAAGTCCGGTCCTTTGCCGGAATCAATAAAGCAGGCCTTCTCGAAAAGCGGTATGCTGCAAACCGCGCATTTGGGGTCTTTAAAATCACCCATCATAATCCTCCCCGTTAAGCTGGAATAACCAAAGAACAATACTTAGTGCCCGTTTCGCAACGGGAACTATTTAGGGAATTTTACTCTTCCCGGTCTCTTTTTTCCCTGGCCTTTCTAGCCAAGTCGTCAATTTCCATTGCTTGCGCCAACGGGTCCTCTGCGTGTCGTATGGGTCTTCCCGCCACTAAGTAATCCGCTCCCGCAGCGACCGCTGCCTGCGGAGACGCGCTCCGGTGATGGTCTCCGGCATCTGCGTCATCAAAACGGACGCCGGGACAGACTATGGTAAAATCCGTCCCCGTTGCCTGCCTGACCACCGCAGCCTCTTCAGGGGAAGATACGACCCCGGAGAGACCGCAGGTCCTGCTCAGCTTGGCAAGTCGGATCACCAGGTCATTGGTCGTGCCCATAAGCCCGACCTCGTTGGCTTCGGCGTTGTCCAGGCTGGTGAGGACGGTAACACCGAGGATCAGGGGAGGAACTGCGTCCGACTTCTCCGCCTCCAACACCGACGCCCTGGCCGCGGCCTCCATCATCTCCCGGCCGCCGCAGGCGTGGACGTTGAACATAAAGACATTGGAGCGCACTATCTGTCGGGTGGCGTTGTAAATGGTATGGGGAATGTCATGGAGCTTGAGGTCCAAAAAGACCCTGAAGCCGGCCTTATGAACGGCCTCTACTGCGGCCATGCCTTCGCGGAGAAAAAGCTGGTAGCCGATCTTGTAAATGCGGACGACCTCTCCGAGCCGCTCCATCCACTGTATGGCCTCATCCAGGCTGTCCACGTCCAGCGGAAAGACGAGAATGTCATCATCTTTTTTCGACATGAAAGTCCGTCCCCCGATCAGTTGCCCAGTTCCTCGTCCACTATCACCACCGCGGTCTTTGTCAAGCTGGGGGGACGATGAATAATCACTTCCGCCCTGCAGATGCGAAGCGGGGTGTTGCAGTCATTGCACTCGCCTGTCTCCGCGCAGGGGGTCTTCATGCCGAGTTCCTTTGCCCGCTTGGGAGCGGCAACCTCTTTTACGCGGCTGCGGGCCTGGTCAAGGTCTTCGGCGAGCTTGTTCTTTCCGATCACGAATATCACCTGGGCGGGCCCGAAGATGGTGGGGGCCACCCGGTTGCCGATTCCGTCCATGTTCACTATCTCGCCGGTCATGGCCGCGGCATTGGCGCTGGTCACCAGCACATCCGCGCCGAGCTGCTTCTTTCTAACTGTGGGGTCCTTGTCCTTCCAGTGATCGAAAACCTGGTGGCCCCTGTCCTCCAGCGCTTCCACCACACCTATCTCCCGGACAGTGGCGGAGCCGGGCACGGCAACCGACGCGCCTTCCGGAACCAACTCCAGCACCCGCTCCAGGGCCTCCTTTCCGTCCGCAGCATAGACCGCGTTGAAAAAATGTTTCTTAAACCCGCTAACGGCCTTTTCCAGCTTCTCTTCCATGTCTCCTCCTTACTCCCAGCTAAACTCCAGAATTGTCTCGTTGTCGCCCTCCCAGGCTCTTTTTACGAAACGGCGCGAGATGTTCTTTGCGTTGGACAGCTCGAGCAGCCGCTCGATGCTTCCGGTCATCTGAAAGGCATAGGCTTCTTCCGCCACCCCCTCGAAAGCCAGGTCGAGCCGGATGCTCACCGACTTCTCCGTCCGGGAGACGAATTCGAGGCCTTCGAAGTCGAAAAACCTGCTTCTCAAAATTTTGAACTTCTCCAGGGTGTCATGGGGGTCGCCCTTTACCCCCAGGTTTTTATAGGTCTTCAACAGCTCGTCCATGGAGCGTCTTCCCCACTCGCGTACCGTTTCCATATCGCCTTGGGCGATCTCGTGGAACACAGCCACGCCCATCCGCTGAAAGCTCTCCAGCGGATACCACTGCGAAGGCAGAATCATCTGGTTTATGATTTCGAAGTCTTCCGGAGTCAGGTACTTGCTCCAATCAACGTTCTTACGCTTCTTGATCATGCGGACATAATCGAGAAACAAGGTCCCCTTAATATGTTTAGCCATAGTCCCCCCCGCGTCGTTTGTTTCTCATTTCTCTTATGTGCCCTCTTCCTTATTATTTCTATTCCGCGGATAAAATGCAACATCTTTTATTTTTCGTCTTCTTCTTGATTTACGAAGCATTTTTAAATATCATTTTATAACCGAGTCTTCAATTCGGGACGGAAACTGATATAATAAATATTATGATCGAAATCAACGTGAAAAACCTTGTTCAAGGAGCTTAAGGGCATGGATTATCTTGAATTTTACGGCCTGGAAGAAGAGCCTTTCTCTTCAGCGCCCATCAACAAGTTCTATTATAACAGTACTCAGCACCAGCGGGCGCTGGTTCGGCTCATGTACGCCGTGGACAGCATGAAGGGTCTTGCCGTGCTTATCGGCGAAGTGGGGACCGGCAAGACAACCCTTGCCCGGCGGATGCTGGACAGCCTCCCAGAGGAGGGGTACGAGTCCGCGCTGCTGGTGATAATCCATTCGGGTATCACCGCTGACTGGCTACTATCGCGGATCGCCCGCCAGCTCGGGGTGGAGGACCCGGCTCCGGAGAAGCTGAAGCTTTTAAATCAGCTTTACAACCGTCTGTTGGAGCTTAACGAGGAGGGCAAGAAGGCGGTGGTTCTTATTGATGAAGCCCAGATGCTTCACAGCAAGGAGCTGATGGAGGAGTTCCGGGGCCTTTTAAACCTGGAGCTTCCCGAGTCCAAGCTTATCACCTTTGTTTTCTTCGGCCTGCCGGACTTGGAGGACTCATTGAAACTGGACGAGCCCCTTGCCCAGCGGGTCGCACTCCAGTGCAAGCTTGACTCGTTTAACTTCGAGTCAACCGAAGGATACGTAAACCACCGGCTGCGGCTTGCCGGCGCCAAGAACCAGCTTTTCAACAGCGACTCCATCAGGCTCATTCATCATTACTCCCGCGGCATTCCCCGTCTTATTAACACCATCTGCGACAATTGCCTGTTCGAGGGATACCTGCTTAAGAAGAAGTCCATCGAGCCGGAACTTGTCCAGTCAGTGGTCACTGACCTCGGCCTTATCCCCATGCCCAAGCCTCCGGGACATGAAAGAAACCAGGGGGAGCCGGGACAAGTGATCAAGCCGCCCACGCCCTTCCGGGCCGGCCATCTTCCTCCCCCTCACACTAACCCGGAAGCTGCGCATCCCGATACCGAGGACATAACCGAGCGCCATGTCTCGGAAGAGGAGACCGGTGCTCCCCAGCAAGCGCCTTCCGCTGTTAATGTTCCGCCGCCTCCCGTTCCCCCTGCCGCCCCTTCGGGACAGTCGCAGCCGGCGAACGGGGAGGACATAGACGCCATGCTGGAGGGACTCACGGACAGTAATAAGAGACAGCAGCAATCCGAAGAGGGAGAAGAGGAGGAAAACCTGGACTCCCTGTTTGATAATATTGAAGATAAATAGTGCCTGTTGCGAAACGGAGGTTTTATTTACTTTTGCGGCGCTGTTTAGGAGTGCGGCAGCTTGCTGTCCGCTTTTTCCGCCGCGAAGCTTGCTTGTCGGAAATGCGCTCCACAAAAGACCCACAGTTTACGAGACGCCTTTTTGTAAGTTCCGGCAAGCCGGAACTTATGAGCGCGAAAGCAAGCTTTCGTACTCCTATGATGGCGTTTGTCAAGTGCACCCAATTTTTGCCTGATATATCTCTTGCCTG
>CAYQTK010000087.1:0-1945 GCA_964420375.1 uncultured bacterium
AATTTTAATGTGATCCGCCACTACTGCTCTGTCAAATGCTTCTCGAAGAACAGAATAGAATCGTGCAAGCAGCTTTAGCTTCTCGAAGAAAAGAATCGTGCGAGCGGCTGATGCCGCGATTTTCGTCGGCCTTGTTCCCCTTTTTTCGATTGACAGAGCACTATGTGACCTGCTTCGGCTGAGGCAGACACCATCGCTATTGCCGGAGGTTCATCATGGTGAGCCGTTCAGCCTGTGGCGTTGCCACCCGCGCAGTTTCGGGGAAGAAACTGCGCGGGCCACCCCGGAGGCAATGACCACCAAACATGTCGCACACCCAAAAGATAATCATCACTTGACAAGACCCTCGCTTGTGTCATAATACCTTGATTGAAGGCACGTAGCTCAGTTGGGAGAGCACTACCTTGACGCGGTAGGGGTCCGGGGTTCGAGCCCCCGCGTGCCTACCAGGTAAGAGTTTGAAATAGAAGCACTTTCCATGGCGGGTATTTCCTGTTATGGAGATGCAGTGGGTATCGCTTCAAAACCTTCGCTCAAAGATTCCACGATCTCGGATTTTCGTTCTCACCTTCTCCTGCCATAAACATTACAGGTAAGGTCGGGGCTTTATAAGTCTTGTCCTTGGAAGCATACCGGTGGCGGTCTTGATTTTAACGCTGTAATGCAGCTTTTCAGGCGCAGGAAGCAGAGACAATCACTCTTTTTCATTTCCACTTTCAAGCCCTATTCTGCTAAGGCGCTCCCTGATTTGCGGGTTTTCCAAGTCCAGCAGCAAAGCCTTGATCAACATATTCCCCTCGTGTCGATGCCTACCATGCTTGGCTGCCGTATCCGCCTGTTCCAGGAAATGGTCGGTCAGCTCCTCCTTCAGCCCTCCTTGTCCGTCAAGCTCGAAATAATCATTGTCCGCAATATCCAGTACCAGGTATTTCTCCATGCCTTTATTAAGTTCTTCAGTGAAAACGATAAAAGCATGCTGATATCTGTCTTTGCCGAGCCGCTCAACCACGAGCTTTTCAGTATGAAGGGTTGCGGTAAATGTTCCCTTTTGCAGATCAGCCTTGCCGGTTATTTCCGCTCTCATGCTATTGGGTCTTTGTTCCCGGAACTCGGGGCTTTCCTGGACGAAGCCTTTGAGCTCGAACCTCTTGTTTATTGCTCCGGCCGGGTAAAGCATCCCGCTCAAATCCGGAGAGGAGATGCGATCATGGTCTTTATCAATAAAGATTTTTACAACCTCCTCATCTTTGCTGCATTTATCATGGGAGACGCTGTTGCCGCATATTATGCCTTCTAACTTACGTGAGCCGTTTTGGGTTTTCAGGTTTCTTTTTTCAAATATCACGCTGTGAGTCCAGTGAGGGGTAATATCTCCCCTTAGGGACTTCCCGATCTGCCATATCTCTATGCCGGTAAACCTTCCCGGTGAATCGAAGTCTTCTAATACGAAGAAAAATTTTTCCCTCTCCACCTGGATAGTGTTTCTTTTACCGAGGTTATCATGAAAACGTCCCTGGAATGCGAAGACCTCCCGCACCCTGTCAAGGTCTTTTATATCAAATATGAAACTCCTTCCATCAAAGCTGGTTCCCAAAAGCCATTTCCCGTTTTGCTCGAAACCGATAAAGGTTATGGTTGTGTCGGGAGAGTCAACCACCTGGGTAGAGTATGGTCGGAAGGGACCATGGACTTCTGATTTGACGAGATCCGCCACCATAAAATCATACCTGCCGGCGATAACCACCAAGTCTCTTGTGCCCTTATGGAAACGGGCCTTGATATTATAACCGGTAGAGCGCTGGAGAGGCAGCTTTATCTGTTCGATGAGCTTTCCGGCTTCGTCTTCTTTTTCGAAGATACAAAGATTTCCCCGGTGCTTTTTAGAAGACTTTTTGCTGCAATCTTCGCGGATGCTGAGAAGCAGGGACTTGTCCTTTAAAACCAT
>CAYQTK010000087.1:2045-15898 GCA_964420375.1 uncultured bacterium
TACGGCGCGTCGAAGCAAAGAGAGGCATAAACAGACAAGGAACAAGCACTGCAATTATGATTTTCTTCATGTTTATGGCGTCTCCTTTTTATCCTTGATCGAGCTCACACCAAGGGCGGGGGATCAGCGCACAAGTTGAAGTCGTTTCTACAAGCTGCCGTCTTCCAGTCCCTGGTACATTTCTTCAAAGAGCGGGGCGAACTTATCGTTCAGGACCTTGCGCTTTAGCTTCATTGTCGGGGTAACCTCTCCCGCCTCCTGCTCGAACTGGCGGTCCATGATGCGGAATCGCTTGATGGTCTCGTGCTTGGGAAGGGTCTTGTTTATATCCGCGACCCGTGACTCGATAAGACGGTATGTCTCCGGCTTCTGGGAAAGCTCGGCAAAGTCTTTGTAGGCGACGCCTTCCTGTTTTGCCCATTCCTTTATAGCTTCCTCGTCCAGGGTGAACAGGGCGACCAGGAACTTCCGCCTATCTCCGAATACCAGTGCCTCGGAGATATAAAGGTCGTTCTTGAAGGTGTTCTCGATGTTCTGCGGAGCGATGTTCTTGCCGCCCGCGGTGATGATGATGTCCTTCTTACGGTCCGTGATATAAAGAAAGCGGTCTTCGTCCATCCTGCCGATGTCGCCGGTGTGGAACCAGCCCTGCTCGTTGAAGTCCTCCCTTATGGGCCCGTCTTTCGAGTAGTAGCCCTTGAACACGTTGTCTCCCCGGACCATGACCTCGCCGTCGTCAGCTATCATGACCTCGCAGCCGGGAATCTCCTGGCCTACACTGCCGAAACGGATGTTGTCCGGCAGGTTTACCGTGCTGGGAGCGCTGGTCTCGGTCATGCCCCACCCTTCTATGATCAGTATGTCCAGTGCGTGGAAGAACTCGATGATCTCCTTGGAAAGGGGGGCCGCGGCAGACACGAAAAAGCGTATCCTTCCGCCGAAGCGCTCTTTGAAGGTGTTGAAAACCAGCCTGGCGGCAATGGCGTTTCGGAGCCGGAGCCCGAGCGGCAGGGGCTTTCCGGAAAGCCGGTAAGGACTGGCCTCCCTGCCCGCCTTGACCGACCAGTTGAAGAGGCCGCGCTTGAGCGCCCCCGACGACTGGACGTTCTGCTGGATCGCCGAGTACATCTTCTCGTAAAGCCGCGGCGCGCCCAGCACAATGGTTGGCCGGACCTCGCGGATGTTCTCCGCTATCTTGTCAAGACCCTCGCATATGGACATGGTAATGCCCGAGAACATGCCGTTGAAGATGCCGCCGATCCGCTCGTACACGTGGGCGTAGGGCAGGATGGACAGCGTGCAGTCATGGTCCTTGTCAATGCTT
Organism: uncultured bacterium; assembly: GCA_964420375.1. GTDB lineage: Bacteria > RBG-13-61-14 > RBG-13-61-14 > RBG-13-61-14 > DATKZS01 > CAYQTK01. The sequence goes on from CAYQTK010000087.1 coordinate 3,370, forward strand.
AAAATCTCGTCCATGGCCCTGTACACGGAAAGGATATTGTTGTGGGTCGTCATCACCCCTTTGGGGGGTCCGGTTGTTCCCGAGGTATAGACCATGGTGCACAGGTCGTCGGGCTCGATGGCGTTGACGCGCTTTTCCAGTTCGCCAGGGTTCTCGTCGACGTAGGCGCGGCCTTTCTCCCGCAACTTGGCCAGGGAGATAACGTCTTCGCCCGCTTCTCCGAGATCGTTCATGGATATGATTCCGGTAAGACCGGGCATGGTCTCCTTGCGGTCGGCGAGCTTGGCAAGCTGACCGGGGTCGGATATCACGATGAACTTCGAGCCCGAGTTGTTGACGATGTGCTCGATCTCGTGAGGAAGGTTGGAAGGATAGATGGTAACGGTAACTCCGGCGGCGCAGAGTATGCCCAGGTCGCAGTAAATCCACTCCAGGCGGTTCTCGGAAAGAACGGACACCCGGTCTCCGGACTCGAGGTCCCACGACGCCAGCCCGTTGGCTATCTCGGTGGCCGCTTCTGAAACCTCTGACCAGGGAATGTCACGCCACGCCCCGTTTTCCTTGTTGCGGAAAATCGTCCGGGACGGATGCTCTTCCGCCATCTTGTAAAACCGGCCGGGAATGCTCTTGTCTTCCATGTAACTCTCCGATCAGGCCAGACCCGGTCCGATACATCCCCGGGCGCAGTCCACAACCTTTTGAAAAATCCTACCCCCAAGACGGTCATATCATATCACAAGAGACGGAATTTTAAAGCAGGTTTCTTTACTGCTATATGGTTCCCATGCCCTCCAGCCTGATCCATATCTGTACTGCAATGATGAGCGTCATTACGACAATGGCGAGCGCGTCACTCCTTCCCGCCCGGTACTCCTTATAATGCCCGCGCGGGCCGGGCAGTCCGAACCCCTTTGACTCGAGGGCCACTGCAAGCTGGTCGGTCTTGCGGAGCGCGCTCGAGAACACGGGCGCAAGCAGAGGCACGTATCCCTGAAGACGGCGGATGATGCCGCGCGACTCGAGGTCAAGCCCGCGGGCTTTCTGGGCGTCGGTGATCTTCTTTACAGTCTCTCCGAAAAGCGGCACCAGCCGGAAGCTCAGCGAAAGGGAAAAGCTCATTGGAAATGGAAGCCCCATCCTGGTAAGACCGTAAGTGAAGTCCTCCACCGTGGTGGATGCCAGGAACACCAGCCCGGAAAAGATCATCAGGTCCAGGCGCAGGCCCATGCCCGCGCCAAAGCTCATGCCTTCCCGGGTTAGGCGGAAAGGACCCCACTCGAACACCACCGTGCTTCCACTGTAGGCCACGCTCCAGATGACGAAGCTCGAAAGCGCTATCAAGACCAGCAGCCACCACACCCGGCGGACGCTCTGGAAAACTCCGGTCCTTGCCCCGCAAAGCGCGAAGAAGAGCCCGAGTACCAGGATATATAACGGCCGCTCCAGCACCAGGGCGGCGGCAAACCCCATAAGTAAAAGCACTATCTTGGTGACCGGATGGAGCCGGTGAAAGAAGCTCTCCCCCTCGAGGTAAAACACAAAGGACATGGCTAGACCTGCCCTTTGCCGTTGGGCCTCTTGAGCGAGGACACAAGATCGTCCGCACTAAGCGCTCGAATGTTCATGGCCCGGCCCAGCTCTGCAACCACCGGCAGAGCAAGTCCCGCACGGTTCAGGCCCTCTTCCTCCGTAAGCACCTGCCTTGCAGGGCCCTGTTTTATTACCCGACCTTCGTTCAAGAGCAGGCAGTCCTTGGCGTACTCCGCGGCCACCCACAAGGCATGGGTAATGATGATGACGGTGGTGCCTTTTTGGTTCAGCTTTTTGAGCAGGTCCATGACAGCGCGCTGTGCCGGGTAATCCAGGCCGGTGGTGGGCTCGTCCATGATGATCACCGGCGGGTCTGCGGAAAGGATCGACGCCAGCGCCACCCGCTGCCGCTCTCCCTTGGTAAGCAAAAAGGGGTCAGCGTCTTCTTTGCCGCAAAGACCCACCAGCTCGAGGGAGCGGCCGACCCTTTCCTTTACCTCCGACTCATCAAACCCGAAGTTACGCGGAGCAAAGGCGACCTCGTCGAACACCCGGCCGGCGAATATCTGGTGGTCCGGGTCCTGGAAGACAAACCCTACCCGTCCGCCCAGCTCGCTTATGCCGGCCTCCCGCGTGTCCCGGCCTGCAACGTGAACCGCACCCCGGCTCGGCTTGAGAAGACCGTTCAAGTGCTTTACAAGCGTGGTTTTGCCCGACCCGTTCCTGCCCAGCAGCGCTACGAAATCGCCGTCGCTTATATCAAGACCGATCCCCGACAACGCCTCCACTCCGTTGGGGTAGCAGTGACAAACGTCATCCATGCTGATGACCGGCGCTGATGCCGGTTTTTCCAGCGGGGTCTCAAAAGACGCTGCGGTCGCAAACCCTTTGTCTTTCAGTATCCGGCAGGCTTCATTTACATTGGCGGGCCTTTCCGACAGACCGAGTCCCTGCATCACGGCAACCAGGTCGGGCGGCCTTACACCAAGCCGCTCGAGCCTTTCGCGCTCCCACAGCACGTCACTGCTCGGCTCGTCAAGGACTTTTTCGCCTTCGTCAAGTCCGGCAACACGGTGGGCGCGCTCAATCATGCCGGTCTCGTGCTCGGCCACCATCACGGTAAGGCCTCTTTCGCAAAGGTCGGCAGTGATGGCTTCCACGTCCGCCCTGCCTTCGGGGTCGAGATCGGTCACCGGCTCGTCCAGGAGCAACACCGAGGGATTCAGAGAAAGCACGGAAGCAATGGCCAGCCTCTGCTTCTGTCCGCCGGAGAGGGTGGAGGAGTCGCGAGTGCGAAGCTCATCAAGACCCACAGCGCGAAGAGAGCCGTCTATGCGGCGGAGGATTTCATCGCGGGGAAGTCCCAGGTTTTCCGGCCCGAACGCAACGTCCTGCTCGCAGGTGGTCGAGAAAAGCTGGCTTTCAAAGTCCTGTAAAACCATGCCCACCTTTGCCGCAAGCTCGAACGGCTTGCAAGAGGACACGTCCTCCCCGAGGATGCGGACGGCTCCCTTAAACTCGCCCTTTATGCTAGACGGAACCAGCCGGTTGCAACAGCGGAGCAAAGTGGACTTGCCCGCGCCCGTCCGGCCGATGACGGCCACTCTCTCGCCGCTTTTACAGCAAAGGTCTATATCGCGGAGCGCCCATTGCTCCGACCGCAAGTACCTGAAACCAACCTGTGAAAGCTCCACTGCCCGCATCTTTTTGGCCTTGTCCCCTGAAGATCGTATCATGTTAACATTAAGCGTTTGGACCATCGAAAAACGAAAATTCGCAGGAACTGTTTTTTTGAAATATAAACAACGAGCCGCCCGCAGCTCACAAGGCGTATAAGCTTTGCAGGGAGATATTACCGCTGGTCTTCGCCCTGCAATGCTTGATAGACTGTTGTTTCTTGTGCTGATTTTATTATAGAGAGGGCGAAATGAGATTCTTGACGAGGGCATCACTTTTAAGCACTAATGAAAACGCCCCGCTTGCTTCGCTTGGCTTCGCATCATTTTAAAATGATTTGCGATGCCCGTTTTATGGGATTATAGTCGAAAGACTGAAATGAGTCCAGGTTCAAGGCATATCGGATAATGTCGTCACGGCATGCTGAAAGCTCGGGGAGCGGGACAGGGTCGTCCACTCCCGTATCTTTTGCCGTGGTATTTCTTCTTTCCGCGGTCATGCTCGAAGTGGAGCTGGTTTTCCCGCTGGTCTTACTGTACCTTCCCGACCGGAGCGGGGCCACCACCATCATCGCCATTGTCATGCTGGGGCTTGCAGTTGGGGGCATCCTTTATTACTGGCTGCACGACAGTCCCCGCGCCGACCGGTTGCTTCGGATTTCTATTTGTGCGCTCCCCTTCGCCATCCTTGTCGGCTTCCTGGTCTCGGTCCTGGTGCCCAGCCGGCCGATACGGGTGATATTTCTGGCAGTGCCTTTCTGCCTTATCAGCATGTACTTAAGCCGTGCGTTCGTGGAGCTTTCCGCCGCCCGGGTATATTTCGTGAACCTGCTGGGGTCCGCCGCGGGCGCTGGTTCGGTGTTCGCATTTCACTCCATGCTGGGTGAGGAGAACGAACTTTTGGCGGGCGCCTTGGTTGCCGCTGTTGCCGCCTTGCTGGTGGGCGGGGGAAGGCGCATAAAGGTTGTGGCCGTGATTGCCGTGCTCCTTTGCGCGGGCGGTCTTTGGTACAACTCGGTCACGGGCCGGCTCGACCTGGTGCACTTGATCGGCGCGGACCGCGTGCCTGCCTCGCGGGAGTCCGATGCACTGTCCTATGCTTTCCGCGCTGTCAAGGAGCCGGGCGCAAAGCGGCTGGGAGTTTCCAAGAACCTGGTCTCGAGGGTTGACGCTATTCTTTTGCCGGAGTATGACGTGACCACCCGGTTTTTCCAGGGCGGCTGGGAGGACGTCGAAGACCCGGCGTTTCGAAAGGACGTCCGTTCCACGCTTTCGACTCCCATCAAGCTTTTTTACATGGACCATCTGTGGTCCAACGTTGCCGAGCCGGACATGGAGTTCTCCGACCTGCCGCCTTACAGCCTTCTCGAGCGACCGAAGGTCCTGGTCATCGGCCCCGGCGGCGGGGTGGACATCGCGCGGGCCGCGTATCACAACGCCTCCCGCATAGTAGCGGTGGAGATAAACCCCGGCGTAATCGAGCTCATGGAGGGCACGCTCTACGAGCCTTCCGGCGGGGTCTACGACAAGGCCGAGGTTTTGTGCATGGACGGCCGGACCTACGTGCAGATATCGGACGAAAAGTTCGACCTTGTCCACCTGGCGTTCGCCGACCTGTACGTGCCTTTCCGGAACTCCGACATCTTCATGGAGAACTACCTCTACACCCGGGAGGCTTTCAGCCAGTACTTTCATCATCTGAAGCCGGGCGGAGTCATCACCGCCCAGAAGTGGGTCAGGAGCGCATCCTGGAACAAAGACCTCTTCCGGATCGCGGCCACCGGCAGGGCCATGCTGGAGAAAGAGGGAGTAGCAGACCCCGCGTCCCACATGTTTATCGTGGGCATGGAAGGACGCCCCGACCAGTACCTGGGCTACTTCCTGATATCCAAACAGCCTTTTACAAAAGAGCAGGTCAGGAGCATGACAAAGCTCGTCAAGCCGCCCTTGAGCGTCTATCACGCGCCCGGCAGCGAAGCGGTATCGTCGCCTTTCCACCAGATCGTGACCGCCCCGGACCTCGATTCCTACCTGGCGTCGCTCCCCTACGACATATCGCCCACTACGGACGATCGCCCGCTGTTTTACCTTTTCGACCGGAACCTGGTCTTCCACTGGCTTTACTTAGGGCTGTTCATGATAGTGATTGTGGCCGCGGTGGTGGTGCCGCTTTTGATCACCCTCTGGCGCGGCGGTCTTTTAAAGGAGCCCGGCACCTGGAGCGGCTCGGTGTTTTTCCTTGCCATCGGGGCAGGGTACATGTTCCTGCAGACCACGCTTTTGCAAAAGATCAGCCTGTTCGTGGGCTCGCCCACCTTGAGCCTGGCCTTGGTGATAACCACGTTTCTCATCCTGGGAGGGATCGGATCGCGGCTTTCCGACCTCGTGCCCGCCAGGCTCCGCGCACCAATTATAGTGCTTGCGGGCGTGCTGGTCCTGGCCTACTTCCTGGGCATTGACCCGCTTCTCGAGGCGGCAAGCAGGCCGTCGCTCGCAGCAAGGTCACTGGTGTCTTTCGCCCTGCTCGTCCCCCTGTGCCTTGCACTGGGACTGCCTTTCCCGCAGGGGCTCAACAAATCAAAGACCGCGACATCGCCGAAAAGCGCGGCTATCTTCTTCGCCATAAACTGCGCAGCAGGATCGTTCGCTGTAGCAGCCTTCAACCTCCTCCTGCCCATGGCGGGCATCAGCAACGTCATGCTCATGGGAGCAATACTCTACTTTGTTGCAGCAGCAACGTTCCCGTTTCTGGGCCCGAGGAGGACAAGCTGACCGCAACCGGATGACCTGAACCCTGTTTGTACTTGACAGGTTTTATCTCACGCAAAGGCGCATCTGATGTATATGTTGTACCAAATGACTGCACACCCGGAGACGCGGGCGGGCCTGGATTTGCCGCCCACCTTCTGCCGGAACTTTACAGGTCTGAGGCCATGCTGCGGCAATCCCGGCTGGTCCCGGGCCGGAAGCGAGGACCGAGTTGGATCATCTGAAGTCGTTGTTCGAAGATGAAAAAATCGGCGCTTACGATTTTTCCCGCGCGCCGGAGCGGGTTGCCCGGGTCGAGGGCGACCAGCCTGCTTCAATGCTTTTCGGCGAGGAAAAGTTCGCCAGGTGGAAAACCGCCCAGGAATCTTTTATCAAGTGGACAGGGGACAAGAGGATCCACACGCGGGAGTACGTTTTGAACACCAAGACGACATATGACGAGTTTTTCAGCGATCACGGTCCCCCGCGCGGACATGTACTCGACGTCGGCGGAGGATGGGGATTGTTCCGGCAATGGTGGGAGCCGGGTTATGATCAAGCCTTATACATTGTCCATGATCCGGGGATCGAACGGTTTGAGCGCGGGCCTCACGAGGTCCACCGGGAAATCTATCAGCAAGCCTTCAACCGCCCCCTGACCTTTGTGCAAGGTTTCGGTGAAGACCTGCCCTATAAGGAAGCGGTATTCGATTATGTGATCGCAGCCAACGTACTGGACCATTGCGCAGAGCCTGCCGCGGTCTTCGCCGGCATCAGCAAATGCATCAAAACCGGCGGCCGTATACTTGTCCTCCAGGACTGTTCCTCGGACGCGCCGTATGCGCGAGAGCGAATTACAAGCAAGCTTAAGCGCTACGCCCGGCATCCCGGGAAAGTCCTCTCAAATATCGTCAGCCGGCTTTTTTATCCTGATCATCACATGTGTCATTTCTCGGACCGGGACATCCGCGGATTGCTGGAGACCCACGGGTTCAAACAAGTGGAGCAGAGCTACATCGCGCCTGTCAAGCTGTTCGCATTCATGGCTCTAAGAGAATGCCGTGAACATAGGTGAGAGTTACGGCAATGAAAGAGCGGTAAAATTTTCAGGTCGGTCCTTTATTTGGCGGCGGCGGCAAACACCTTGCAGCCGTACTTGGCGGACGCCGTACCCATGATGAACTCTCCGTTATATACGGCCACCGACCTTATTCCGTAGTGCCAGGGATTTCCAAACCCGTTGTCGGTCTCGATCTCCCAGTGTTCGCCGTCGGTGGTGGACAGGAGCGCAAAGGAGCCCTTGGGCAGCCTGATTCCCCGGTGATGGTATGTCCCCCCGTAGAGCCTTCCTTCATACTCGATGAGCTGCCAGAGGTAGGCGTGGTCTTCGTTCGGCAGGCCCTGTTTTATCACCCTGTCGAAGTTCACTCCGTCTTCGCTCACGTAGAGGTCATAGCCCCGGAAGAAGTCCATAGTGGTTACGTAGAGCTTGTCGCCGAAACAATAGAGCTTCATGGCCGCGGTGTTGGTGAACTTTTCACCTCCGTCTTTTATGAGTTTCTCGAAGTGGATACCGTCCCTGGTTCTGAAAAGCTGCATTCCTGCGGGGTTCAGCGTGCCCATGTAGAGCCTGTCCTTGAAGATGGTGAAGTCGGACACCCACCAGTTGTTCTTTTCGCTGATGCCTTGTTTCGCCACCCTCTCCCAGCTCTCGCAGTCCCGGCTTCTCCAGAGCTGCGCTCCTTCGGAGCGGTTTTCGGTGCCCACGTACAGATATCCCTTGTAAAGGCCGATCCCCCTGCCTGAGGTGTTATGGGGGTTTCCGAAACCACCCTTTATGATTCTTTCCCAGCTTTCGCCGTCGCAGGAGCGCCACAGCTCCATGCCTTCGTTATGGTTTGCGGTGACCCCGAAGATGCATCCGTTGGCGGTAATCATCTTCCGGACGCCGATGTTGTGAGGATTGCCGAGACCGTTGTCCACCACCTGAGTCCAGGTCCCGTCTTCATCGTAGCGCCAGACCTCGGCGCCTTCGCTGTGGCCGGTGGTTTTGGTGCCCGCGAAGAACTTGGTCATGTCAGCCATTTCCTTCATGTTCAGCGTGCCCACGTAAAGCGAGCCCTGGAAGACGGTCATGGAGAAGGCATACTTGTTGGACGCCTTGCCGAACCCGTCTTCGTTTATTTGCCGAATATCCTGCAAGGTCGCGGTGGACGGCCCGGACGTACCTGAAGCCGCGGTGATTGATATGGCAGCCATTATCAAAGCCAGTGAAAGGCCGATTCGCATGGTCTTCTCCCTCATGTCAATACTCGCCGGAGACAGTGATCAAGACTCTTGGGCATCTCTTCCCATATCCGCTCATCCGCTCGGCTTGTTTTTTACGTAACCGAGTTCCTTGGCTTTTGCCAGATGCTCTTTGCATTTTTTCATGTCTTCGAGCTTCTTGCAAACCAGTGCCATGTTATAGTGGGCCACCGCGTAATTGGGGTCCAGCTCGAGTGCTTTCTCCAGTTTTTCCCTGGCGTACTCGAACTCTTTTCTTCCGGCGTGTATGATTCCCATGTTGTGGTTGGCCACCGCCAGGAAGTGATCGACGTCACTTCTTTGTATGGCCAGAATCTTTGCTATGTTCTGCCACTCCTGGTAGGAGTCCTCTCCGTCCTCGAACTTCTGCTGGGCCCTTTCAAACATGGTGACCGCGGAACGCATCTTGTCGCCCAGGTCCTGGATGCGCAACGCTTTCTTTTTAACGTCAACCTTGCCGAGCGGCTTTTTACTGCTGTCGTTCATGTACCGTCCCAATCCCACAGGTCTGCATCTTGTACTGCCTTTTCCATTGCCCATGTGTTAAGGGCGTGATTGGCGAACTCCACCGACTTCTGTTCATCACCTTTTCCGGCGTATATGGAGCTGAGCCTTGCGTAGATCTCTCCCATGGCCTCTGCGTCTGACAGGCCCGCCATCTTATAGCTTTCGCCTGCCATTGTTGCGCAATGGAGTGCCTGGTCCAGGTCACCGAGTATCTCCTGCACGGAGGAGAGGAAGAACCAGGTAGCCCCTTCACTCTCGGTCTCGCCGAGGCTCCGGCAGATGTCCCCGCTTTTTACCAGCAGGTCGATCGCCTTATGGGGATTGTCGGTCTCCACTTCCACCCGGGCCTGGTAAAAGAGAAGCCTTGCCGTAAGCGAAGAGGCCGGGGTTATCTTCTCAGTAATTTGGAGGGCATGTTCGCAGTAGTGTTTGACCATGGCGTACTGTTCAAGCTCGGCCAGGCACTCCACTATGCGAAGATATATTGAGGGAAGGCCGGGATGGTGGTCGCCGTCGGTCTTGCGGATTACCGATTCCGCCTCCCGGTAAAGGGAAAGCGCTTTCTCGAAGCTGCCGGAGCCGGTGTAGATGTCTCCTATCTCCAGGGCGAAGTTTATAACTGAAGAGTCGGCGACCCCCATCTTTTCGCCGAAGATTGAAAGCGCCTTTTTCATGCCTTCGAGCGCGCCTGCATAATCGCCGTAATCGAAGTCGAGCCTGGCCCGGGCGCGGAGGAGGAATGCTCTGCCCAAAGAGTCCTCCTCTGAAGCGGCAACCATTGCTTTCTCTAAAAGGCTCTCCGGGTCCTCATCCAGGGCGTACTCGTAGCAGACCTCTGCAAGTGAGGCTGCGAACATGTGTCCTATCTCGTCATTGTCTTCATTCTGCGCGCAGAACTCCATCATCTCCCGCCACCAAGCGGGCTCCAGCTCAGGATCGGGCCTGTCCCGGAACCAGAGCCGAATCCGGTCGGTCAGCCGGGCGGCCTCCTCCACGTACCTTTTCTCGACCGCGAGTTTAAGTCCTTCCTGGTAACAGGAAAGCGCTGCTTCCGGCTTATCAACATACTCTTTAAGGTCTCCCTTGCTCTTAATGTAGATCACCAGGGACTCGGAGCCGGGTTGATATTTCCTTTCCAGCTCGATGGCCCGGTCAATTCCGGCGAGAGCCTCCCGGAACTTTCCCTGGGAAACCAGCAGGAGGCTCTTGTGGTTCAGCACGTCTGCAAGCAGGGCCCCTGCCTCGGACAGACGCTTTTTACTAAGTCGCTCTTCCATGTCCAGGAGGTCTTGCATGGCCTCCTCGAGCCGGCCCTGTCGCGACTTGAGCAGTGCCAGCCGCAGCCGGTCGGGCAGGCTTCCGAGAACTCCCTTATTTATAGAGTCTTCTATGCGGAGAGCTTCGGCAAGCAGGTCCTCTGCCGCGGCCGGACGCTCCCTTTCCTCCTCGAACTCGGAGAGGCGCTTGAGGATTTTTGCGCGTTCCAGCGAAGCAGAGGGGAAAGCGGTATCGAGAAGAGTGCACACCCGCCGGCCGGCAGCCTCGGCCTCTTCGGTGTTGCCGGCGCGATATGAAGCCTCCATCCTGGCAAGGATGCTCTCAATAACCGGCATGTAACGGTTTCTGCGGCTTTGTTTGAGCCGATACAGAAAGAGCGCCGCAGCCAGGGCGACCAGGGACACTACGCTTGCCAGGATGTAAAAGAAACTGTCCACGCCAAACAAATACATGGAAACTTGTTACTCCTTTATAACTCAGGATTCCTCGAGGACATCGGTAAGCTCAACAACGTCTTCCGCTTCCTCTTCCTCGGACATGAGGTCCATCAGCTCCGGCATCTCGGTGAAGCTTTTCCAGGTTTCTTCTTCTCTTTGGACCTCTTCTTCGCCCGTCAGGTTGCCGGTCTCGAAAAGCTCCTTGATGGTCGCCAGCTTTACCGGTCCCAGGATCATCCCGTCGGGGTAACGGACCTGATAGCGGGTGTCTGCCGTGGGTTCACTGTAAGGCTCGAGGGCCTCGATGATCTCTTCAGTTTCTTCCTCCCCTTCATCGGATAGGTCAAACTCGGTGCCGACCTTTTCACTGCTTACCGGCTTGGCAGCCAATGCTGCTTGTTCGCCCGACTCTTCTTCGGGCGACGTCTCGAGATGGGCTTTTTCTTCAGCTTCAACATGGTCCTCGACCGCGGGAGAGGCCTCTTTGCCGATCCCGGCCAGGTCTTCGCCCGACAAGATGTCGTCAGCCTCTTCATTCTCCACCGGCTCTCTTTCGCGGGCCGGAGACTGCCACGACGCTATGTAATCCTCGGGCTCCTGCTCTGACGGGACCTCGTCTTCAACCTCCGCGGCCCCGGCTTCCACTTCCTGCGGAGGAACCGGCTCGCCGGTGACCTCTTCTCCGGCTTCATGGCCGGGGGAAGCCTCGTCGCCATATTCGGCACTATGACTTGTAAACTCCACTTCAGCCTCGGGCACGTCGTGTTTGACGGTATCTTCGGCCTCTGTAGGAGCAGCCTCCTCTGCCGGCGCTTCTTCCTCTTCGGGAACAGTCTCATCAAGGTCCGCGGCCGCCGTCTCCGGTGTGTCCTCCGTCGGAGGCGCAGCCTCATCTTCCCCCGGTGCAGGCGCTACTTCAGGAGAGGGCCCCTGCTCTTCTTCCGCGGTCTCCAAAGCCTCTTTCGGCGCCTGCCCGTATGGAACGGTTTCCTCTGCCGGCGGCCATTCTCCGTTTCCGGCTTCTTGTCCTTCAGGCGGGAGCCCGGGCGGTTGCATTGGAGTGGTTCGGGCCTCCTTTTGTTCTTGTTCCTCAGCTTGATAAGCGGTCTCTTCGCTCTGCGGCGCAGTCCCTTCCGGGGCCAGCGATGAAGGCTCATATGCTGCGGAAGCGCCGTCATCCCCTGCAGTAACTTGGGCAGGCTCTTGTTCTCCTCCGAAAGCCGCGCTGAATGCTTCGTCAAGCTTGTCCTCCAGCCCGGAGGTGTCCATCACTTCCTTGAGTTCCGGAAAGAGGTCTTGAAGCTCGGGATAGTTCATAAGCGGCTTAAACTCGGAGTTGTCCTTGCTGACCTCTTCCCGGCCCTTGATCCTTTTCTCCCGGGCGAGGACCTTTACGGTGCGCATCTTGATGGGACCCAGCACCAGCCCGTCCGCGCTTCTTATGGTGTAGCGTGACGAGTCCTCTTCCTCTTCAGGGAGGGGAGCGGTTTCAACGCCGTACTTCTCCTTTACCTTCTGAACCAGGGAGTCGATACGGCACTGCTTGCACAAAGCGCTTTTTTCGCCCGCATGTTGGACGAAAGTATTGCCGCAGCTTTGGCAGACCGCCTGAACAGTGGGTGGCTGGGGCGCCGGTTCCGTTCCTTTTACGTTCTCTATGTCCTCTGGCTTGATCTGGATAGAGCTCTTGCATTTACTGCAATTAAAAGAGACGGTTTTGCCGGGCCGCTTTTTTATAGTCAGGCGATACTTAGCGCCACAGTTATCACATTTAACCAACATTTGCCTAATAAAAAATTACCAGAGGGGCCGGTCTTTTTCAACATGCAAGCCGGGAAAGGGCGGCCTTTTCAGAATCCGTGCTCAAGACTCGAGCTATGACCGCGTGATACGCTCTACTGTTGTGTTAAACGTTTTTCGTCGCTTACAAGACAGATATTTCTCGTGCGAGCGACGGAAGTCGCGGTATCACTCGCTTTCACACTATGCGTCAGGGGCCTGCGACATGAAAGGGGGTTTTTAGGCGGAGGCCGCTTTTTGCTCCCA
>CAYQTK010000088.1:0-15600 GCA_964420375.1 uncultured bacterium
GCTAGTGTCTTGTCAAAAGCTTTTGGGGAATAGAAATTAATCGTGCGAGCGGCTTTAGCCGCGATCTTCATTGGACCCGTTCCCCTTTTTTCGAGTGACAGAGCACTAGTGCGTTGTCAAGATTAAAATGACGCATACCGGGTGAGCGAAGAAAGTCGCGACTAAAAGTCGCTCGCACGCAGCTTATAAATTTCAATGTGATCCGCCACTACTGCTCCGTAAAATGCTTCTCGAAGAATAGAAGATCATAGTGCGAGCGGCTGATACCGCGATTCTCGTCGGCGCTGTTCCCCTTTTTTCGAGTAACAGCACACTAATGTGACCTGCTTCGGCTGTGGCCGCCACCATCGCGATTGCCGGAGGGGCGTGAGGTGGAGTCGTTCAGGCTGTGGCGTTGCCACCCACGCAGTTTCGAGGACGAAACCGCGTGGGCCACCCCGGAGGCAATGACCACCAAACGAAAATATGTCGCAGGCCCAACAGTGAAGGCCAACATGACAAAATCCGTTCCATTAGTTAAAATATAGGGATGGTGTCGGATAAAGAGCTTCTAAATAATGTAAGCGTGCCGGGACGGTACCTTCCTCTCGAGCTTTATTCCCGGAACAAGGACTTCACGGAGGCCCGCCTTCGTATAGTACTTGCTTTTCCGGACACTTACGAGGTGGGAATGAGTCACCTCGGTGTATCCATACTCTACCAGCTCTTAAATGACCGGAAGGACACGGCTTGTGACCGGGCATATGCGCCCTGGCCGGACATGGAAGAGGAACTCCGAAAGCGCAACCTGCCGCTTTTCTCCCACGAAAGCCACACTCCGCTTTCCGGGTTCGATATCATCGGATTCTCGCTGACCTACGAGCTCTGTTACACCAACGTGCTCTATATGCTCGACCTGGCCGGCATTCCTCTTTACGCCTCCGAGCGCAAGCACGGGAGGTGGCCGCTTATCATCGGCGGCGGGCCGTGCGTGTCCAATGCCGAGCCGGTGGCCCCTTTCTTTGACGCTTTCCTGTTCGGCGAAGGCGAAGAGGCAGTGGAGGAGATATGCGACGCTTACCGACTTTGGCAGGACAATGACGAGTACAGGGCCGACCTTCTGGAAAGACTGGCGGACATAGAAGGGGTGTACGTTCCGGAGTTCTTCGAGCCTTCCTATAATGCTGACGGCACGGTCCGTGAGGTCCGCGCATTTCGTAAAGGTCATGATATGGTAAGGCGCCGCATAGTCGCCGACCTGGAGAATGCTTATTTTCCCGACCGGCCGCTGGTGCCGGTTTTGCAGCCGGTACACGACCGGGCGATGATCGAGGTCGCCCGCGGCTGCACGCGGGGCTGCCGCTTCTGTCACGCGGGCATGATCTACCGACCGTACCGGGAGCGCTCTGAACAAAAGGTCATGGAGGCGGCACGCCGCAACCTGGCGGACACCGGATACGAGGAATGCTCGCTGCTGTCGCTTTCGGTTGGCGACTACTCCAACGTGGTGTCAGTGGTGTCCCGGCTGATAAAGGAGAATTACGGCGACCGGGTTTCCATAAGCCTTCCCAGTCTCCGCGTGCAGGGCCTTACCGAAGAGGTCCTCCGGTCCATTGAAAAGGTCCGCAAGACCGGCTTCACTTTAGCGCCGGAAGCGGGCACGGAAAGGCTCCGCCGGGTCATCAACAAGGCCTATACCGAAGACGAGTTTATCCGGACGGCGACCCGGGTTTTCGAGCACGGGTGGAGGAACCTGAAGCTTTACTTTATGATCGGCCTTCCCACCGAGAACGAAGAGGACATTGACGCAGTGGCTGAGTTGGGCAGGAAGATTGGCTCGATTCGCGGCAAGCAGGGCAGGCCCCAGGTGACCTTGAGCATAAGCGGGTTTGTGCCCAAGCCGCACACGCCTTTCCAATGGGAGGCCCAGGCTTCTCCGCAGGAGCTGCGAGACAAGATCGAGAGGATAAGAAAAGGCTTCTCCGGCAAAGGCAGGAAGGTAAAGTGGCAGGCCCCCCTGATGAGCGAGATGGAAGGGGCCATGAGCCGCGGCGACCGGAGGATGGCCGCAGCAGTTCACAACGCCTATAAAGCGGGCCAGAAGTTTGACGGCTGGAGCGAGTACTTCGACCGGGAGACATGGGAGAGGGCTTTCCACGAGGCAGGGCTGGCAGTCGAGTTCTACACCTCGCGGGAGAGGAAAAGCGACGAGGTCTTTCCATGGGATCACCTGGACGCCCGGCTAAGCAGAGAATGGCTCCGGGAAGAACGAGAGCGCGCTTACCAGGAGGCCGCCTCTCCTGATTGCCGGGAGGAAGGCTGCGTGCGGCATTGCGGCGTGTGTGACCATGAGAGCATCAAGCCGGTGACTGTGCCCGCTGCCGCCGCCGACCGGGAAAGCCTGCCGGACAAGTATCCGGCCGCCCAGCCGGACATATACTTCACCTACCGGGTGAGGTACTCCCGCAAAGGCGATATGCGCTACGTGGGCCAGTTGGAGGTTATCAGGATATGGAACCGGCTGGTGCGCAGGTCGGGCCTGCCCGTCCGCTACAGCCAGGGCTATCACCCGCTTCCCCGCATCCGGTTCAGTCCGCCTCCGCCGGTGGGCGTGGCCAGCGAGGCCGAGTACGTTGACCTCGAGCTGTTGACCAGGATGGACATAAAAGAGCTCCGGCAGAGGCTTGCCGGGTCTTGTTTTCCGGGAATCCATATCCTGGAGGTCAACGAGATTCCGAGGAAGTCGAGCTCCATTACCAGCGCCATCACCGGGTATGACTATGTTGTCCGCTCCGAAGGCGAAGAGCCTTTCGATGCGGAGAAGGCGAAGGATTTCCTGGAACAGGACAGTCACGTCCTTTTCCAGAAGCGGGAGAAGGGCGACCGGGAGATTGACTTGCGCTCGCGGGTGAAGTACGTGGAAGCGGTAAGTCCGTCCGAGGTCCGGATGGGCGTCCGGCAGGTTGAAGGTCCCGGCGTGAAGCCGCAGGAGGTCATCGCCGAGGTGTTCGGGATTTCCGCGGAGACGGTGCGCGGGCTGGACATCGTGCGTACTGAGGCCTGGCTTCGACAGGCCCGGCCGGTGCGGTACTCCGCCTCTGGAGAAAGGGTACGGAAGGCCCGTCCTTCCAGGAAGAGGTAAGGTTGGTTATGCCCAGCGAGATTTTGATAAACGTTACCAGGCAGGAGACCCGCGTAGCAGTGGTTGAGAACAGCGTGCTTGCCGAGGTCTACATGGAGAGGCACCGGGAACGCGGTCTCACCGGCAATATATACAAAGGCAGGGTGGTACGGGTGTTGCCCGGCATGCAGGCGGCTTTCGTGGACGTCGGACTCGAACGGGCAGCGTTCCTGTACGTGGCCGAGGTCCTCGAGCACCCCCGCTCCGCTCTTAAAGAAGAGGGCTTGAACGTAAACGACAAGAACACCCGCCGCTCCGAGCGTCGTCCCTACCAGAGCCCGGGCATCGAGGACCTTTTGCGGGACGGCCAGGACGTGGTGGTCCAGGTGACCAAGGAGCCGCTGGGCACCAAGGGGGCGCAGATAACCACGCATATAACCCTGCCCGGCCGGTTCCTGGTTTACATGCCCACTTTCAACCACATCGGGGTGAGCCGGAGGATCGAAGACGAGAAGAGACGCACGGAGCTCCGGCGCATTGTGGATGAGCTCCGTCCTGACGACGCCGGCGGCTTTATAGTCCGGACGGTCAGCGAGGACAGCTCGGAGAAGGACCTCAAGGCGGACATGGACTATCTTCTCAAGCTGTGGGAGGATATCCAGCAGCGGGCCATGCGGGCGAGCTCTCCCAACATCCTTCACCGGGAGCTGTCCCTGGACCTGAAGGTCATCCGGGACCTTTATACCGAGAACGTGCGCAAGGTGGTGGTTGACTCGCCCGACCAGCACCGGGAGATAAGGTCTTTCATGGAGAGGTTCATGGGCGAGATGTCGGAAAAGGTCGAGCTTTACCAGGGAGACCTTCCCCTGTTCGAGGTTTCCGGTATCGAGCTGGAGATAAACCGGGCGCTGGAGAGAAGGGTCTGGCTGAAGAGCGGCGGATACATCGTGATCGACCAGACCGAGGCCCTGACTGCGATTGACGTGAACACCGGCAGGTACGTGGGCCGCCGCAACTTCGAGGACACCATCCTGAAGACCAACATGGAGGCGGTCAAGGAGATAGTGTATCAGCTCCGGCTGCGAAACATAGGCGGTTTGATTATCATCGATTTTATAGACATGGCCAACACCCAGAACCGCGACCGTGTTTACCAGGCCCTTGACGACGAGCTCAAAAAGGACAAGACCAAGTCGACCATCCTGAAGATGTCGGAGCTCGGCCTGGTCGAGATGACCCGGAAGCGGGCGGGGGAGAACCTTCACCAGGCGCTTTGTGAGCCCTGTCATTACTGCGAAGGCAAAGGCTACCTGAAGTCCAGGTCCACCATATGCTACGAGATTTTCCGGGATATAAAAAGGATGGGCAAGACCCTGGTCGGCAAGAGGATCAGGCTTTATGTAAACCCGGAAGTGGCCGACCTTCTTTTCGAGGAGGAGCGCGAAGGGGTCGAGGACCTGGAGAAGCAACTGGAGACGGACATGGAGATCATCATAAACAACTCCTTTCACCAGGAGCAGTTCGAGGTTGACATAGAATAGACACACTGCGGGGAGAACTGTTGATGGAAAAACCAAGGAAAAAGATCGGGCAGATACTGATTGACGCCGGCGTGATAGACGAGATGCAGCTCAAGTCCGCGCTGGGCTACCAGAGCCGCTGGGGAGGAAAGCTGGGCAAGATACTGGTGGAGATGGGCTTCCTTGACGAGGACACCATGATCAAGTTCCTGGCCGAGCATTTCCGCATCAAAGCGGTAAACCTGCTTCGCTCCCGCATATCCGACAAGGCCTTTGAAGCGCTTCCCAAGGACATCGCCAGGAAGTATAACACCGTGCCGGTCATGGTCCGGGGAGAGGGGTCCAAGAAAGTCATGGTCCTGGCAATGAGCGACCCGGCCAACCTGGCGGCCATTGACGAGATATCCTTTATCACCGGGGCCAAGATAGAGCCCGTGCTGGCCACTGACTCGGCCATTGATATCGTGCTCAAAAACTACGGCAACTATGACCCGGAAAAAGCGCTCAAGCAGTACTACCAGGAGTACGCCACACCGGCGCAGTTGCAGAAAGAAAGCCGGAAGCAGCAGCAAAAGCCCAAGCAGGAAAAGAAAAAGCCGGGCGCAAATACGAGAATTTCCCAGGCCTCCCGGCAGCTTGATGAAGAGCTTTTCGACTTCGATTCCGGGGACGATCTCCAGGTGGTCGAGGGCAACGACGTGGTCATGCTCAAGGCCAACAAGTCGCAAGCCAAAAAGGACCATCCGCAGCAGAAAAAGCAGGCCCCTCGCGAGCCTGCTCCTTCTCCACAGCCGCGCGACGTGATCCTGGGCGAGCAAAAGAATCAGAGTCCCCAACAGGGCAGAGACCGGCAGGCCCCTGGCCCTGACGAATCCCCGTTTCTTGGAAAGGCCGAATCGGAGGACCTCTCAGAAGAGCCGACAGAGGAGCCATTAATAGAAGAGCTCTCCGAGGTCACGGAAGAGCCGGAGCCGGTGGGTCCCCCGGTTATTGAAGGTCCTCCGCTCCGGGAAGAACAGGCAAAGAAAGAAACAAGGCAGGAACAAAAAACTGCCCAGGCTACTCCTTCAATGCCGGATACTCCGCAAAGCAGCCAAGCTCCGCCGGAGCTGCCCGACCTGGATGCTGCGAGCTTTTTGGAAGACGCTACTGCGTCCGAGCAGAAGGCTCCGCCAGCGTCCAAACAGGCAGCGCCGCCCGTGCCCGAGCAGGAGCCTCCGCCTCTGCCCGAACTGGAAACGCCTTCCGCGGCCGGGCGGGAAGCGCCTCCTTCAATTGATGAGGACGCAGGTATACCCGACCTGGAAGAGCCTTCTGGACCTAATGTGGAAAAGCAGGAACAGAGTAGCGAGTCCAGGCATTCCGGCCCGCCCGTGCCCCTGGACATTCCTGACTCAGAAGAAGACATCGAGCTTGCGGGCGCTCACGAGTTCACGCCGTATCAACAGCAAAGGGAAGGGGTGGAAGTATCGAGCGAGGAAGGCGGGGGCCAGGAGATGGAACTTGGCGATCATTTCGAGTTTATCCCTCCTTCCCCGAACCTGGAGGCCTACACTGACTCCAGCGCTTCTTCCGGAGAAGAGGAACAAGTAGAACAGGTTGACCTGGCAGATGCTCACGAGTTCATGTATATGATGGAGACGCCCGAGGAAAGGGGAGCAGAGCGGTCAGAGCCGGAGCCGGAGGAAGGCGCGCCGGAGCTGTTCGAGACCTCTGAAGAGCGACCTCCAGAGGACTCCGCGGACTCGGTTCCCACCCTGGACGATGCTTTCATCTCCGCGCCTGAAGAAGATGCGGGCACGGATCAAAGTGCGGCGTCTGCGGGGTCGGAAGAATTCTCCGCGCCGGCAGTGCCGGACTTCGAGTCCGGTCCGGTCGAGGATTCCGAATTTCTTGCCGAGCCGCCCGCTACGCAGGAGAAAGAGTCCGGTCCGCAGATGCGTTTTGAAAGCCCGGACTCCATGGAAGAAAGCGGAAAAGCAGCTTTCGAACCTCCTTCGCAGGAAAAGAGCGAGTCAGCGACAGCGGACATTCCGCCATTGCCCGATCTTCCCGACTTCTCCGATGAGCCGTCGAGTCCGGCTGCTTCGCAGCCCGAAGCGTCATTGGCTGGGGATTCCCCCCAGTCGGCCACTTTTTCCGGAGATGATATGGCGTTGCCCCAACTTGACCTCGAGGGGGAAGCGGAAGGTACATCAGATAAAGTGGTGGCCCTGCCTTTTGAAGCTCCGCCAGACGGCGCTGCGGAAGAAGTAAAAGAGGCATCAGCGCCGGCAGCCGAAACCCCGGAGGAGGACCTTTTTCACGAAGCCGGGGATTCCAAGGGCTCTGAGGCGCAAATACAGCAGGATTCTCCGGATTTAAACGACGTATCTTTGCCTCCCCTGTTTTCCGAGCCGGATGCGGCAGAGAAAGAGCCCGTGGAGTCCGGAGAAGATGCCGGAGACGCCTACGATTTCGGAGAACTCCCCGGTCCTCCCGACCTGGACAGTATCTGGTCCTCTACTCCCCCTTCTCAGGGATCGGAAGACTGGGAAGACTTCCAGCCGGCCTCAGAAGATGAACAACTGCCGAGCATGGCCGAAGAATCCGCCTTACCTGATGCGTCCGTTCCACCGCCGTCCCCCGAGTCGGCCCCGGATGATTTAGAAAGTATCTGGGAGGGGGATACTTCAGCGGAGGAAGAAGGGCTCCCGTCTCCGCCTGAGCCGCACTCACCTGCTCCGGGAGGACCGCATGAAGAAGACCCCCCTCCGGAGTTTGACCTCTTTTCCGAGACCGGCAAAGAGACGGAGCAAGAGAAAAAGCCGGCTTCGGGAGACGATCCTTCCGCGCTCGATGATATGCAGACCGTCAGGGTGTTGCCGGACGAATCCGAAGGGATCGAGCAATCCCTGGACGAGATCAGCAAGCTTGATTCCCTTGGAGACGAGTTTCTCGACACCAGGGAGGTCAAGCAGAGGCTCGAGAAGGTAAGCAGCCTGGAGTTGACCCTGGAGGAGCGGGAGAACAACTTTGATGAGCTTCTGGCATTGATGATGAAAAAAGAGATGGGCGAGATAACCCAAGAGACGTTCATGCAGGAGCTGCGCAAGCTGAAGACGCGGGTGGACGATTCCAGAAAGAAAACCTAGTGTCTTGTCAAGATTGAAATGACGCATAGCGTGCGAGCGACTTTAATCGCGACTTCCGTCGCTCGCACATAAGGACTGCTTTTTGTAAGCGACAAAAACAATTGCGAGCAAACACTAGTGTTTTGTCAAATGCTCATCGGGGAATAGCAAAGAATCGTGCGAGCGGCTTTAGCCACGATTTCCGTCGGCCCTGTTCCCCTTTTTCCGAGTGACAAAGCACCAGGAATCCCTGTTCGAGTCAGCACGATAGAAGGAGTATCCTTTGAAAAGAACGCTTAAGTCCGTGTGGGTGCTTGTCATGGCCTGCCTGG
Source organism: uncultured bacterium (assembly GCA_964420375.1). GTDB lineage: Bacteria > RBG-13-61-14 > RBG-13-61-14 > RBG-13-61-14 > DATKZS01 > CAYQTK01. The sequence goes on from CAYQTK010000088.1 coordinate 8,066, forward strand.
TTGTTTCCGTTGCAACGCTTGATTGTAATGGAGACGATAAGCGCCGCCGGTCCGCAGCCCGGGACGCAAGTTCAGGCCAGGCGGACGCTGATGTGACTCCAGGGGATTATCCCTCCAATAAGCCAAGCTCTGAACCGGATACAGGCCATCCTTCCCGCCTGAAGGCGGACGCTGATGAGATCAAGGGACATTCTTCACCCGCTGGTCTTTCTGCCTGGGCGTCACTTTTTCCGGACGACCCCAAGGTCTGGGTCTATGCCCCTGAAGGCAGCCATTTAATGGACCGGGTTGTCGATTCCAGGCAAGTCCGGACTTTTATGAGCCCTCAGAACGGTTCCATACGCAGTTTCAAAAGGACCCGGCTTTATCGCAAGCTCCGGGTCAGGTTCAAGGAGCTTTCCCGGCTGGTAAGCAGCAAAGCCGAGTTCAAGGACCTCGACTCCCTGGTGGGAGAGGAGACCGCGTTCGCGCTTTATGATATCGGCGAGTTGAAGTTCGTCTTTATAAGCAAGCTCTCCCCCCAAAAGTTTTCCTCCACCATGCTGTGGCCTGCGCGCGAAAAAGCCGAACAGCACAACCTTAACAGTGCGGTCTTCTACTCTCTCACCTCCGCTAACAAGGCGGCAGAGCTTCTTTTCGGAGAGGCGGACGGCATGCTCATCGTATCCAACCGGGAGTCACTCTTTCGGGAAGCCCTCGGCCGGGTCGTATCAAAAGACGACAAACCCGGCTCCCTGGCCCGGGACGAATCTTTTAATAAGGCCTTTCCGCAAGACTTCGAGGTCCGCGATTTCCTGCTGTACCTTGACCAGGATGTCTTGAACAAAAATCCCTATTTTCTCCGCTACTGGGTATACCGGAACTTTGATGAAGTTGACTGGATAAAAACCGCGGTAGTAGACCTCAGCCTCTCCGGCGGGAAGTGGGATGAAAGGCGTTATTACAGCGCTGACGCTCTTCCCCCGGGACGGGAGTCACGCGAGCTCGGCCCGTGCCTTTCTATGCAGTACCAGGGGATCGCCGGTGATTGCGGGGTCATTTCCGGCGCGGCGGAGGCTTCCTCCCTGTTGCTGTCCGTTATTTCAAACTCTGCAAAAGATTCCGGAGAAGCAAAAGCCGATTATAAGCAAGAATTGGAGGGCATTCTCGAACCTGCCGGCCCGCTGCTTTTCGGTTCCGCTATTGATGTCTCGTGGGAAGAGGAAGCCCTGTTTTGGAAAAATTCTTACTGCCTTGTCATTAAGCTGAAAAAGCCTTCTTCTTTGGACCTGGCGAAGCTCCGGCGAACACTGGCTTCCATGTTGAGCGAAGCTGTTTTTATTGATAAGCGGCGGAAGCTTTCGTGGGAAAAGAACGAGTACGGCACATCGTGCTCTTTTCCGCTGTTCAATGTCTCGGGCATATGGATGGACGTCCGCGGCGACTTCCTGGTGATATGCACGGATGGCGTCTTTCACCGGAAGATATTAAAGGCCCTCGGCTCCGGCCCGCAAAGTTCATTTACAGGGATTTACAAGTCGCGTCTTGACGTGAAGTCGGGGGCGGAAGAGATTCAAAGAATCTATTGGAAACTGGACAGATATGAGCACTGGTCCCGGCCGGAGAGTCAAGGCACAATCAGTTACATGCTGAGCCTTGCCGGGCATACATTTGCGGGCGAAATCAGGCGGGAGATATCCTTCGAGGGAGGTCTTGTTCAAGAGAAGCTGGTTGCAACGCCGATAGAAGATTGATTCAGTCCATCCAGTCGCGGGCGGCAATCAGCCTTTCCATGTATCCCTTAACCACTTCCTCCGGCTCCTCCAGACCCAGGAAACGGGCATATATCAGCAGCATGCCCCTCAGGAAGACGTCGGCGGGAAGTCTCTTCAATTCTTCATTTTCAATGGCTTCAAGGATCGGCTTTCGAATCTTGGTGACCTCCCACGCCTTGTATAAATCCATGCCTTGTGATTCCCTCACCCTTTTTAAGTACTCTCCGGAGTAATCGGTGTCCAGGTAATCAAGGGGAGTGCTCGTCTTCCTGGTTTGAGGAAGGTTATACACCGTGTCTTCGAAAGCTCCCTTTTCATAGCCTTCTTGCCGGCCCGACTGCGGTTTTGTCTCTTCCTGTTTCTCTTCCGAAGAGCCGGCCTTGGAAGGTGATATAAAAACCTGTTCGGGCAGGTCCGATACCCGGGACTTGAGGGAGCCTTCTATTGTGATCTTTTCTCCGCGCGCCCTGGCAGCCTTGGCTTCCTGGATGGACAGTTGTCCTTCCCTTGTTGGAAGGGGCCCTTTTGGCCGGACCGGGTCATCCCCGGCATCCTCCTTGAGCGTCCCTTGATCTTCTCCGCCGGATACGGGAGCAGCATCCGCTCCGGTCGCCAGACCACCGGCAGAAGAGCTTTCCCGGCTTTCCTCAGCCTGCTCTTCGCCGGAATGGTCGGCGCCCGTGTCTCTCTCCATTGGTTGCACTTCTTCCGCCTCTTTTTCAGGCTTGCGCTCGGATGCCTCTTCAGGATGATATTCTTCTTCGACTTCCGCAGCTTCAGCGTCGGTATAGAGTATGCCGGACGCGGTGTCTTCCTTGTCTTTCTCCCCGGGCCCGCCCTGTCCGGGCGTTTCCTCTGCAATCGTCTCTTGCATATCTTGTGAACTCGCCGGCTCATCCGCTTTTTTATCTTCCGAGTAAGGCAAGTTCTCCCGCCTTTTTTGTTCCGGCTTCGCCGGCGTAAGCGGCAGGAACTCCTGGGTGGCTTTATAGGGTCGCGCCACTTTCTTTTCTTTTTTCAGCCCCTGTTCATATTCCTGGCGGGCCCTCTCGTCTATCAGCGTATGATACGCCTCCTCCACCAGCCGGAGTATATTGTCTCTTTCCGAGGGGGTGTACAGGGAATAGCTTGCCAGCGAGTTATGACTGAATGCCGCCCTGACACGGTAGTATGCCTCCTGGACCTCTTTGTTGGCCGAGTCGGGGGATATATCAAGGACCTCGAAGTAGGTCAGGTTTTGAAATCCGGGAATCATGATCTTCTCCTTGATATGGATAGCATGGCTTCCGTTATCTGCCGTATGGACCGGCTGGGCCTTGAATGGGGGTAATCGAGCAGCACGGGCTTGCGGTGCTTGACGGCCTGCCAGACACAGTCATCGTGCTCGACGCTTCCCAGGTAGGCCATATCAAGGTTGAAGAACCTTTTACAGGCCAGCCTCATGTCCGGACCCAGCTCGCGGTCCTCTGCGTCCCGCACCTGGTTTACGATAATGCCGGGTGCAAAGTTCTCCATCCTCTTCTCCACTTTTTCCTTCCATTCGATGTTGACCTTTTCGAGGTCGATGAGAAACTTGGCCGGACAGGTGGACCCGTCGAGCAGGTTCTCAGGAAGGGTCCTTTCAAACTTCTTCCAGCCGGGAATCTCCTTTGCCCGGTGAAAGTACACCATGTGCAAAAGCCGGTAGAAGTTCTCCACCGACATTGGCTCGGGGGTTGTAATCAAGGTCCCCAGGTCGGCTGCCAGGAACAGCTCCACCTGGGTGAGGTTCGCGCCGGTGGCGATATCAAGTATTACCAGGTCGGCCTCCATGGTGTTCAACTGGCGGATGATCCTCCGCTTCTGCTGATAGCGGATCATGGCGGCGTCCACCGGGTCGAGTGCCCCGCTTATGAGCTTTAAATTGGGTATGCCCGTCTCCAGGGCCACGTCCTCGATGTGCTCGGTGCGACGTTCGATAAAATCGGTGATGCTCGACGACGGTCTTTCCATGCCGAAGCAGGTGTGGAGGTTGGCGCAGCCCAGGTCCACGTCAACCAGCACCGCCCGGAAGCCCAGGTCGGCGAGATGGGCGGCCATGGAGGCTGCGATGATGGTTTTGCCGGTCCCGCCTTTCCCGCTGGCAATGGCCCATATCTTCCTGTCCAGGAGCAATTAATACTCCCCCTCACCAGGTATAAGCTTTAGAGAGGCTTCCCGGTTGTTTATAATATCGTCCCGGTCCATGGACGACGAATGTCCTTTTCCCTTCTCCCACAGCTTGAAGATGTCCAGGTAATGGGGGGAGAACGGCTGACCGGATTGACCGCCCGCATATGAGAACACCGCGGAGCCCGAGTTGTCGAGACCGGCAGTGAACCGCAAAGCCGACCCCGAGAGAGCATCATATCCGCCCGCAGGAATATAGTATGACATATTCACCGTATCTCTTCCTCCCGGCAGGCCGACGGGTTCGGGGTTTATCTCGAAGTAACCAGTGACCTTCAGAAGCAGGGGCCATTCTCCCAAAGGATGCTTAAGAGAAAGCCGGTGAAAGTTTTCCCATTTCCAGGTGCTCATGCGGGGGCCTTTCCTGCGGCTCAGAACCGAAAGGGACTCATGCAATGCCCGTCCCAAAATATCGTCGCGGTCTTCAACCGCGCTCGTGCTCTTATCGTCAAAAACCCGCGCATTTTTGTTTTCCATCATCAAATCAAATATTATGGCCATGGTGTCGAAAGAAGCAAATGCTTCGAATACAGGCTCGGACATCTCGTCTTTGTAGGTCATCTTGAAAGCCTGCCAACAGGTTTCGGCAAATATGGTGGGCGCGGCCTGGTCGGCCCGCATGTCGCCGTCCCAGTCATCCAACTGGCGCCAGGCCCGGTCCATTTTATCGCTGTCTTTCTTCTCTTTTTCAAGGACCTTCAAAAAGTGCGGCAGCAACAGCCGGGCGCGGCCGGAGACGGTGTCAAGCTGCAAATCCCGTACGTCTTGCACTGTAAGACCCGCTCTTTTGCTTAACAGCTCGTGGTGGCGCAGGGCAGGATAATGTCCGCTTCCCGGTTCCGCGCCTGTGAAGAGATCAAGAAAGATTGCCGGGCCGATGCTGCCGGAGACCAGGATACCGGACTCGGGGTTTCGGACTTCCGGAAGCTCCGGGCCGGCTATAAATCCTTTCCAGCCATGCTCTTCCCGGTACTTTCCGACCGGCACCATGCCCGAGTGGTCTTCTCTTTGGGGAACCTTTCCGGCCATCTTGTAAACCACGTTGCCTGAAATATCGGCATACAGGAAGTTCATCGCCGGGACCTCATGTCTTTCCAATGCGGCAATGAAGGACTCGAGGTCATGTGCTTCACAGATGTCTATGTAAGGCCCGACGGGATCAACCGGTTCATGTCCCGGCCAGCGAAGGATGAGGTGGACGGACGACCCCTCTGCCGCAAGGGAGGCCAAGATCGGACCGAGGCTTGTCTCTTTTACCTCGAACACTTTCTGCCGTTGCAGGTTTCCGGTGGTTCGGATGGATATGGTTTCCGCTCTTGTCTTAAAGTCGTTTGCGTCTTTGCCTGCCGGGTGTGCCTTCCGTCCTTTGTCAGGGGCAGAGACCATATAGAGGTCCGCGGAGTCCGCGCCAGCGGGGGCTTCCGTCCAGGCGAACTGCCTGTTTCTGCCCGCCAGGACCACGGGAAGACCGGGCAGGACGGCGCCTACAGCATCAATTCGCGGACCGCTCAAGTGGAGCTCGTACCATACCGCAGGCATCCTGAATCCTCTATGGGGGGCGCTTCCCAGCAGGGGACTGCCCGACTTGGTTTTGCCGGGACCTATCGCCCACGAGTCATAAGCTTTGACCGGGATATGGAAGCCGATATGTCTTCGGAGCGCACGTTCCGAGTCCAAAAACTCCCGCGCCTTTTCCGAAGAGAAAAACGGTTGTTTGCACAGAGGCTCGAGCTCGGACTCCATGACGGGCGGACCGAGCAATTCGGGATATCGCTCATGCAACTCGTTGGGGATAATCTTTTGATAGTGTTTTACGTCTCCTGCTTCCGCGGCGACCATTGCCCTTACCAGTTCTTCCCTAAAGTTGCCGCTCATGGAGAAGGCGCGGTAAAGCGCTATGGCAAGTGAATCTTCCGGCTTCCAGGGCTCGAAGTCCTGCTTTAATGCCTTGTACTCGACCGGCAGATTGGTGTCCCGGTAATGGGTGAACCGATTTATTCCCCGGGCATAGCACCGGAGGCATACTTTTGTCTTGGCGGGAAGTTTCTCAAAGTTTGTTTTTGCAAGGCGGCTGAACCCCATAAGCCTTGCTGCTTTATCGGAAACGACGGCCTTTTCTCCCAGCCACTCGGCAAGCCTGCCCTGCGACGCCTTCCGGATATAGTCCATCTGGAAAAGCCGGTCCTGGGCCTGTACATAACCGGAGCCGAAAAACAGGTCTTCCCTGGTTTTTGCAAAAACATGCGGTACTCCCCACTTGTCTCTCACTATCGTGATCTCTTCTTTTGTACCGGAAACCATAACTTCGCCCTGGATGCGGGGAAGAGGTCTGTGGGTAAAGATGTAATATGCGGAGAGTACGATCAATATGACGGACACCAGGATGATGAGCATTGCTGAGATAAGACTCCGGTAAATGCGCACGTATACCTTCTTCACCATCTTGAAAATTATAACACAGCAAATCAGAGCCGGTAAACGCCCATACTCCCGGTTGCCGGAAAAAAGTCCGGAGGATGATAGTCCCCTGTCCTCCACAGTGTTAAAGATTCATTCCAAGATTCAAACAAGGAATCACAATGACAAGAAAAGGACACAGCCCGCCCCACAATAGCGCCCGGACGTTTCGGGCCGTTCCCTCTTAAATCCAAATCATGGACAACCGGAATCATTCGAGACACAAATAAAAGACCGCGATTTTTCCATAACAAACATAAACGGCCCATAACACAGACCTCCCCAAACCACGACCCGGCCCCCGGCCTTGCCGAAGTAATGGAAGTCTGGTCGAATCTTTCCTACTACATCGAATCCCGGAGTTGGTGAAGGCGGTACCTTGACCTCCTCGCCCTTCCCGTTGGCCTTGGCCTCCGGAGCCTGGGCCTTCTTGCCGCCGGCCGCCGTCTTCCTGGCCACCTTCTTGGTAGCCGCCTTTTTCGCGCCCGCCTTCTTTGTCTGGGCGCCTTCCCCGCTTTTCTTTGCCTTTGCCATCGTTCTACCTCCTCTTTGTGTGATTTTTGGTAGCGGCCTTTTGCCGCCCCTTCTTGCCTGCGCGCCGCGCAACCAGGTCAGGAGGTCATGAAGGCGTGTAAAACTTGATTTGTTAAGCTAATTCAACCACTTATCTCAAGATTTTGCAACTTCTCAATAAATCCGGGCAGGGCCTGTTAAAAAGAGTTTCTCGACTGGTACTTTGACCGCGCCTTTGTGTCGGGTCGCAGGTCAAATCTGGCGGCTATAGTGATTGGTTGAAATTAATCAACCCGACATTAGCTGGCGGTCAAAGCACTAGCTTGTCAAGATTAAAATGACGCATAGCGTCGCATAGCGTGCGAGCGACTGATATCGCGACTTCAGTCGCTTGCACGAAGAAGATCAGTCTTGTAAGCGACGAAAGACGCTTGACAGAGCACCGGTTGATTTTACGCGCCGCGGTCCTGGCCGAAATGACTTTTTACGAAGGCATTAATTAAGCTTTAGCCACCTCCGAAACCGACAACCCCTCCTTTCATGGCAGACCGATCGTACGTATTCGGTTTTTTTTTGCGCGCCACAATGATATAATATCCAAAA
>CAYQTK010000089.1:0-15503 GCA_964420375.1 uncultured bacterium
TTACAAACAGAGACTTATCATATATCATCAATCGTAACTAGGAAACTCGGGCTAGCGGCGGAAGTCGCGGTATCAGTCGCTCGCACGCAGCTTATAAATTTTAATGTGATCCGCCACTACTGCTCAGTAAAATGCTTCTCGATGAATAGAGGAGAATCGTGCGAGCGGCGGGAGTCGCGATGTGCATAAGCGCGCCGTCTTTGGTTGAAAGCCGCTTGAAAATTCCTTTCCGCGGCCTAGAATGGCCCCAGGAGCTTATTTTCGAGCATGGGCGACGAAAAGATTCGGAACACCTGGTCCCGGAGGGGCAGGCTTTTGCGCGGGCCGGCGATATCGTTTGTCTCGCTTTTGCTCGTGCTCTGCCTTTTCGAGGGCTTCCTGCGCTTAATAGGCAAACCGGTTGTGTTCGACCCCCACAGGGAGGTCTTGGGAAAAGCCTGGACAACCGCGGTCCACCGGCCTTCAGCCGTGCCCGGACTGGACTATGAGCCCGTGCCCGGACTGGACGTAAGCTCCGGCGGAAAACGGCTCCAGACCAACAGCATGGGCTTCCGTGCAGAAGAGCTGAACAAGAAAAAGCCGGCCGATGTCTTCCGCGTGGCCGTGCTGGGCGATTCTTTTACTTTCGCATGGGGAATAAAGCGCGAGAACACCTATCCGAGCATCCTGGAAAGGCTTCTGGACAAAAGCAGCTCCCATGGCGTAGAAGTGGTCAACATGGGGGTCAGCGGCTATGGCAGCAGGGACGAGGTACTGCTCTTTCTGCACCGTGGAACAAAGCTCAGCCCCGACCTGGTTATCATGCAGTACTTTCTTAACGACCCTAATATCGGGCCCGTCCAGCCCCTGGCTGCACATTACCGGCCGACAAGGTGGTGGCAGCACCTGAACCTCACCAGGCTCGTCAAAAAGACGATCTGGAAAATGAGGATAGAAGAACTCGGGCAAGGCGACTACTACCGCTACCTGCACAACCACCCGGAATCGTGGAAAAGCGTCACCAGCGCCTTTGCCAAGCTCGGTCAATGGTCTTCTCAAAACCGCGTGCCCGTGCTCCTGGTGATCTTTCCCGATCTGGGCGCGACTTCCGGTAATAACTACCCTTATCTCGACCTTCATCGCAAGGTGAAAAAGGCCGCCCGCCAACAGGGCTTTCTGGTGCTCGACCTCTATCCGCACTTCAAAAGATTTCCCCAAAACGAGCTAGTGCTGAAAAAAGACAACTTCCATCCTTCACGGAAAGCCCATGAGCTTGCCGCCCGCCGGATTTATGAAAAACTGGAAAAGAGTTTTCCCCCTGTTTTGAAAACCCCGCCTACAACAAGGAAGGCTGAGCGCGCGGGCCACTAACGGAACTTGATTATGGTCGAGTAAATCTGCGTGCCCGTAAGCTGGCCCGTCATCCACACCCTTTCCTTGCCGTAAGGCGGCGACGAGTAGTTGTACATGAGATACTCGTCGTCGGAGAGCCTGACCAGGCCCGGGAAAGCGGTGTCGCCCCGGGAAGGGAAGTCCAGGACGGGGACCATCTCGAGGTTTTCTTTGTCGAGCTTGTAAAGCGCGGTCCGCTTGGGGGTCCACCAGTAGCGGGCCATGTAGTAGAGCGTCTCTGCGGGGTCCCACATCCACCGCTCCTTTTTGTCGTAAGTGCCGTCCAGGCTGCGGCGGGCGATAAGGTAGATGTCGTCGTTGTGGCGGAACATGAGAGGCGAGTCATACTTCATGGGGGTCACCTTGCATTGCCAGTTCGCGATGTCGTCGGGTGAAGCGGTGCATACCTTGCTTCCCCAGCTCTTGCCGTCGCCTCCTTCGTTCCTGATCGCCAGGTAAATACGGCCGTCTTTGTCGAACTCGAACGCGGTCTCCGAACCGCCTTTATGGACTACCGGCCGGGAGAAGTCCACCGGCTCGAAGTTGTAGCCGTCCGTTGTAGTAAGGAAGTGGATGCCGATCTCCATGTTGCCGCCCTCGTACATCTCGGCGCCGCCGCAGTAGGCCGTGACATAAGCGCGGCCTCTCCTGTGCTTGGCCCGCCAAAGAACGCAGCCCGGCTGAAAGACCTTTCGGGGTTTCGTCCAATTGCCCTTTTTCGTCCGCTCCATGGCGAACACGTGCTTGGGTGTAAAAGCTAAAGGGTTCTTGCCGGCCTGGAAAAAGTAAAACATAAGCTTGTCCGGCAGCGCCAGAAAACGCGGCTCGCGCATGTCCCAGCCGATCCGGACCTCGTCTTCGAACTCCCACGTCTCGCCCCCGTCCGCGGAGCTCAGGATGTAAAGCCCGGTCTGGGAAGACGCAAAGTGGGAAGGCGCAGTGCGGAACGCCAGGAACAGCCTGCCGTCATAGCGCACCAGGTCCAGGTTGTTGTTGGATGCCATGCACTCGACCCCGGAAGGAAGACCGGGGCCGGGAACAACCTCCACCACCGGCGTGTAAGTCACCAGGCCCAGACAAGCGGCGCCGAGTACAACCAAAACGAACGAGATCAAAAAACGCTGCTTCATGTCCCAACCTCTCCAAAATATCAAGTAGCGCACACATAATAACCCGCAGCGCCGTTTGCTCCAAAAAAACCGCGCTCTCTCACCTGAAAAGGCATGAAAGAGACCCGGCAAAAATACGGGGTCACGACAAAACAGAAACTTGCATTATTCTTTAAAATCGTCTATCTTGATCGGAAAGGTCAAGATATGTATTCACGAAAATGCAGGTACGCCCTGCGGGCGGTGTTCGAGCTCTCGCTCCGGCACGGCGGCCCGCGGGTCAAGACCGCGGAGATCGCGCGGTCCCAGGCCATTCCCCTGCGCTTTTTGGAGGTTATATTGAACCAGCTCAAGCAGGGCGGGTTCGTAAGCTCGTCCCGCGGCAAGGAAGGCGGCTACCGGCTGTCCCGGTCCCCGGCTGAGATGGCGGTGGGTGAAGTCATCAGGTTTATAGAGGGACAGCTCGCGCCTGTCGAGTGCGTGTTGGGCGAGGACAGAGACTGTCCGTTCTACGGTAGCTGCGTTTTTCTGCCCATGTGGGAGGAGGTTGACGAGGCTCTTTCCGGAGTTTATGACAACACCAGCTTTGAGGACCTGGTAAGCCGGCAGCGTGCAGGCCGGAAGCGGCAAAGGACGGTTCGGAAGAAAGACAAAAAAGGAGCAACTAAGAATGTCCGGAGACGATCTTAAGTTCGAAACCCGGGCGGTCCACGCCGGCATCGAGCCGGAATCGTGGCAGGGTTCGACCCGGCCGCCCGTATACCAGTGCACGGCCCACAGCTTTAAAGATGCACCGGGGCTGGCCGCAGCCTTTGCAGGCGACAGCGATCAAGACATCTACATGCGTCTCTCCAACCCCACCAACGCCGCACTCGAGAAACGCATCAGCGACCTGGAAGGCGGCGCAGCCGCAGTGGCCACCTCTTCCGGAATGGCCGCGGTGTCCGACACCATACTCACCGCCCTCTCCGGTCCCGGCCATTTGGTAGCAGGAAGGTCGCTGTTCATGAGCACCTATGTGCTTTTGAAAAAGCTGCTTCCCGGCTACGGGATACGCACCAGCTTTGTTGAGCCTTGCCGGCCGGAGCAGTGGGGGGAAGCGGTCGAGGACGACACCCGCCTGTTTTACGTGGAGACCATTGGCAACCCGGCAATGGACGTCCCCGACTTGAAGCGGCTGGCGGACATTGCTCACGGGTGCGGCGTTCCCCTGGCGGTTGACAACACCCTGGCGAGTCCGTGGCTTGCAAGACCCTTTGAACACGGCGCGGACATCGTGGTCCATTCCTCGACCAAGTACTTGAACGGCCACGGCAGCGCCCTGGGCGGCCTGGTCATTGACTCCGGCGGGTTCCCCTGGCCGGAAGACAGGTATCCCGGCTTCAAGCCCTACAAGGACAGGTGGGGTGACAGAACTTTTCTTGCAAGGCTGTGGAAGGAGTACCACATAAACCTGGGCACCACCGCCGCCCCCTGGCACAGCTACCTGACCCTTATGGGCATGGAGACGCTGGCGCTTCGCATGGAAAGGCATTCGGCAAACGCCCTTAGCCTCGCGCAGTACCTGGAGGGCCACTCCCGGGTGCGATCCGTCAACTATGCCGGCCTGGAGTCGAGTCCTTTTTACAAGCAAGCCGTGGAGCTCTTCGGCGGGCGGGGTTGCGGCGGAGTTTTTACTTTCAGCCTTGATAGCGAGGAGCACTGCTTCGAGTTCATAAAGAAGCTCCGGCTGGTGCGCCACCTTGCCAACCTGGGCGACGCCAAGACCCTGGTGATCCATCCCTGGTCCAGCCAGTACCGGGGGTTTCCGGAAGAAGAACGCCGCGAGCTGGGCATATCCCCCGAGATGGTCCGGGTATCAGCGGGCATCGAACACAGAGACGACATCATTCACGACTTTGAACAGGCGCTTGCCAGATGAGTACAGGGGACAAGCAGACACAAAGACGGACGGACGAGACCGGATCGGCCGGCATAGTTACGACGCGCTGCTTTCGCTTTGCCGATCCTCCGCACAGGATGGAGCTCGAGTCCGGCAGCAAGCTGGGGCCGGTGACCCTTGCTTACGAGACATACGGCACGCTCGATCGCGGCCACGACAATGCCGTACTCATCTGCCACGCCCTGTCCGGCAACGCCCATGCCTGCGGTTACAACTCGGAAGAAGACACCAAGCCCGGCTGGTGGAACTTCATGATCGGTCCGGGAAAACCGTTCGATACCGACAAGTACTTTGTCATCTCTTCGAACATCTTAGGCGGCTGCAACGGAAGCACGGGCCCGTCGTCAATAAACCCGGACACGGGCGGGCCTTACGGTCTGGACTTCCCGGTGGTCACCATAAAAGACATGGTGCGGGCGCAGCGGGAGCTGGTCCGCCACTTGGGGGTTGAAAAGCTTCTTAACGTGGTCGGCGGCTCCATGGGAGGAATGCAGGCCCTGCAATGGGCGGTGGAGTATCCGGAGATGGTGTCCTCTGCTGCCTTGATAGCCACTTGCGCGCGCCTGTCCGCCCAGGGCATTGCTTTCAACGCAGTGGGCAGGCGGGCCATCATGAGCGATCCCGCCTGGAAGCAGGGAAGATACTACGGTGAAAAAGGTCCGGCAAGCGGGCTGGCGCTAGCCCGCATGGTCGCTCATATAACCTACCTTTCCGAACAAGCGCTTCACTCCAGGTTCGGGCGGCGACTCCAGGACAACGACAGGCTGGGATACTCCTTCTCCAACGAGTTCCAGGTGGAAAGCTATCTCGATCACCAGGGCCTGTCATTTACTCAGCGGTTCGACGCCAACAGCTACTTGTACATCACCAAGGCAATGGACTACTTCGACCTGACCGAAGGGGGAACAAAATCCCTGGCAGAAGCGCTCGCAGGCGTGGCCTCCCGCTTCATGGTGATATCTTTTTCCTCCGACTGGCTCTATCCTCCGGAAAGCTCACAGGAGATCGTCAGGGCATTAAAGGCCAACAACGTAGAGGCATCATACTGCGAGATAGAAAGTCGGCACGGACACGACTCCTTCCTGTTGCCGGGAAGCCTCCAGGAGGAGATGATCGCCGGCTTCCTGCATTCCGCCCTGGAGGAGAGAAAAAAGAAAGGTAAAAGATAATCCGGCCAAACGGCAAAATACGGGCCGGAAAAAGGCGTTATATGGAAGAAATCACGAGAGCTGATTACCGGGTGATAGTGGAGATGGTCTCCGCGGACTCGCGGGTGTTGGACCTGGGCTGCGGCGACGGGAAGCTGCTCGATCTTTTGGCCCGCCATAAAAACGCCGCGGGCCAGGGTCTGGAGATAGACTCGACGAACGTGAGCCGTTGCCTGCAAAAAGGGGTTTCCGTGATTCACGGCGACCTTGACGAGGGACTTGCCGACTATTCAGATCAGAGCTTCGGCTACGTGGTCCTGAGCCGGACACTCCAGGTGTTGAAAAGGCCCGACCTCATACTCGACGAAGTGGTAAGAGTCGGCAAAACAGGCATTGTTTCATTCCCCAACTTCGGCCACTGGCGTACCCGCGGGCAGCTTCTTTTAAAAGGAAGAATGCCCGTAACGCCAACGCTTCCCGAGCCGTGGTACGCCTCGCCGAATATCCGTCTTTTTACTGTCAAGGACTTCGAGGACCTGTGCAGAAAGAAGAACATCACTATAGATAGCAGAGTCCATATTCGGAAGCAACGCGTACTTCGTAACGGCTTCCTATATAACCTGCGTGCCGACCAGGCAATCTTTGCCGTAAGAAAAGCAAACTGAGCCCGCATCGCTGGTCATTCCTTCGCCGGGACTTAACGGCAAAGACCTGCCGGCGGAGTGCGGATTTCGAAACGCCGCGGGCTTGTCATTTTCGTGCGATCAAATATAATATATATTTTTAACAAGGAACGGGTGCGGGATTATCTTTCCGGAGCAGCAGAAGGTATTATTGATTGCTGCAAGAGTAATGATACAAGTGTAACTTTACAGGAGAGAGTTTTTCGAGGCCAAAGCCGCTCGCACGCATTACATTACTTTTACATAACACAATAAGTAAGGAGAAGGCATGGGCAGTGTGATTAAAAAGCGAAGAAAGAAGATGCGCAAGCACAAAAAGCGCAAGATGTTAAGGAAACAGAGACATAAACGCAAGTAAGAGGTTTGCAACCGGTTTGGCTGGAAAACACCCGGGAGCAGGAAATGGCTGAGCGACGAGGTAACGCCAGATTAGTAGCCAGGCTCGAGGTACAGGAAAAAAATTCCCGCCTGCCCAGGGTGCCGCTGTACGTGTCCGGAAACATCAGCGGGGGAGGGATGTTCCTCATCACGCAGGAGCCGTACCCGGCGGGCACGAGCCTGCGAGTAACCTTCCATTTGCCGGACGATGATAAAACAGTGGAAGCCGCCGGCAGAGTAGTGTGGGCCCGTGACGAAAAAGAGGGTTCTGACCGGCAACCCGGAATGGGCATAGAGTTCCTGGAAATCGACGAACAGGACCGGCAAAGGGTCAGGAAGTTTATCAACTCGCAGACAGAGGAATAGAAGCCCCTCCTTAGTGGATCACTCGCTGAAAAAGGCCATATGGTCAAGCCACTGCGTTCACCATTCCGGGTTCCTCGACATCAATCGCCGCTCAAATCATATCAGCCAGGGTCAGCAGGGAAGTGCTGCCGAAGTAGCCGGTGAAAAAGATGAGGATATAGCCGCAGACAATGAAGACCCCCTGCTGAAGCCTCCTGCCGAAGAACTTCTTGCCCTGGAAAGATATGAAAGACAGAAAGTGGAGCCAGATATAATCGCACGACCAGTGGGCCACCAAAAAGACAAGTACGCCCGCAGCTCCGAAGTAAAGCGATTTGTCCGCCAGCAAAGCTCCGAGGGTCGCCCACCAGACCAGGAAATAGGGGTTGCCCGCAGACAGCATGATGCCAGCGAGGAAGGGCCTTCGAGAGTAGGAACCGCTGTCCTCGGTGATGTCAACTCTGTCAAAGTCGCGGAGCATGCCCATGCCCATCCAAAAGAGTATCAGCCCTCCGACCAGGCCGATCCCCACCTGTACGGATGCTATCTTGAAAAGCGCCCGGACGCCCAGGAAAATCAGGACGATTACGGGGACCTCGATGACTGCGTGGCCGAGGGCGACAAACACTCCTGCATGCGGGTCCTTTGATCCGCCCGCAACCGTGACCGCGGTGATCGGGCCGGGCATAAGTACGCCGGACAATGATATCCAGACCACGGTAAGCACGAAAGGTAAAAGTGACAAATCCTCCATTTTTCAGTCTCCGCTCTTCATGATACCAACAAGCCCTGCCGGGACAAATCAGATGAACACCGGGAGACCACCCAAGAAAATGCACCGGACTCTGCGCCCAAAGCCAATAACTTTGCCCCCGTCCTTATGTGGTGTTAACCTTTTTCAATATAAGTGTGCCGGGAGGTATTGGTTCGGCCGAAAGCCGGTGCTTGTTATGAACATTGTCTTTGTAAACTCCTGTCCATACATGGGCGGCGCTGAGATGTGGCATTTGCGGACCGCTTCCGCCTTTCAGGAACGCGGACACCGGGTCAGCTTACTGGTCCGGCCCGGCCCGCTGGCTGAGCGGTCAAAAAAGGCCGGACTGCCGGTCACAATGATCCCCATGAGCTTTGACCTGGACCTCTTTTCGTTTTTCCGGGCCGCCATGCTCTTTAAGAAACTGCGGCCCGACATAGTGTTCTTAAACGACCAGAGGGAATGCCGGATCATAGCGCCCGCTGCTGCTCTCTCCGGCGTTAAAGTGAGAGTGCAGAGAAAAGGCTGGCCGTTTTTAAAAGGGTCCTGGCGCGACCGGCTGACTTATCGCTTTGCGGTGACCCGCGTCATCGCCAACTCGGAGAACATTGCAGAACTCTTCCGGAAAAAGTCGGGCCTTGCCCCTGAGCGGATAGTCGTTTTTACCAACGGGTTCGACCTCGGACGCTTCCGGCCGGCTGGTGACAGGGCTGAAAAGGAGAAGCTGAGGCATACATGGGAGATTGAGCCCGAGGATGTCCTTATGGGAACGGCTTCCCGGCTGGTTTCGCAAAAGGGCCTTGACGTGCTTATCAAGGCGATGGCTCACATGGCGGACAAAGGAATGGACGCCCGGCTTGTCATAGCCGGCGAAGGGGAGTTGAGAAAGCATCTCGAAGACCTGGCCGTGGAGAGCGGTGTACCCGGCCGGGTCCGCTTCATGGGCCGGGTGGATGACATGCCGTCATTTTTAAAAATGCTTGACGTGTTTTTATTCGCGAGCCGGAGCGAAGGCCGTTCCAACGCCATCGGCGAGGCCCTGGCAGCGGGCCTTCCTGTGATCGCGACGGACATCCCGGGCAACAACGAGCTTATCGAGCATGAACGAAACGGCCTCTTGGTCCCGCCCGGCGATTCTCTTGCAGTGGCCGATGGAGTGGAACGGCTCGTAAACGATGGGGCTTTACAGGAGCAGCTCGCGGCTGATGCCCGGAAGTTTGCCGAGGACAACCTGGACGAAAAGGAGATACTCGCCGGGCTGGAGGATTTTCTGGAAGCGCTGGTGGAGAAGTCTCGAGGCGGACCATGAAGATCACTGACGTTCACCTGGAAGCGCTTGACGCCATGGAGAGACACGATTTCCGAGCGGCTTCCCGGCTTTTGGAACAGGCTGCGGGAGCGTCCGACTTGTGGATTGTTCTGAACGATCTTGCCCTGTGCCGTTTTTATGAGGGGGAGAACGAAGAGGCGCGCCGTTTGTTCGAGCGGGCCGAAGCCGACGCCCCGAGCAATATCTTTGTCATGATAAACCGTTACTACACGGAAGAGGCGAACAAGATAAGAAGCGCCGCTTTGCCGGACCCCTCGTCCCGGATTGTTCACGTGGAAGGCGATGGTCCTTTCGAGCCCGCGGTCAGCGTTATCATGCCCACCTATAACCGCGCAAAGACCATTTCGCAGAGTGTTGAAAGCGTGCTGGCGCAAAAGATGGGCCACTTCGAGCTCATTGTTGTAAACGACGGCGGCGGCCGGGAAGTGGAAGAGACCCTGCGCGGATACCAAGACGAGCGGATAAGATACGTGCTGGCCGAGCACGGCGGCACGGCCTCGGCGCTGAACACCGGTCTATGCCTGGCCCGCGGCAGGTACGTGGCCTACCTTGATGACGACGATGTCTACTATCCGGACCACCTCGAAGTGTTGTCCGGTTTCCTTGACGAACGGCATGACCTGGAAGCCGCGTTCTCGTTGTTCTATGAAGCGCGGCAGGAGCCTTACGAAAAAGGAGGAGAAGTAGTGTCCCGGCAGCTTGGTTACTCATCGGACATGCCCTTCTCTGCCTGGCGTGTCCAGACGCAGGTGCCCAACCGAAACCCCCTGATGCATCGGAGGGAGGTGACGGACAGGATTGGCGGCCACAGCGAGGCCCTGGAGTACACCGAGGACTGGGAGTTTTTCCTGCGACTGGTTATGGAGGGCTCATTGGCAGGCGTGGACCGGATTACCGGCGAGTACCGGGTGCGGGAGGGCAAGGGACAGAAGACCCGGCGTCCCAAGGGACCGAGGAACCATTGCCGGAATTTGATCGTTTATCTGCACGGCATGTTTCCGCTGACCGGAAAAAGGTTTACCCTTACAGACCAGGGAAACCCGGACAGGCTCTGCAAGGGCCTTCAGAGGCTCGCCGCAAGCGACTTCGAGTATGTCCGCTCGCTGGAGCTTCGCAAGTTGCTCGAAGAGCACTACTATAGTATCTTTCACCGGCTCGGCAAGGACATGCTTTTGGAAGGCAGGAAGAAAGAGGCGCGGCGGATATTTTGGGAGGCGCTCCGGGTAGCGCCCCTGGAGCCCAAGCTGTTATTGAGGAGTCTCTGGTAAGCGACAAGGATGGCCTGCCGGGGAGTTATGGCATAGAGTAGAAAGGGCCATGGACAGCATGGACATTGTATATATAGTTGACCGGTACCCCAGTCTTTCCGAGTCTTTTGTCAGGATGGAGGCCCGCGAGCTTTTGAAGCTCGGCCACCGGCTGCGCTTTATTTCCCTTCGCAGGCCAACCGAGCACGACCTTAAGGTTGATCTCCTTCCGGAGGAGCGCGTGTTGTGCCTGGAGGAGGTTTACAAAAAGGGACTCGCGCGCGTGCTCGCGCACCTTCGGCTGCTTTTACGTGCGCCGGGGCCTTACTTGCGGACGCTGCGGCTGGTTTTGAAAAACCGGGGCGCGTGGCGGCTGTTCAAGGCCGCGCCTTACCTTTACGAGTACGCTAAAGGCGCCGACTGGATACACGGGACCTTTGCCTGGGACCAGGCAGGCTTTGCCATGGTGCTCTCGTGGCTTACCGGCGCAAAGTGGAGCTTTACGGCGCGGGCCGTGGACATCTTTGTAAACCCGCGGCTGCTGGCTTTGAAGATTCGGAAGGCTTCGTTTATCACCACCATATCGCGTTATAACAAGGAGCTTCTCACCGGCTTGTTCCAGGATAAGGGCGGAAAAATCCATATCATCCGTAGCGCCCATCATCCGGAGCGGTTCAAGCTTACACCACCGCCGCCGGTCGATAATGTCCATATCATTGCTGTGGGGAGACTGGTTGAAAAAAAGGGCTTTACATATCTATTAAAAGCACTGAGCATTCTAAAGCCGGGCCTTAACCTGTCTCTGGCATGCAGCATTATCGGCTCGGGCCCGCTGGAAGAGGCATTACAAGATGAAATCCGGCGATTGCGCCTGGAGGACGAAGTAACCCTGCGGGGCGCTTCGGGTCCGAAGGAGACCCTGCATGAGATCGCAGCCTCCCACATGCTTGTCCAGCCCTGCGTCCGGGCGGAAAACGGAGACATGGACGGCATACCCAACGTGCTGATGGAGGCCATGTGGCTGGGCGTTCCTGTAATCAGTACCAGTCTCTCGGGCATACCCGAGTTGGTGGAGCATGATAAGACCGGGCTCCTGGCGGCGCCCGAAGATGCCTCCGACCTGGCCGAAAAGATGGAGCTGCTCATGCGCGATGCCGGGCAGAGAGCGAGACTGGCAGCAGCGGCCAGGACCAGGGTGGAGCAAGAGTTTAACGTGATAAAAGAAGCCCGGAAGCTTGCGCGGCTTATAGAAGATAATGTTGACAAAGGTCCGCGCCGGAAAGGACGTGAGACAAGCCAAAAGGAGCAGACGGCATGAAGCCCGCTTCCCAAACCGTCCGGAGAGTGGCATGGACGGCGTGCATCGTGTTCATGATCGCCGCGGCCTTCCAGTTCGGGGCCTGTATTTACTCGTGGTTCTACGGCGGATTCGACTTTAATGTGGGTCCGCTTCGTATCCGGATACACGAATGGGTGAGGCCCTGGCTTACGGGCATGGGATTCTTGTTAGCAGCTGTGCTTTTAAGACCGCGGCCTTTTATCCTAAGAAAATTACTCCCGGCTTCATTGGTCGGAAAAAGCCATAGGGAAGGACCGGACGTAAAAAGCTGGACATGGTTCGGTGGAGCGATTGGTGCCGGTATCGGTCTTTACGCGGGCTTTGCGTACGAGTACATTTTCTGGCTTTTCGTTTACAAACTGCTTTTGGCTTCTCTTTCCGCCGTTTTTTTCGGCCTACTGCATTTTTTATGGTGCAGTTTGTTTTCTGTTCTATCTAAGCGAATTGACTCTCAATATGCGCTAGGGCTTTGTTCGGGCCTATATTTGCTTTTATGGGCGGGGCTTGTTGTCGGTCCTTTGCGCTTTTGGGAAGGCAGGTTTGTAGACCCTCTTTGGCCTTTTTTGGCGGGGTTTGTGACATTTATAGTCATCTCTTTTACAGTAGTGTCTCTCCTGCCCAAATTAAACCCCCGTTCGAGAAAAATCTATGCAACGGTTTCTGTGCTTATAATTATGGCTGTTCTTGCAGTTTCATTTATAAAAGGCTATCAAAGCTTACATCCTTCAAAGCTTCCTCGAGATAGAATTATTATTATCACCTTGGACACAACACGAGCGGACCATCTTTCCTGTTACGGCTATCATCGCAAGACGTCTCCTTTTATCGATTCGCTTGCCGAGTCCGGGGTGCGTTTTGATATGGCTGTGGCCCCTATAGGATTTACAGACCCTTCCCATGCTTCCATGTTTACAGGGGTATATCCACGCACTCATGGCTGTTGGCAAGTGGGGTTCCCCATTACCGGTAAAGTTCCTTCCTTGGCCGAATATTTCCAGCAGAGAGGATACAAGACCGCGGCAATACTTTCCCGAGCCGAATTGGAACCTGCGGAATCACTTAATCTTGCCGGTTTTGATCATGAAAGCGCTCCGGCTCTAAGGAGTTGGCAAACCAGCGCCCCTCTCGCTTTCAGGCGGGCAGCCAACTGGCTGACTCGGCACCGGGACGAAAACGTCTTCATGTGGATACATTTTTTCGACCCACACAAGCCATATGTCCCTCACCCGGAATTGGATACCCGTTTCGCCAAAAGCAATGAAACTCGAAATCCCCATGTTTGGCTGGACAAAAACGAGGTTCTTGACGATGAAACCATACGCGAATGCAAAAACATCTATGACGAAGAGATATTATACATGGATCGGTGGATTGAAAAGTTGGTTGTTAGGATAAAAAGTCTTGAGCCCGTGCCTCAGAGGTCTCCGCTCATCGTATTGATGGGGGACCATGGAGAAGTACTTGGAGAGTTGCAAGATCACAAGATGCGTTACGGGTTTGCTCATGGTGTGATACTCTATAACAGCGTTCTCCGGGTCCCTTTTATAATTCATTGGCCTGACACAATAAAAGAAGGACAAGTAGTAGAAGAAATCGCGGAAACTGTTGACCTCGCTCCCACGATTACGGAGCTGGTTTTCGGGAAGAACGATTTTCCGGCACAAGGAAAGAGTCTTTTGCCGGCTGTTCTGGGCGAGGACATGCTGGAAAACAGGGCTTTTTCACAAAGAGATACGTCCAGGTACAGTAAGGAAGAGTTTCCTGACAGACCGTGGCTTTCTAAAGAAGCTTATGCGGTTTACAAAAATTCTTTTAAACTCCTGGCACGTCCGGATCAGGAATATGAACTTTATAACATGGAAAGGGATTTGGAAGAAAAAAGTAACATTTATAAAGAGCATCCGGAAAAGGTTGACGAACTCTTACAAGAGTTGGAGGACTGGAAGGAAAGGACCCCGGAAAACAAGCCTGCTGACAAGGAATATGACGATCATGAACGTCGAACTTTCAAGGCGCTGGGTTATATAAAATAATTGAAATTGCTTTAAATTCGGTTAGTTGAAAAAACATGAAAGGCGAAGCGAAATCAACGAAAACGAGAGCCCTGGAAGCAATAAGAAATGGCTTTTGGAAGCAAGCCGTAGAAGAATATTATCGCAATCCGGACGCCCTTTCCGATCCGCTTGCAGCCAATGATTTTGCAGTGGCCCTCCACCAGTCGGGCAGGAGCGAGGAAGCCCTGCAAACACTCGACAATCTTGGAGATGATCACGAGATTCCCCTCTTGCCGTTTTTGAACCGTTACTACCTGCAGAAGGCATTGGAGGTGAAAGCCGGTTTCGACATCAAGCTCGAGCACGCGGACCACGACGGTCTGCCTTGTCCGGAGACCGCTCCCATGGTGTCCGTCCTGGTCCGGACTTACAACCGGCCGGACCTGTTGGCGGAAGCCCTGCAAAGCCTTGCCAAGCAGACCTTCCGGGACTTCGAGACCATTGTGGTCAATGACGGCGGGGACCCGGCAGCAGAAGAAGTTGTCAAATCATCCGGGCTTAACAATGTAAGATATTACTACGCTCCCCACCAAGGTAACCCCGCGGCTCTCAACCGGGCGCTGGAGATGGCCCACGGAAAATATGTGACAGTTTTGGACGACGACGATATTTTATATCCAAACCACATCAAGATCCACCTCGACTACCTGGAAAAAGAGGGGGCTGCAGATATCGCTTGTTCCAAAATAAATAAGATGAGGGAAGTTAGCGGTGATGTCATTGAAAACAACGCTTGGGTTCCCTCTGAAATTAGAGGAGAAAAATTTTTCTCAGAACAGAAATCCAGGGCGAATTATTTTATATTTTCAGTTATAAAAAGAGAGTGCTTTAAAAAGGCTGGAAAATTTTTCGAGAACATAATGTCAGAGGACACCGAGATGGGGCTTCGTCTCTCCAACAATTTTTCCGTGCATCAAATCAATGAAATTACGGGCGAGTACCGAGAGGGAGAAAAATCGTTCCAAAAGTATAGAAAGAGAATATACTATTCCAATCTGGTTTGGATGATGAACGGCCGGCTTGTTCTTGCAAGTGGACCGTCAAACCCGGCTGTTTCCAAGGGTTATCAAAGACTTTGCGAGAGAATCGGAAGATTGATTATGGAAGAAAAGAAGCTTATTTATTTGATTGATCTGAGAGAGTTGTGGACCATGCGCAAACCTTACGCATGGCTGCTAAAGCAGGCAGATTGGTTAAAGAAGATCGAAGAACCTGTCCTGGCCATGGAATTCATTAAAACGGCGGCCCGCCTCGCACCATACGAGTACCGTGTCTGGAAAAAAATGTATAAGACAAGAAAGTTGCTCAAGGCTTGAGTTACGGCTGGAAGAGAATTTGCAAAACATGAAAGCGCCTAACCCCAATAAAATCGAACATAGTGGCAAATGGACTTTCAGGGTTTATGACGATGAATCCGTCCCGACCTTTTTTTTCGAGAAATTCCTTCCTTCCGAAACGAACACAAAAAAAGCAAGAGTTTTCAAAACCACCACCGGTAGAAGAACCATATGGATTTATAAAACAGCGTCCGAAAACGGGCCGGATATCTTTATCAAACACTATTCCCGCCCGTCCGTACTAAAACAGTTCAAGTACCTCCTGCGCAACTCCCGCACCCGTCAGGAATGGGAAATGGGCCTTAGTCTAAAAGAGATGGGCTTCCCGGTGGCAAGGCCCCTGGCAATGGCCGAACGCAGGAAGCACGGCCTCCTTCAGGAAGACTATCTTTTCCAGGAGTCGCTTTCAGACCACGAGAACTTTGACTTTTGGTTTTCCCGCAACTTCGGTCCGCAGGACAACATC
>CAYQTK010000090.1:0-15464 GCA_964420375.1 uncultured bacterium
GTTGACGAGTTCACCGGCCGGAAGATGGAAGGCCGCCGTTTTTCCGACGGTCTTCACCAGGCTTTGGAGGCCAAGGAAGGCGTATCCATAGCCAAGGCCACCCAGACCATTGCAACCATTACCTTGCAGAACTACTTCCGGATGTACAAGAAGCTGGCTGGCATGACGGGCACCGCGGACACGGAAGCCGAGGAGTTCCACAAGATCTACAAGCTCGACGTTGTGGTTATCCCCACCAACATGCCCATGATCCGTGCGGACCACGGCGACGTGATCTACAAGACCGAGAAACAGAAGTTCTCCGCAGTGGTTGACGAGATCGAAGAGGTCCACAACGAGGGAAGACCTATCCTGGTGGGCACCACGTCGGTCGAGAAGTCGGAGCGGCTTCACCGGATGTTGAAGAACCGGGGCATCCGTCACAACATTCTTAACGCCAAGCACCACGAGCGGGAGGCGGAGATCATTGCCCAGGCGGGAAGAAAAGGAGCGTTGACCATCTCGACCAACATGGCGGGCCGGGGAACGGACATTGTCCTCGGCGGCAACCCGGAGATGATGGCCAAGACCGCGGCGCACGGAGACGATGACAAGTTTAACGACCTTTACAAGCGTTTCAACGCTGCCTGGGAACAGGAACACCAGGAGGTGGTGGACGCGGGCGGCCTGCATATCATCGGCACGGAGAGGCACGAAAGCCGCCGGGTGGACAACCAGCTCCGCGGCCGTGCCGGCAGGCAGGGCGACCCCGGAAGCTCCCAATTTTACCTGTCCCTTGAAGACGACCTCATGCGCATCTTCGGCTCCGATTCCCTTGCCAAGATCATGAACCGCATAGGCATAGAAGACAACGAACCCATAACCCATTCGCTGGTCACCCGGTCCATCGAGCGGGCGCAGTCCAAGGTCGAGCAACACAACTTTGAAATCCGCAAGCGCCTTATCGACTATGACGACGTGATGAACAAGCAGCGGGAGGTCATCTACAGCCTGCGGCGGGATATAATGCGCGCGGAAAGCATCCAGGACAAGGTGGAGAACTCCATAGACCGGCTGGCGGAAGACATCGTATACAGCTTTGGCGATGAGAAGACCCCTGAGGAGGAGTGGGACTGGAGCGGCCTGTTTACCCGGGTGGTCCAGGTTTTCGGTATCGCTCCCGAGCTTGACCCGGAAAAGATGGAGTCCACCCATCCCGATGACGTAGTGAAAAGCATAGCTGACAAAGCCAAAGCGAACTACCACGACAAGCGGGAAAAGATAGGCGCGGAGAACATGAACCCGGTTGAAAAAGACTTCTATCTTTACGCCATTGATTCCCTGTGGCAGGACCACCTCCTGGACATGGACCATCTCAAGGAAGGCATCGGGCTTGCCGGGTATGGTCAGAAAGACCCTCTCGTCGAGTACAAACGGGAAGCAGTGCGACTCTTCGAAAACCTCATCTACATGGTTGACGAAGAGGCCCTGAACCTCATCTTCCGCATTCAGCCGGTGAATCAGAGAGAAGAGGCCCTGGAAAAGAAACGCCGGGCCATCAGGGGAATGCGCGCCGGCAGGGGCAAACAGATCGAAGGACCTGATCAGCAAGGCGGCCCTGCCGAACCGGTGGACGACAGGCCCCATACCTACAAGCGGGAAACACCCAAAGTGGGAAGAAACGAGCCCTGCCCCTGCGGCTCAGGGAAAAAGTACAAGAAGTGCTGCGGGGCCTGAAAATCAGCTCTTCTCCGCTGTGCCTTCGCCGTCGAGTGGAGACTCCCATCCCTTTTTCATCTCTTGGTCGATAAGCAAAAGATCATCATCGGAAAGCCCGTAGAGACCGGCGACCACGCGGTCGATCTCCACGTCGAGCCTGCAGATGTCGTCAGCAGTCTCTGCTTTCTCCCGTTGATCCACCAGGCTGACAAGCTCGTCGTGAACGGACTTGGCCTCCGGACTGTTAAATAAGATGGTTCGCATGGGAAGGGAGTCGAGATGTATCTTCTTGATCTGGGGAGTGGTGGCGCGGTTGGTTATCTTGCGATATCTGAAGTAAAAGGACATGATCTTGGAGTTGAGTATTCCCAGGAAGTAGCGCAAGTCGTAAGGCCTGGCCAGCCTTCTGTCGCGCAGAAATGCGAAGTAAAGTGACTGTTCGGGCAGGTCCGAGCTCAAGTCGCGGGAAGCTATAAGACGCGAGCCCGTCTTGCGGAGCAGAATCCGTACCGGATTTTGCAGCTTGTCCAGGTTGCGGGTGCCTCCGGCAAGGTTGTCAAGGTGGAAATCGAACCAGGCGTTCCCTTCCCGTTTATAAGGGAACACGTGCTCCCCTTTGATTACCCTGTGCTGATCATCCGACATCTGGTGGGGGGTAATCGTCCGGGCCCGGGCGATAAAGCCCACCCCGCTTTCCAGAAAATCCTCGAGCTTCCTTTTAGATGCCGAATCTATCTTCTGGAGGATGCCCTCGGCAGGTTCGGGCAGGGACTCGGTGGGAGCAAACCCTTCGCCTTTGAGAAAATGGCTCTGGGGAACCTCCCGGCTCGAACCGCGATAGTCGGTGATAAGTATCTTGTGTGTGCGGCGGGGCTTGCGCTTTTTCACAAACAAGTAGATCAAAGTGTCCGCGGCGACACCGGGAAAAGGCTCGCGGTAATGAAGCCGGCGTATCTCCCCCTGCCGGGTCAACAGCCCGCGGAGGGAATCATACTGGCTGTTCTCCGCAATCCTGTCCGGCACTACAAAGCTGTGTAGACCGCCTTCGGAAAGCAGCTCCAATGTCCTCCTTATAAAGTACTCCACTACGTTGGGACGGTACGTGTCCGAGTCGTAGCGTTTAATAAGATAATTGACCACCTGCGGAGGATAAGGCATCTGCTTATGGCGGCCCTTCAGGCTTACCCAAGGAGGATTGCCGACTATGCAGTTGAAACCTCCGTTGGAAAGAACTTCGCCAAAACCTTCGGTCTTGTCATACCAGTCGAAAGGCTTGAGCCGGGGGGTACTTGCCGGCTCGAATAATCCCACCTGTTGCGGAAAGCTCTCGTCAAGCACGCTGTCCCCTTCTCGGAGGTTGCTGAACAAAGGACGCGCCCGGGGCGCAGAGTACTTGAACGCCGGAATTCCCGAGAGTATCTCCACAAACAGGGAACGGCGGCAAAGCTCCAGCGCAACCGGGTCAACGTCAACCCCGAAAAGATGCTCGTGGAATATCTCCATCCGGCGCGCAGGGTCGAGCTCGGCACGGCTCCTGTCGATCTTTATAACGGGTGCGAAAAGGTCACGGTTGAGCAGGTGGCCTTCAAGCTCGTGCGCAATCAGGCGACGCAACGACTCCGTCAGGAAATAGCCCGATCCGCAAGCCGGGTCAAGTAGAAGAAGCTCCTCTGTCTTGTTGTTCTCGATGAAACCGTCCAGAGTATATGAAAGTACCCGGTTAACAATGGGCCGCGGGGTATAGTAGACACCCGAGCGTTTGGGAACGGGAAGACGCTCCTCCCAAAGAGCGCCCAGGACCTCTACCGGCATGTTGTGCGGCCAGAACCGGTTCAAGTGAAGCTCGTGGTCCAATGCACCCAGCTCTTCACCCGGGCCGGGGTCCTCCCAGCACGACACGTCGAACAACTCCCAACCCGCCCAATCGTTAAGCTCCTGAAGACGGGGAACAACATCGGAAACGGAAAGCGGCTGCGAACGCTTTCCCCCGCTGAGGTGGTAGTCGCGGAGAACGCCGCGCTCTTCAAGAAGCCGCACCACGAAAAGGTCACGCAATATCCGCAAAAGCCGGCCATCAACCCCGGCAGCTTCCGAGGCTTCCGAAGAAGAGCCGACAAGTGTATCAAGCCGCTTGTCCTTGTAGCGCAACGACCGGATCAGTATCCTTGAGCCGGGAAGGTCATAGCGGCTGTGAGATGGTCTCTTATTATTCGTCATAACTAATAAAAAGGGAGAAATGCACCAATCAATCCGACTTTCCGGAAAAGTCAAGATACCAGAAAAAAATGACCAATACAAGAGGAAAGAAAGAAAATGTTGATATATCAGGTAAGGGCCGGGTTAAAAGGCAAAAATTGAATAAAAGATGCCTAGATTTCATAGCGTTCACAAATAGCGAAAGGATGCAGAGACTGCTGTCATCCGGTCTCGCAAGGGAGCGGTTGGAGTCCCTCTTGAATCTGAGCTTGGAGCACAACAAAGCAGGGCTAATACGGAAAAGCAAGGGTTTACTGAAGTTCAGAATCCTTTAGAAACACACAAATGATGACCTCGTAAAAAGTCGAAATAGGATTAGTACTTTGACCGCCATATAATGTCGGGTTGATTGATTTTAACCAATCACTATAGCCGCCAGATTTGACCTGCGACCTGACACAAAGGTGCGGTCAAAGTATTAGTGTGGTGTCTCTCATATCACTGCTGTCCGGTTAACTTTTTTGAAGTCGTTGCAAGATACTGAAATGTATAGGCAATTACGGTTTTATAAACTTTTGAATTGAAGTTTCCGTAAAAGCCGGACATAGGTATTTCAGAAAGTTGCGGCATTTTCGAGCTTAGACTGCTACGTTTTTAACCGGACAGCACGCAAGTTCGCTTGAACAGAAACTCTGGTAAAATGGGGAGAGTCTTAAAACCATTTACCGGAGGTCTCTCATCCATGAAAAGTCTGAGTCCTCCAAAGAATCTGTGGGTGGTTGGGACGCAATACATGGCAATTAGTGCTGTAATATCAGGAGGTTGGTTCAACTTCAGCCCTCCTCCCGTCACCCCAGGGGGAGACGACGGCATGGGGGCAGAGGAACGAGCAAAAGAGCACGGGCGCTCCGACGAGCGAAACGCCTCGTGCCCCTTAACCACCAGGGTAGTAGCAGATCACATTAAAATTTATAAGCTGCGTGCGAGCGACTTTAGTCGCGAGTAAACTCGCTCGCACAAAAAACCTCTATTTTGTAAGCGACGAGAAACTCTTGCCAGAGCACCGGTGTCTTGTCAAGCTTACATTGACGCATAATGTGCGAGCGACGGAAGTCGCGACTTGTTCTGACTGTTATTCACCCACATATTCTAAAGAGGACCCGAATTTCAAGTGGATCAAGCAGAACCTGAAAGTGAAGACTTTTCTCGGCACATCGTCGAACGCGGTCAAGCCCCGAATCTGCGTGGCTCTCGTGGTCTACCTTGAACTCGCCATAATCAAAGAGCGCTGCCAAATTGGCTCGCCCTCTCCAAAATGTAACACTTTTTGAAAGTGAACCTGTTCGAGCTGAAGCTTTTGTTGTCGGCGTTTGCGATGAACGAGCGCAGAAAGAATAAGCTGCTGGTATCTAACCAACTGAAATTATTTGATGATTAACCGGACAGCAGAGATAAAAGTTAATCAATCGGGTTTTCGTTCTTCCGGGCTCCCGGCTCTCTGCATGATGAGTTGCAAACCAAAGGCAGCACTTTTACTGGAACAGGATTCGCGGTTCTGGTATACTGGGGCTCGCTTTCAATACACAGCAGGGAAGGAGTGCCATGAAGGACATAGTATTTATGTGGAGCAAGCCCCGTATGGTGGTTTTGACCGCGGTGTGTGCCGCGGTTTACGTAGCCGCCATGCTCCCTTTCAAGTGGATGGTTATCATCCCCGGCCTGGCCGAGGTCCGCCCTGCCACAGCCTTTCCCATTGTATTTTCGCTTCTTTTCGGCCCTGCCGGCGCTTGGGGCTCAGCATTCGGCAACCTGGCGGGCGACATGCTTGGCGGCATGTTCGGCATTGGTTCGATCTTCGGTTTTATCGGCAACTTTGCTTACGGTTACCTCCCCTACAAGCTCTGGGAGGCCTTTTTCCCCAAGGACTGCGTAGAAGACGAGCTCAAAAGATGGAAAGAGCGTACCAGCGGTATCTGGCGACCGGTACGGACGGCGGGGCTGGTCCTGGGATGGGCGTTTCTGGGACTGGCGGCACTGTTCGCAGTGGGCCATTTGAAGGGCGAGTTGGATTTGAACTGTGTGTTCGCCTGGAAGGTCGGAGGAGAGGTTCTCAGCGACCTTGCAGTTTTGCTTATCCTGGCGGTGCCGCTGAGTGTTCTCGGAGCTGTTTTGCTGTTGGTTTTTTCCCCTGTCCGTCTGTTGCTGGTAATCCTCGTGGCAAGCATGGCTTGTGCGGGGATCATTGCCTGGGGGGTCGAACTCATCGGCTGGGTGCCCTTTCCGGTTTTGGGTATCTGGTTGTTTATTAACAACTTTACTCTGGCCATGCTCCTCTCGCCGCCACTGCTTGTGCTGTTATACCCGCGGGCGGAAAAAAGCCTCATGCTCTATTCACACCTCATGGAAGACGAAGAGCGAAAAAGGCCCGGCCGGATGCCGGCGCTTTTGACTTCGGTGGTTGTTATGGTGCTGTTTGTAGGCGGAATCACCCTTTCCGCTGCTGATATGGGAAGTTGTTTAAGAGATGCTCTGGGCATGGACCGGGCCGGTTTTTTAAAGGACATGGCAGCCTCCGGCAAGGAGCACTATTTTTTGAAAGGACTATGTTTTTTTCCCCTTATTTTGCTTTTGCTTATTCTTCTTTTAGTTCTCTGATACCTCTTTTGTGATTTTTCTCACAATTTAATCTTGTCAAAATCTAATTATATCAACTCTTTACAATGATACCATAAAAAAGTGGATACAAGACTAATTTTTTTCTTGACAAAACACTGTAATCTGTTATGGTTTCGTCAAATAAGAGGTCTACCTTGGCGGCGAAAAATGGTAGGCTCTCTGCAAAGCTCGATGGTCCATGGGCGGGGATATGCTCCCGTACAGATACCCCTCCTGTAGCGGGTGATGCCGATCACGCGACCAACCACCCCCCAGTGGACCCTTGCCAAGATTCGTTACAGGTTCGAATGTTGAAGCCCTCTCGCTCATGGATCCATCGAGTCCCCCCCCCCTCCGCCTAACCCGGCATAGCCGGAACCAAACAAGCCTTGACACTTTCATTTTGTTGACATATGATTCCAGTCACTCCTTAAATGGAGAACACTTTTATCAGGAAACCGTCAAAACGTGACACCCTTAACAAGAGGGAACATTTCTCCGTTTTTCATGGCCGGCCTCCAACAACTTAAAGTGATCGGTAGGAGCCAAATTATTTTTCTTGGAGACGACAAAAAACACTTGACAGGGCACCAGTTGATTGTACGTGCCGCAATCCTGGCCGAAATGAATTTTTACGAATGCCTCTTTATCCGAATGGCGAAAAAGATATAAATAGATTCCGTACCAAATTGTAACGGCAGCAATGAACAAAAGACAGATACGCCGGCAATTCCCGGCTTCTCCTGCAAAAGCAGAGGTCCGCGAAAAGCAACGACGAGAAAGACCGGGGCGAAATACTGGCTCACTCCAACATTCTTGCGGTCAGTTTGAAGCGGTGCTGCGCCCGAGCTTTCCGAGCGCCGGAAGAAGGTTGAACCGCCTTTGCCATTGAGTGTTTGTTCGCCAACTGGCCCGGGTATTCAAATATCAGAAGAGCCTCTTGGAAAAGTCTGATTATCGAGGAGGTAATAAGGAAGGCACGCAGACCTGGAGGTCTCTCCCGCCTTCTCTTTACTCTTTTTGCAAGAGGCTCAAAAATCTGCTGTTTTTGGTCTATTCGGCTGGTTCGTTTAAAATGGAACGATAACGGTAGAACCTTTTGCTAAGGAGTAATTCGCTTAATGCCGAACAAGAAACCGGCTCGCCGCTCCCAAGCTGTTGCAGGGGAAAGCCCGCCCTTCCAGCTTTCATTGCTGGAGCTTGCCGAGTCTTCCCGGGTCTCCGAACTGATGGCGGAAGAAGATTTTGTACTCGAGCTGACCGGGCTATGCAAAGACCCGGTGGAGGTTACGTTTACCAGCAACCGGACGAACCTTATCTCGGTGCGATCCAAAGAGTCGGGGGTCCGCCACGTGCGGCTCCAGCACGCCTTCCGTGCAGCGGACCAAGGCACCATGAAAGCCCTGGCCCGCTTTATCCACAATCCTGACAAGCGCTGCCGTAAAGTAATCGACGGGTTCATCCGCGACCGGCAGGGCCTTTTCGAATCAATGTCTCGTGCGTGCAGACGGAGTGTGCGCCTGAAGAGCACGGGCCGTTTCAAGAATCTCCGCCATCTTTTAAAAAAGATTTGCAAGGAATATAATCTTGTGCTGCGGAATGTAAAGATCACCTGGGGGCAGGGGAAGCAGGTGTCCGGCAATCACAGCATCAAGTTCGGAAGCTACAGCCACGAGACAGGAATCATCACCATCCATCCCGCACTGGACAGCCCGGACGTTCCCGATTACTTTATCGAGTACATCATCTACCACGAACTCCTCCACGCCATCTTTCCGCCCCTGCAGGGATCAAACGGCAGGAGGTCTGTCCACTCCACGGAGTTTAAAAGGTACGAGAAGAAGTTTGAGCTTTACAATGAAGCCTTGCAGTTTGAAAGATGGTTTGTTAAAAACCGGCTGAGTTAAGCGGAACTCGAGGGACGGGTTTGACAAGGGGCTGGAATGTGCGCGATTTGATGAGACCGCGGAAACCGCGGTTATAAAAGGAAGTAAAAATGAGTGTAAAGCTGAAGGTGATGGCGGAGTCGGTGCGCGCGGCATATGCAGCCGGCGAAGAGGACGAACAGCTCCTGCCCCGCGTATTGGTCGACTCCAATGGGTCCACCCTGGGCAGGATACGCCACGGTGAACCGGTAATATTTTATGACATTCGGGGGGAGCGCGAAATCGAGCTTACGCAGGCCTTTACCGATCCGGAATTCCCGCATTTTGACACCAAAGCAAGGGTGGCGGATTTTACAACCATGATCGAGTATCACTCCGAACTGCCTGTAAAAGTAGCTTTTCCTCCCCAGACCGAGATCAAGGGCACGCTGGTGGAAACCGTAACCGCAGCAGGCATGAAGCTCGCCAAGGTGGTCGAGTCGGAAAAGGCCATCCACCTTTCCTACTTCTTGAACGGAAAACGCGAAACACCTTTTCCGGGCGAGTCCATGGAAGTCATCGAGTCTCCCCGCAACGTGAAAAACCATGATGAAAGGCCGGAGATGTCATCATCCCGGGTGGTGGAAAAAGTCATCGAAAAGCTCCGCGGTGATGACCATGTCATAGTAGTCAACTTTGCTAACGTGGATGTGCTGGGTCACATCGAGAACGAAAACGCGGTAAAAAAAGGCATAGAAGCCGTAGACAAGGCCCTGGGCCAAGTGCTCGACGTTGCCCGCTCGCAAGGGGTGCCCACGCTGGTCACTGCCGACCACGGCTCCGCGGAAAAGTGGTATTACCCGGAGGGCACGATAGACACCGGACACACTAACTCACCAGTGCCTTTTGTGGTGGTTGGCGACAACATGAAGCACGCTCGACTCGAACAAGGCGGCGACCTCACTTGGGTCGCTCCCACCATGCTGTCTATTCTGGGCCTGGAAAGGCCGAAAGAAATGACCGGACGAAGCCTGCTCAAAGACGGGCAGGAACTTCGGGCGCAAAGACTCATGCTGGTTATTCTGGACGGGTGGGGGCTGTCGGAAGATGAGTTCGGCAACATCATCAAAAAATCCCGCACCCCTGTAATGGACTCTATTTCAAAGGAGTATCCTTTTACGAGAATCCACGCCAGCGGGGAATGGGTGGGCATGCCTGCAAATAATGTCGGCAACTCGGAGGCCGGCCATCTTCATATCGGCGCAGGCAGGCGCATACTCTCCGATCGCATCCGGATCGACAACGCCGTTTCCGAGGGGGCTTTCAAGGATAACGAAGCCCTGACAGCGTCCATGCTGGCCGCAGTGAATGAAGGCCTTCCCCTCCATCTCCTCGGCATAGTGAGCTTCTACTCCAGCCACGGTTCGGTCAACCATCTCTACGCCCTCCTGGAAATGGCCAAAGAGAAAGGTGTAAAAACGGTGTACCATCACGCGCTCCTGGGCCGCCGTGGAGAGCGTCCCGAAGCTGGAGCGCGCTATATAGACGATGTAGAGCGCTTTTGCGAGGAGCTCGGGCTGGGCCGCGTTGTTACAGTTATGGGCCGCTTCTGGGCCCTGGACCGGGAGGACAACTGGGACCGGGTGGAAACAGCTTATCGCGCCCTTGCAGACGGACAGGGGACTTTGGTCCCCGACGGAGGCTGATCCGCGGCTTTAGTTGGTGCCCGTTGCGAAACGGAGGTTTAATTTACTTTTGCGGCGCTGCCTAGTGCTTTGTCACTCGAAAAAAGGGGAACGGATTCAATGAAGATCGCGGCTAAAGCCGCTCGCACGATAATTTTCTATTTTCCAAAAAGCTGTTTTCTATTTTCCAAAAAGCTTTTGACAAGACACTAGCGGCGGATCGCATTAAAATTAATAAGCTGCGTGCGAGCGACTTTAGTCGCGAAGAAAGCCGTTCGCACGAGAACTGTTTTTTGTAAGTGACAAAAATAATTGAGAACCAACACTGGTTATTTTCATGGAACATTCATCCGCCATATCCGGCTCAAGGAGCAGATCGGCACGGAAGCTCATTCAAAGGATTCTTTTTCCTCAGTGGCTTTTAAACCGTAGGGTAAAGGTATCTCGCCCCGGCTACATGTTCATGGTCCTGGTGGCCTTCATTGGCGGAGCCGCGTTTAACACCGGCAACAACCTTCTCTATCTCGTGCTGGCAATGTTGCTCGCCGCGCTGCTCTTCTCCTTTTCCATCTCCGAATACATGATCGCCGGGCTCGAGATAAAACGCGACGCGATCCATATGGTGACCCAGGGAAAAGTCTTCACAGTAAACTACATTGTTAAAAACACCAACCGGCTGGTGCCTGCGCTCGCCATGACCGTGCAAGATAAGCTCGAGGGCGAAGCTGCCATGGCTTACGTGACCTACCTGCGCGCAAAGGAAGAGAGCCGGATCAAGGGCAAAACCCTTGCAACAAGGCGGGGAAGGCTCGCGTTCCGAGAAACCCTCATCTCCACCTCTGCGCCCCTGGGGCTCTTCAGTAAAACCAAGAGGGCCCGCTTGCAAGGAGAAGTGATCGCCCTGCCTTCATACCGCGTCTCTGAGGAAGAGCGCAGTATCATAGCCGCCCGCGGCAGCGAGGTGTGTGCTCACCGCCGCGGCAGGGGTGACGAACTGTTCGGGTTCCGGGAGTACGTCCGGGGCGACCAGGTTCGGGAAATCCACTGGAAGACCAGCGCCCGGACCGGCAAGCTGATGATCAAGGAAAAGGAGAGAGAAGAGGAGCGGCGTATTCGCATCTGCCTGGAACTTACCGTTCCCCGCCCGGAGGGCCGGGACGAGAATCGGGAGCAAGCCGTGCATAAAGCAGCTTCTCTTGCCGCGTCCGCGGTGGAACAGGGCTGGTTGGTAAGGGTGGAAGCCGACGGCAAAGGCGTGGACTTCGGTACCGGCGGAGGCCACCTTCAATCCGTGCTTTATTTCCTGGCCATGTTCGACGACCCGCAAACACCTGAGGGAATGCCGCTGTCCCCTGATGACTCGGCCTGCATAACCGTCTTCTGAAACCCCTTAGTGCCGGTGAAACCACTGCACCGCGCAGTACGGCGAGTCGTTATAAAAAGCATCACTGGTATGGGTTCATGCCAAGCGGGTCGCATTTTTTACTCACTCTTGCTTCGGACTTTCCATGATCTGGTAGGCAATATTGGTCAGATGTGTGTTGACCCTTTTGAGGTTGGTCAGCACGTCCAGGTGGATGGAGCTGGTCTCGATTGACTCGGACAGGCCCGACTCGAGCCTTTCCAGGTGTCGGCGATAGTAGTCCTTTTCCAGGTCGCGGATGCGGTTCTTGTTGCGGAAGACCTTTTCCGCCATGCTCTTGTCCTGGGAGGTGAAAGCGGACATGGTAAGAGTGAAGTTTTCCAGGACCCGGTTATAAAGGTCCTCTATCTCGACCTCTCCGTCCCGGGAGAAGTTTACGCAGTTCTTGGCCTTCTTGCGGGCGAGCTCCATGAGGTTCTTGTCGATCACGTCTCCTATTGACTCGAGGTTTGCGATCACGCTCAGTATCTCCATCTGTCGCTTGGCTTCCTCCCGGGTCAGGTGCTCCCCGGAGAGCTGGATAAGGTACATTCGGATGGCCCGGTCAAGTATGTCCACGTTATCGTCCATGGACTCGATGCGTTCAATGAGACTGAGGTCACACTGTACTATTGCCTTGAGCGATGGCTTTAACATGTCTTCCACCTGTTCGGCCATCCTCATTGTCTCCCGCGCCGCCTGTGCCAGCGCCAGTGAAGGCGTCTCCAGCATGGTGGGGTTCAGGTACTTAAGATGGAACTCGTCTCCATCCTCTTTTTTCTCCGGGAACCATTTCTCGATCACCTTTCCCAGGAGGCCGGTAAAGGGCAGGAGAAGGACGGCGAGCCCGATGTTGAATATGGTGTGGGTGTTGGCTATCTGGCGGGGCACGTCATCCGCGGTAAGCTCCATGAGCTCGGTAAAAGGACCGAGGAAAGGCAATACTATCATCACGCCGATGAGCTTGAACAAGAGGTTGGCGAACGCTGCTCGCTTGGCGTCCACCGTGCTTCGGAGGCTGGAGAGAAGGGCTGTACCGCAGGTGCCGATGTTTGCTCCAAGTATGATGGGTATGGCCGACCTGGTGTCGATGATCTCGGTGCCTGGTCCTCCCACCAGCGCCAGGGAGATAACAATGCCGATGGTGGCTGCGCTGGATTGGATCACCGCGGTTATGGCCATGGCCGCAAGGATGCCCAGAATGGGACTTTTGCCGGAGGCATGGAGGATGTCCTTGAAAAGCTCGTTTTTCTGCAAAGGCTCCATGATCTGAGACATGAGATAAATGGACAGGAAAATCAGGCCGAACCCCAGAATGCCGTCGCCCAGCGACTTGCGCTGGTTGTCTTCGGTGAGAAAGCGGATTAAGAGGCCCACCCCGCAGATAAAAAGCGCATACTGGTGGACCTTGAAGGATATGAGCTGAACAGTGATGGTGGTCCCGATGTCCGAGCCCAGGATGACGCCCAGAGTCTGGGAAAAAGATATCAGGCCCGAGTCGATAAGACTGACCATGGTAACCGTGGTTGCGGAACTCGACTGGAGCAGAAAGGTGACCACCACGCCGGTGCCTACTGCCACAAGACGGTTCCTGGTCATGGTCTCCAGCGCAGTCTTGATCCGCGGACCCGCCCATCCTCGCAAGCCGTCACCTGCAAGACGGACGCCGTAGAGCATAAGAAGGACTGCCCCAAACAGGGACAGAATTATAAGGTTGGTGTTCAAGTCGTCCAAAAAGACGCCCCTACCTCGAAATCAGTTAATTGATTTTAACACAAGCGGCAAGGGATTTATAAATCGCTACTGAAGTCGCTCGCACTGTAGAGACGTTTAAACTTTTATTTAAGTCGCAAGGCATAGTAGTCAGATTGTGCCGATACTTGTTGCCCTGTATTTGCATTCAGGCTCCGTTCCTGGCATAAAATAGGGGTGTTTAAAATCCTCGAGACAAGGAGAAGGTGTGATGGGCTTAAATATCGGAGACTTTCTGACCAGGAGAGCCAGGCTGACACCTGACCGCGAAGGGCTGGTATGCGAGGGAACAAGGCGGACGTTTTCCGAGCTTAATGAAAGGTCCAATCGGCTTGCCCGGGCCATGCAGAAGCTGGGCGTACAGGCAGGCGAAAGGGTGGCCATACTCGCGCTCAACGAACCGCAGTACTACGACCTTTACTTCGGCCTGGGCAAGATGGGGGCCATACTGGTTCCCGTCAATTATCGTCTGGCCGCACCGGAGATCCAATACATCGTGTCCGACTGCGGGGCCAAGGTATTTCTCTTCGGCAAGGAGTACATTGAAACCGTGGATTCCATCCGCAACGATATCCCCGCGGACAAGCTGGTGGCGCTCTTCGACGATCCGCCGGAATGGGCCCTCTCCTATGAAGAGCTCTTAAAACCGGAATCGTCCGAAGAAGTCATGCACGTGGGCGGAGGTGACGACACCTTGTCCATCCTCTACACCTCGGGCACAACCGGCCGTCCCAAGGGGGCCATGCTCACTCACGACAACTACTTCGACACCTCGGTTACCATGCTGGCCACACTCGGCTGGTCCGGCGACACCTTCCTGGTGGCCCTGCCGCTGTTCCACATCGGTGCACTGGCGGGAGTGCCCATGTTCGTCCACTTCGGACAAAGGGCGGTGCTGCTCCGCAGCTTCGACGCCAAGCGGTTCCTGGAGCTTCTCTCCGAAGAAAAGGTGACCGGCTTCGGGTCTGTTCCCGCACTTCTGATGTTTTTGAAGCTCGTGCCCGAGTTCGAAACCTATGACTGGAGCTCGGTAAACCTGGTCCTGGTCTATGCCGCTCCCGTACCGGTGACCTTGTTGAAGGAGTACGAACAGGCGGGCATCGAGGTCCGCCAGCTTTACGGACTCACCGAATGCACCGGCCCGGCGTCGGTGATCGACGCGGAACACGCCATGAGCAAGGCGGGCTCCTGCGGCCTTCCCATGTTCCACACCGACATTATGCTGGTTGACGACAACGGCCGGGAAGTGGCCGCCGGCGAGTTGGGCGAGGTCATCATCAAGGCGGCGAATGTAATGAAGGGCTACTGGAACCGTCCGGAAGAGTCGGCCAAGACCATAAAGAACGGCTGGCTTTATACCGGTGACCTTGCCAAAAAGGACGAAGACGGATACCTGTATATCCTCGACCGGAAGAAAGACATGATCATCTCGGGCGGAGAGAACATCTACCCCGCGGAGATCGAGGACATAATCCTTTCCCATCCCCAGGTCCAGGACGTGGGTGTTATCGGCATACCCGACGAAAAGTGGGGAGAGGCGGTCAAGGCCATCATCGTAAGAAAGCCCGGCGAGGAGCTAACCGAAGCGGAACTTATCAACTGGTGCAAGGACAGGATCGGCAAGTTCAAGATACCCAAGAGCGTCGAGTTCACCGACGCCATACCCCGTACCCCCACCGGCAAGATTCTTAAAAGGGAACTCCGGGCACAGTATCTTAGATGAACTTGTTTAAATAACTTTCCGCCTGAGTACTTCACCGCGGCTGTCTTCATTGTTTTTCAGAGAACTGGTTGGATGCGGCATGGTCATCACCCTGGCCCTGTCCTGAACTGAAGCTCTGCTCCCCTGTCACCCTCCTTGCCGGCGACAGCTCCGCACTTTTACCTAGTGCTCTGTCAGACGTTTTTCGTCGTTTATAAGACAGCTCTTCTTCGTGCGAGCGACTTTTAGTCGCGACTAAAGTCGCTCGCACACTATGCGTCAGTGTAAGCTTGACAAGGCACTAGTTCCTGTTGCAGAACTCCGTTTTCGGAAAGCTTGCTTTCGCTTTCATAAGTTCCGGCTTGCAGGAACTTCAAAAAAGGCGCATCGTAAACTGTGGGCCTTTTGTGGAGCGCATTTCCGGGAAGCAAGCTTCCCGGCGTAAAAAGCGGCACAGCAAGCCTGTCTGCGTGCCTGTCTGCCGTGTCCGGCACAGGCAGGGAACGCAC
>CAYQTK010000091.1:0-15287 GCA_964420375.1 uncultured bacterium
ACCCAGTCGCGCCGGAAATAACAATCACACCCCGCCACCTCATGGCCCCGCGCCGCCAGATACTGCGACAACGTCCAGCCAAGATACCCGTCAACTCCTGCGATAAATACTTTCATTGGACCTACGAACCTCCTTTGCTTAACTTATCTTCCTTGTTCTTCTAAATAGCTTAAAGCTTTACTATTAACTTCCACCAGTGCTTGAGATATCCCAAGGGTGACAATGCCTTATGAGGCATGGGACGGAATCGCCGGATTATTCGAGGCGAAGGAAACACAGAATAAATCAAAAACCTTGTTTTCTCCCATCTACTGGCGGGCGTGGACCAGAGCAGCTTTAACCTGGCCTTCATGTTGTGATGCCGTTGGAAAGAGTAATTCCAGGTCTCGATATCTTCCGGTGCAGGTTCCGGCCACTTGTTAAAATCCTCGAACCCCTCGGGCAGGGAAAGATCGGTCCACATACACGCCAGCTTAAGCCCGTAGATAACCGCCATCACATTGTTCCACCTGCTGCACTTGCTCTGAAGCATGCTCCATTGCTCAGGAGCCTTAAGGATGCCGGCCATATTGTGGATATCACATATCCAGAAAAGGGACACCTCTTGGTTATGCGATAAGGTCAGGTGGGTTGCCGAATGTATCAGCAAGTCCAGGATGTTCATGCTGTAAAAACTGAACTCCGGTGTTTTTATCTCGATAGCGTTTTCAAAAAGCTCGTCCATGGATATGGAGAAGAAGTTCTTGTACCTGTAAAGCGCCCAGTGCAACTCTACACAAAAGCCGATGTTCTCATCTCGAGGAGGGAAGTACACGTCCTCGCAAATGATGTTCTTGTGCTTTCGAAACCGGTTGTCCTCACTGCTGTAACCGAGCTCTTCCAAGACCTCGGTGCATTGTTCCACCTCGTTTTCCCGGACCAGGAGGTCGATATCCCCGCATTTCCTTAAGGCAGGGTCCGGATATGCCATCCATCTGAGTGCTCCTCCTTTTAATATCAGGGGGGTGATCCTTCGGTGCCGCAAAGCAAAAAGGACTTTACCGAGCTGTCGTGAAAACTCTTTATAGTACAGCCTCTCCGCCAGATAGCTCTTGGCCATCACCTCGGCCACGTAAGGGGGTGGGCAGAACTCAGGCGGAAGAAGCCTTGTCCTGGAGTAAAGCAGGGGCATCACTTTATGGTGAGAAAGACACTGAAGAAAATGATTCCACTGCTGAGGGGATGCTTCAGGCGGCTCTTGGACACTGTTGCTCAACAGGCCGTGCAGATAAAAGAGAAGATTATCGGGGAGATCAAGGATATCTTCTTCTGCTCCGCCGGCCGGCTTGAAGCCTGACTGATGATGAAAATCACGAAGCTGCCTTATTGTGGTTTCGCGTTCCAAAGTTTGTATCTGTCAGTTCCTGTTCATAATGCACTGAAAACTACAAACCCATCCTCTGTCGGCGGTACCGGTTAACACAACCGCTTACGTTTAATCATTGCGTTTCGGCGCTATCCTGCACTCGAAATTCTACAAGTCCGTGTATGTCTACTCGTGCTCTATCAAGTGTTTTTAGTCGCTTACAAGATGAATATTTTTCGTGCAAGCGACTAAAGTCGCAACTGAAGTCGCTCGCACACTATGCGTCAGTGTAAGCTTAGCAGAGCACTAGTTCAGTTCGCCACGCAATTATCATGGAGAGGGACTACGACTTCCCGGGGAACCTTAACCGACACGGACCGGTTGAACATCTCCACGTTAAGATGTATTGTATCCGGCTTTTTCCTGCTTCCGCACACGATGCCTTCGACACCTTGCAAAGGCCCCGAGTTTATGATGACACTCTGGCCCGCGACCAGCTCCTGCCGCAGCTCCAGGATCGAGCAGGACCCCACAGCCGCCTGAACATTGTTCAGTTGATGTATGAACTTATCCTGGTCCACCACCTCAAGGGCGTTATAGATCCGGCCAGTGCGATAGAGGTTGTGCTTATGCTCTGGAAAGGAAGCGACGGATATGTAACCGGGAAACAGGCAAACCACGGACTTTCGCGGTTTTCCGTTGTCACGTCGAACAGTCCTCTTGCTAACAAGAGGCAGGTAATAGCTGACTCCCAGCCTGGTGAGTTCCCAGGCAAGGGCCTTCTCGTTGCGTGATTTAGTCCGAACCACCCACCAATCGCCGTTGTCCTCTTCAAGAGACCTGCCCTGCGGCCACCGCGATGGAGGGTTCTCCCCGATTTTAAGCATAGATGCGCCCTTCTTGCCCCGACCGATAACTGCTTATAACAACTACTTAATTCACGACCCTGATTGCGGACAGCGCGCCCGTATTTCAAGCGTAAATTGCATTTATTGTACCACATTCTCTATTTATGTCAAGCAACTGGGCCCCGGCAAATAGGGACTTTGACCCGCATTACGGCCTGGCGTTACTGCACGGCACATAGGATTAGAACAATCAACTGTTTCCGGCTTTTTGCCTGGAGTATTGGAGGGGGGCCCGGATTCTTCAGTCGGCCTTTCAATGCTTGTGTTCGAGTTCTATTTTAAGTCTTCGCACCCGGTGTTCAAGGGACCCGTCATCAGGGGTTAACTCCAATGCAAATTCATACGCTTGCAGGGCCTCAGCGGTCCTGTTTTTGTCCTGCATTATTTTGCCTATGGCGAGATATGCTTTTTTACGGAATTTTTTCCGGACGTTTTCTTCCAGCGCCACCTTTTGGAAATATTTCAAAGCCAGGTTCGGTTTATCCATCTTATCAGCCAGCCTGCCCATACGATAGTTCCAGACAACCCTTCCCGGATGCTTTTTAAGAAGCTCCTGCCAGACCTTCATGGCTTTTGTAAACTGTCCGTCCCTCTCGTACAGGGAGGCCAACAACCTGCCTAACTTCGTATCGCGATATTTTTCCCGTTCCTGCCAGGCCCGGGCAAGTATCTCCAGGGCTTCTTCCCGTTCTCCGGCGGC
This sequence comes from uncultured bacterium, assembly GCA_964420375.1. Classification (GTDB taxonomy): domain Bacteria; phylum RBG-13-61-14; class RBG-13-61-14; order RBG-13-61-14; family DATKZS01; genus CAYQTK01. The sequence goes on from CAYQTK010000091.1 coordinate 2,954, forward strand.
AATTGCAATTCGGGCGGCCAGGACCGGATCGGTTTCTATCAGCTTGCTCTTGGGGATCTTATTTATTTGCCCGGCGGCCAGGTCTTGATATCCCTTGTCATACATGAATCCGGCGAATTCAAGGGCTGCTTGGGGATGGCCGTTCAGTTTTTCACCAAAGGTCTCCATATCAGCCCTGTTATTGAACAGGGCGGAAGCGAAGGCATCGAGGGCTTGGGGGTAAATAAGATAGAGCTTGTAAAACGCTTCCTGAGCCCGGGCCCGCGAGTTCTTTTGCAACTCCCAGTGGACCAGTCCGGAGAGGAACCGGGGATGGTGTGAATCAATTTGCAGGCTCTTATCGAGATACTCTTTAGACGGGGGAAAGCCGGTTACTCCTTGCTGTTCCAGTACTTGCAGCACCATGGCCGCTTCGAACCAGTGATAGGGGTAGAAGGGCTCGAGCTCGGTGGCCCGCTTATAGTGTTGGAAGGACCGCCGCAGGTAATCGGTGGAAGCACGACCCTCCCGGTATCTCTTGAAAAGAGCCCCTCCAACGCTGTGATGATAGCCGGCATGGAGGGGCTGCAGGGAAACAGAGCTTTCATACATCTTTATCGCATCCGCGGTCTGCTCCTGTTTTTCGAAATGCTCTCCCTCGTTATGATAAAGCGCTGCGGACCAGCTCTGCAGGGCTCGAATGGCAAAAGCCGCAAGCAGGACACCAACCAGGATCTTCTCCCATCTGCTCTTCGATGTATAGCGGGTGTTCTCATCTTCACCTGTCTCCGCATAGCTTCCGGTTACCACTCCGGCGAGGGCAAAAAAGCCAAGCGAGCTGCTTGGTATCATAAGGTTAAAGTCCATGAAAGCGTGCAGCAGCAACGCAGCGAGTGCAGCAAGTACGCCCGGCAGGACCTTATCCATGGGCCCCTCTTGCCGCATGCGCAAGGAGTCGATGCCTTTTTTGAACACCATGAAGACAAAGACCAGGAAAAAGACCAAAGCAGGTATGCCCGCTTCTGCGCAAATCTGCAGATAATCGTTATGTGCGAAGTGGGCCCCTCTCAGCCACTCGCTGTTCCTGTATGCCGGAAAAGCCCGTTTAAAGGTCCCCCACCCTTTCCCCATAACAGGGTCATCCTTTATCATCTCCAGCGTGCTCTCCCAGATGGAGAAGCGCCCGTTAGCGGAAATCTGCTCGGGGGATTGATAATACCTGCCCAGGCTTTCTATCCTGCCGCTCAGGGGCTTCAGCTCGGAGCCCGCCAGAAAAGCTCCGCCGATCACGAACAGCACCAGAGCGAGGAGTCCGAGGCGGGCAAACCTCGGTCTTTTGATCCACCAGAAGAAAACAACCAGCAGGATACAACCCGCGGAAAAGCTGAACCAGGTCCCTCTCGACAGGGAGAGCACCAGTCCCAGGAAGGTAAAAGAGCAGGCCACGATGAGGATGATGCGTTTGGCGAGCCTTTCGCCAGCTTCACCAAAAGACACGCCTGCCATCAAGCCGAAGCCGACAAGGGTCGCCATGCTCAAGTAGTCGGCGAAATGGTTACTGTTTACAAAAGTTCCCCTGACCCTGGTTCCCACCTCAATTTCCTCGAACCAGGGAAGCTTGAGAAGATGTTCGCCTTGCACAAAAGACAGCAGACCGTAAAAAGCCTGCAGCAAACCAATGGCCAGCACGCCTATCAGCAAGGCTTTCTTCATGCTCTCCCCTTGCAGGCCATAGGCCGCAAGGAAGTATACCGATACCAGGGCGGTAAGACGCATGGCCTCGTAGAGGGTCTGCTCGCGGTTGATCGAGGTAATATAAGTCAATGACGCCCAGCCCAGAAGAAGAAGAAGGGGGATATCCACTTGCCACACCAACCGCGGCCGATGGTCGGAAGAGCGGGTAAGCAGGAAAAATCCCGTTCCCGCGAAGATCAACAGCGCCACCGGAAGCCAGAACTCCCTCATGTGTCCGCCACGCGTCAGAGTGGCAAAGCCCATGGATATGACGAGTGTCGCTAATATTATATAGGAACGTAATATTTTTTTGTTCGTTTTAGCCATTCGTACCGGCGTCTTTTTTCAGAATCGGGTTATCTGTTTTGGGGCTGTTTTTTATGCGGGCTCCGGGTTTGACTGAAGAACAGGGCTTAGCCGGACCGGCTCACCGTGTCTTACACCAGTTTATACTTTCTTTACTATGATGCTGAAAACCGGCATTACGAGCTGAGTGGCGAAGTTATTTCCCGATTTGAATCCGGTTGTAATAATAAAAAAAATCATTAGTGCTCCGTCAAGCTTTTTTTTGTTGCCTCCAAGAAGAATGATTTTAGTGCGAGCGGCTGATACCGCGATTTTCGTCGGCCCTGTTCCCCTTTTTTCGAGTGACAAATCACTAGCCTTCTCCGCTGTATCAGCGGAGGCTCCGGCCGGCTGACTATTTTTTCTGCTCGCTGTCGTGAAGGTAATCGCTGTAGTAACCGTACTTGTAATAACGATACGGATAGTATCCGTAGTAGTAATAGCGGTTTTTGTGAAAGTCTACGGCGTTCATGACCACTCCCAGGATATTGGGCTGGACCTTCCTGATGTGGGAGATGCTGGTTTGAAGCATCTTTATGGGAGTTTCCTCGGAACGGGCTATCCATATGATGCCGTCCACCATTGAAGCCAGTACGCTCACGTCCGACAGCGGCCAGGCCGGAGGAGTATCTATAATAATCATTTCATAATGTTCTTTTAGAATCTGGAGCAAGATTTTCATTTGTTCCGATCCCAGCATGAAGCTGGGGTTTTCCGTGAAGCTTCCCGCAGTAACCACATCCAGGTTCTCGAAGTCGGTTTTTTGGACATAGTTATTTATTATTGTCTCCCGGAAGAACGAGGACTTGTAGAGGCGCGGATACTTTCTTATGAACTCTATGGCCTCGGCGCCCGCTTGGTCGAATTCGGCGATTTCAGAGATATCAGAGTCATCCATCTCGAAGCGGAAGTTCCGGGGAGGAGGGAAACCATTGTCCCTTGAGTAACGTTCCTTCCAGGTGTTGACATTGGAATCGATGGGAGCGCCCTGGCTGTAGGATATGATCAAGGGATCGGGAAGAGAGTCCCACTGTATCCTCATGGTCCCCGACCAGTCCTTGAGCCGGGCCATGTACATCACGTCTCCGATGCTCAGTTTCTCCAGGTTTAACTCCGCCCAGTCGGGGCTCAACACCTGGACCAAAATGTCGAAGATCCCCATTCCCCTCTCCATGTCGAAGTTCTTGTGGATGTTGGGATGATGGAGGTCTGCGTCCACCACCACTGTCTTTCTTCCGTCCTGCGCCAGGGAGAAGGCCATGTTGGAGGTGATCAGGGTCTTGCCTTCCCGGGGCATACTGCTGGTGAAAAGGAGAGTATAGGGCTGCTCCTGGGGAAGGTATACCTTGAGATGGGAACGCAGGCTGGTGATCCCCTCCGTAAAGAGCGACTTCTTGTTCTGATAGTAATAGATGGGCACGCGCGATTGAGTGTCCTGGCGGAGCAACGGCACGGTGGAGAGCACGTCCAGGGAAGTAATGTTCTTAATCTCTTCGGGGCTGTGGATGGTCTGATCCATGAACTCTATGCCATATGCCAGCCCGATGCCCAAGAGCGAGCCCAGCACAACCCCGATTAAAAGGTTTAATGCCTTTTTGGGCTTGACAGGGTTCATGGGGACCTCGGATTTCGCCTGAACGTACATTATGCTGCTTGCCACGTTGTTCATGTTGACGTTGACTTCTTTGACCGCGGAAAGAAGTGTCCGGTAAAGCTCCCGCGCAGAGTTGGCCTGGCGTTCCAGGATAATGTAATCTATGTCTTTCTCCGTGCTGCTTATAGCGGACTCCTCCAGTTCGGTAAGGGTCCCCTTCAGGTACTTTTCCTTGGAGTACAATACATTGAGCTTGTATTGAAGCCGGTCCAGGTTGATGGAAAGCTCCTGTTCGAAGGAGTCTTTCAGCACATTGATCCGGTTGGAAAGCTGGACCATTTCGGGATGGTTTTTAAGGTAGCGGTCCTTGAACTCCCTGTACCGGATCCTGGCTTCAACCAGGTCTTGGCGGAGCTTAAGCAGTATGGTGTCCTCCCCGAGGACGGGGTTGTACTTGCTGAAATCTTTCTTCTTCTTCAAGTCCTTGAGCTGGGAAATCTGGGACTCCAGCTCTTTTATTTGACTTCGTACCCTGGTCAGTTCAGCGCTGATGTTCGATCTCTGCCGCGCCATGTACTCCTTGTCTTTCTCGCTCTGAAAAATGTCATGCTTCTTGCGGTATTGGTAAAGCTTGGCCTCCGCCTCCCGCACCTGCTGGCGCGACTTCTCAAGCTGGGAGTTGAGATAGGAAAGCGAGTTCTTCATACTTATCATCTGTTCCTTGCCGTTGTACTCCACCGCAAGGTCGGCGAGCGCGTTCACAACATCCTTGGCGAATACAGGGTCGGCGCTGCTATATGTTATGTAAATCATGTTGGTGCTTTCCGGGTTCAGTATGGAAAGCCCCCCTTTTATGCGTTTGGCCTGCTGAGTCAAAAAAGTGTTCTTCGCGCTTTCATCGGAATTGTAATAACCTCTTTTTTCCAGTTCACTCTGATAGTATCCTTTGTCTATCAAATACTCCACCAACTCCTTTAAAAGAGGCATGGACTCGATCATGTTCATCTTGGTGTTGAAGTCTTCCTTGAAAATGCGGTTATAACCCTCCGTCTCCTGCTCGCGGATTATATTGGTGTGGCCGTAACGCTGGAGAATAACCGTGGATTTCGCCTGGTAGATGGGAGTGACCAAGTGGTTGTAAAGAAAGGCAATAAGCACACTGAGAACAACGATAAGAAGAATCTCCCACCGGTGCTTTAAGATGGGAACGAGAAATTCCTGAATAGAGGTCTCCCCCCCTTCAAAAATCCCCTTCTGCTCCCCAACATAGTGCTCTTCGTTCATTTAAATGTTACTCCTGTTTACGCATAGAAAACGGGATCAGGATTTTATAAAACATCAGGGTAAAGATGAATAAAAGAGCCCCCCCAACTCCCGTCTTTGTCCGCCTCCCTATCGACATGAACAAAGTCCGGACCCTTTATAAACTCGTTCCTCTTTTTTCCGAATCCTCAGCAGATATTGCTGACTCGATCATGCGCCTCCACTCTTGCCAAGTGTTTATGATAGAAAAACAAAACCCAAATGTCAAGCGTGCAAAAGCGTGGGGTGTGCGACATATCTGGTGGTCATTGCCTCCCGGGTGGCCCACGCGGTCTCGTTCTCGAAACTGCGTGGGTGGCAGCGCCACAGGCTGAACGCCTCATCATCATGGCCCTCCGGCAGTTCCGATGCCGGTTGGATCAACCGAAGCAGGTTACATAGTGCGCTGTCTCTCGGAAGAAGGGGAACAAGGCCGACGAAAATCGCGGCTAAAGCCGCTCGCACGAAGATCGAGGTATCAGCCGCACGCACGAAGATCGAGGTATCAGCCGCTCGCACGATTCTATTCTGTTACCTCGCACGACTCTATTCTGGTCTTCGAGAAGCATTTGACAAGAGCAGTAGTGGCGGTTCTCATTAAAATTTATAAGCTGCGTGCGAGCGACTTTAGTCGCGATTTTCCTTGCTCACATGGTATGCGTCATTTTAATCTTGACAAGACACTACCCGGCTGAACCCTGGTCCCTCCATCCGGAGTAATGTTCGTTTTTAAGGATAGATCTCACCTTATTATGCCGGGGAGATGGCATGGTTGGGTAACATTCAGCCTGTGGCTTCGCCACCCACGCAGTTTCGAGGACAAAACCGCGTGGGGCACCCTCCCTTAACTCCCCGCTCGCTTAAAGCTCTTCCACCAATGCCTTCCTTCTCTTTTTAATCCCTCCTTCGCTCTTGCCCCTGTCTTCCTCCTGATGATCTTGGATACTATCAGAACAGCATCCCCAAAAGCAGGCCGGCGCAACAGCCACCAAATATGTCGCACACCCAAAGCGTGGAGTTCCCCCGTTTTTCAAACTTCGTTAAAGCCCTAAAGCTGAAATAACCCGTGGATGGCCCGCCCTTCTTCCTCGGATGGGCGGGTTTACAGGTTCAAAAGAGGTTGATCAAGGAATCATATCACAGTATTAGACTCTCCTGGGACTACCTCCTGGGCTACTAATCGAGTAGGAGGGGGCCTTGTGGGCCCGTCCTCCCCCACCGTCGCATTCGGTTTTGCAAACGGCGGTTGCCGGAACTTACAAAAAGGCATCTCGTAAACTGTGAGCCTCTTGTGGAACGCATTTCCGACAAGCAAGCTTCCCGGCGAAAAAAGCGGACAGCTTGCTGCCGCACTTCAAAACAGCGCCGAAAAGTAAATTAAGCCTCCGTTTCGCATCGGGCACTAATTATCCACTTCCGGCAACAACATCTTTACCACGGAACTTACCGAGTCGGAATGCATCAATAAATCAGAAGCTATGACAGACATTGCATTATCCGCTATTGCAATTCTTTTCTATAACGATTGGACATAACTTTTTAGGGGGGGGCAATCATTTTTGTTTCACTGTGGTTAAAGTATCGCCCGAACTATTTCAACACCCCTTTGCTGCGGACCATGATCTCGAAGGTCTCCCGGGTGGAGTAGCGGAAGTTGTAGCCGAGCTCTTCCCGGATGCGGGAGCTGTCCAACACCCATGGATATCGCATGAAGTCGAGGAAAGAGGCGGGGGCCTTGAGCAGTGGCAGCCTCAGGTGCCAGGCGGTCCGCGCGAGGAGGTCCATCACCTTGTCGGGCAGGAACAGGGGGCGTCGTCCGGCGATCTCGATGGTTTCGCGCAGGGTGATGGTGTCAGGCGGTGCCAGGTTGAAGGCCCCCTTGCCCTCTTTTTCGAGGATGGTCATGATTGCGGCTATGACGTCGTCCTCGTGGACGAACTGAAGGTCCGGGTTATGCTCGCGGGGCGCGGCCACCACAAAGGGCATGGAGATGAGTTCGGACAGGTAGTTGTTCACCAGCCTTCCGTAGACCACGCAGGGCCGGATGATGCTGGTGATGACCTCGGGGTTGTCTTCCATGAAGCTCTTGCACAGGAACTCGACCTGGGCCTTGTCGTTGGCGTATCTAAAGCTGGGGTGAGGCCGGACAGGATGGTGCTCCTCGAGGGGCACGGGGTTGTCGGGCCATGCCCCGTAGGCGGTTCCCGAGCTTGCCACCAGGACCTGGGGCACGCCCGCCCGGGAAGCGGCATTGAGGACCGAGCGGGTTCCGTCTACGTTGATCCTCCGCATAAGCTCTTCATCTCGAATGGGGTCCACGATAAAAGCGAGGTGGACCAGTATATGGGGACGCAGCTCGGAAAGCCACTCTCCGAGGTCGGGGGCATTTATGTCCATCTTGCGGAACTCGCCCTTGTCGTACTTGGCAAGCGGGCGCTTAATATCCATGCCGTGAAAGCTCTCGCACCATGAGGCCCGGTCGAGCTCCCGGCAGAGACAGCCGCCCAGGTAACCCGACATGCCGGTTACGAACACTTTTTTTTTGTCCATTTTCTCCTCCGAATGCCGGTCCCCGGCCGGCTGAAGACCACCGAAAGCTCTCGCTCAAGTTCCGGAAAGAGCCTGGCTAGTATCTTGTCAAGATTGGAATGATGCATAGCGTACGAGCTGCTGATACCGCGACTTTCGTCGCTCGCACAGTATGCGTCAGTGTAAGCTTCACCGGGCACTAGAGGTCATAGTCCGGGTTATCAGGGTCGAAGTCGTTGTCGGTAAGACCGGGGTTTATTTTTATCCGGGTGTAGTAGTAAGATTCGTAGAGCTTGTTTCCGAAGGTATATATGCGGGCCTTTATTTCCAGCGACCTTTTGAAGTCTATGTAGTGGAACATGCGGTGGCAGTAGTATCCCTTGGAGGGATCGTCGGGAAGTATGCTCTCCATGACGTAGACCTTGTGTCCGTCGAGGTCCTGGAACCCGTGGTTTTTTCGGTCGAGGTCGTTGTTGGGTTCAGCGGCGCGGTAGTTCTCTTCGATCATGTCGAGGAGGTTCTTAAGACCTATCTCCGTTACCTTGTGGTTCGACCCTCGCTGGGCAATGGCCGAATCTACCGGCAGGGTCACCGGCAGTATACCCAATGCGCCGGACTCGCGCACGCGCACTTTTCCCTTGCCGAGCAGGGACTCGTTGTAAACCAGCTCCCTGCCTTTCCAGGGGCCGTCCAGCCACTTCATATAGATGGAATGAGGATGTTCCCGGTACTTGAGAAATATCTTCTCCTTGCCCTGGAGTTCGTCGTCAATCCTTTCCTGCTTGTAGAGTATGCTGGTGTATCCCCGGATGTCGGCGTATGTTCTCATACCGGTCTCCAGGATGACCCACTGGGGGGTGTGGTTCAAAAGTATCTTCACCCGGTCAGAAGTCATCTCCGTAAACAGGACCTTCCTGCCTTCCGGCCCCATGTAGAAGCTCTGGGAGGCTATCTGCTCGGGGGTCAGGCTCTCCAGGGTTTTTCTATACTGCTTTTTGGTCAGGTTGTTGTTGGAGACCGCCAGCAGATGGGGAAAGAGTTTTTTAAAGTCATAATCCGGAGACACCTGGGAGTGGAGCTGATACTTCTCGTCGAGGAACTTCTGCTTCTCTTCGGGCAGGCCTTGTTTTACCTTGTTGTGTCCGTCTATTCCCAGGTAGTAGCTGATGGCCGCCCGCTCCTGGTCGGTGAACTGGATCGAGGTCGTCTGGAGCTGCTCCATGCTCATCTGGTCGACAGTGGTCCGGAAAAGGTGAATGAACACGCTCCGGAAGCTGGGTATGTCGTGACCGTAACACGAGTCGAGACCGGCATGCCCGCGCGAACCCGCAACCGTCAAGAGCAGTAAAATGAGAAATACCGGAACTGTCTTTTGTAAAACCTTCATTTGCTCGTCCTCCTGCCAAGGGGTTATCAAGCTGCCTTTACAACAGCAGCCCTTAATTTAACATGCGTTAAAAAATGTCGCAGTCCTCCATCAAAAGACCTCTATCAAGAGATATTATTACAACCAAAACCGGATTACCAGTCTCCAAGTCTCCAAAGCAAGTAAAAAGCATGCTGGTCCCCTGATGTCCCCTTGCCTTATTTTTAACGCTTGGTATAATCCGGACAAAAGATTTAAAGGGAGGGAAGGATAAATGAGGAAAGGAATGCTGAGAAAGGCAGTTGTCTGCTTGCTGGTTGTGTCCGTGTTCGCCACCGGCTGTTACTGGATGGCCGGCCGATTTCTTAAGATGGACGAGGAAGAATACAGGGTGGTGGCGGACAAGAACATAATGGTTCCCATGCGCGACAACGTGCGCCTTGCCACGGATATTTATCGTCCCAAGGAGCTTTCCGGCGAGCTTCCGGTAATCATGACCCGGCTTCCCTACAACAAGGACAACATGGCTTCGGTGGGCAAATTATTTGCCAGGCGCGGCTATATCTTTGTGATCCAGGACTGCCGTGCCTGCTATGCATCAGAGGGCGAAGTTTTCGTTCCCATCCTTTACGAACGGCGGGACGGCATGGACATGGTGAAGTGGATTTCGGAGCAGCCCTGGTTTAACGGCAATCTGGGCACCTGGGGCGCATCATATCTCGGCATTACCCAGTGGGCCATCATGGACGACAACCCCTACTTGAAATGCACCTATCCGCAGATAACCAGCGGTAAGATGAACCTCACCGTGTTCTCCGGCGGCGCTTTTTTCTATCGGCTGGCCACCGGCTGGTCGGGGTCGGTCGGCAAACAGAACACTGCGGCGGAAAAAGAGGCCGGCGCCATTGCCGGGGTTGACGAAGGGGAGGACACCGGCGGCGAGGTCATGGACATGCTCGAGTTCATCATGCCGGGCCAGGACGAGGACCAGGCGCCGCAGGTGGAGGGAGGTCTTTTCAACCTTCCCCTCCAGCCCGAGGTGGACATGGACTGGAAGGACGTGGCCAACCACGATATCGACGAGCTGGCAGTGAAGCTGGGGTTTGCCGATGAAAGCGGAGAGACGGACCCAGCGGCGGTGAGCAAGATGATCGAGCTCTTGAACTACCCCGCGTTTGCCTACAACTCGCCGGCCTTCAACTTCAAGGACAGGTACAAGGATGTACAGGCCCCTGCCTTCATGGTCTCCGGCTGGTTCGACATGTTTTTGAAAGGCCAGCTCCGGGACTTCCAGAACCTTCGCCAAATGGCTCCGGGAGAGGCCGGCCGCTCGACGCGTCTCATTATCGGTCCGTGGGGCCACGTCATGGGCACGCACCCGGAGGCGGGCAGGGACGCCCAGTTGAACGACATGATCAAGCTGCTCATGAAGGAGGACTGGTACGACCGCTGGCTCATGGGCGAACAGAACGGCATCGAGGACGGGCCTCCCTTGCGCATCTATGTTATGGGGGCCAACAAGTGGAGGAACGAAGAGCAGTGGCCGCTTCCCGAAACCAGGTACACCAGGTTCTATATTCACTCGGACGGACACGCCAACACCAGGGACGGCGACGGCGGACTCGACAGGCTCAAGCCGGGAAGCGAGCCGGCAGACACCTATACCTACGACCCCATGGACCCGGTTCCCACCACCGGTGGCAACAACCTCCTCGAGAGCGTGGGCGCCAAGCGACAGAAAAAGGTCGAGTCGCGCCGGGACGTGCTGGTGTTTACTTCCTCGGTCCTGGACGAACCGCTGGAGGTCACCGGTCCGATAAAAGCCTATATATTCGCGGCGTCCTCGGCAGTGGACACCGACTTTACTGTAAAGCTGTGCGACGTATACCCGTCGGGAAAGTCGCTCAACATCGCCGACGGAATCATCCGCGCCCGCTATCGCGAAAGCCTTACCGACCCGACACTCATCGAGCCCGGCAAGGTCTACAAGTACGAGGTCGATCTGTGGGCCACCAGCATGCTCTTCAGAAAAGGGCACCGTATCCGCGTGCAGGTGTCGAGCTCGAACTTTCCGCGCTTCGACCGGAACTCGAACGCCGGGGGAAAAGGAGGGCCCGAAAATTACGCGGTTGCCGAGCAGACCGTATACCACGACAGCGAGCATCCGTCCCATATACTCCTGCCGGTAATACCGCGTTAACGTATCACCGAACGGCTTTTAATAGTTGTAACAAGCCGTGCGAGCGGCGGAAGCCGCGACTTTAGTCGCTCGCACGACTTCTTTAATTTATCGAAAAGTTTTGCGTGCATGCAGGAAGGCGAATACCATGAGATGAAGGAAGGAGGCTTGCATGTCGGAGTTGCGCAAGGACCCGGTTGACGGGAGATGGGTTATCATCGCTTCGGAGCGAAGCAAGCGCCCGGTCGACTTTTACACTCACGAGTACGAGGAGTCTACTGCGGAAGGATGCCCTTTCTGCTGGGGAAACGAGTCGCAAACGCCCGCCGAGATATTCGCCATCCGCGACCCCGACAGCAAGCCCGACGGACCCGGCTGGCAGGTCCGCGTCATTCCCAACAAGTACCCTGCCCTGCATATAGAAGAGGAGTTGAACCGGGAAGGGGTGGGATACTTCGACCGGATGACCGGAGTGGGAGCACACGAGGTCATCCTGGAAAGCCCCGACCATCACGCAGTACGGTCCCTTCTTTCCGTAAAGCAACTGGAGAACGTCTTCCGGGCATACCGGGAGAGGATAGTGGACCTCAGGAACGACCCCCGCCTGAAGTACGTCATGGTCTTCAAGAACTACGGCGAAGCAGCGGGCGCAAGCCTCGCCCATCCCCATTCCCAGTTGATCGCGCTTCCCATCCTTCCCCACCACATCGTGGAAGAGATGCAGGGAGCAAAGGAGTACTACAGCTACAAGGAGCGATGCATCTTCTGCGACGTGATCCACCAGGAGACGGAGATGGAAGAAAGGGTCGTCTGCCGGAACGACAGCTTTATAGCCATCTGTCCGTGGGCCCCCATCTTCCCCTTCGAGGTCTGGATCATGCCCTGCACCCACGACTCGTGCTTCGAGGACAGCGACCCGGCAGTGCTCCGCATGCTGGCCGAGATCTCAAGCCAGGTGCATAAGAGACTGGACAAGGCGCTGCAAAGGCCCCACTACAACGCCATGCTGCATACATCGCCCTTTGACGAGCAGTATAACAACTACTACCACTGGCACATCGAAATCTTTCCCCGACTCACCAAGACCGCGGGGTTCGAGTACGGCACCGGATTCTATATAAACCCCGTTCCCCCCGAAGAAGCAGCCAAGTACCTGCGCGAAGTAAACACGGATTAGTCTCCGTCACATTTTTTCGTATAGCTCGCCAAAAGTCCGGTTGGAGTGCTGCGGCTTGACACAGTCCGCAAAACGGGTTTACAAAGGTATCCTGATTTTGTAATCGGGGAATGCCTGTGGATGACCGGA
>CAYQTK010000092.1:0-15232 GCA_964420375.1 uncultured bacterium
TTTGACCTGCGACCCGACACAAAGACGCGGTCAAAGCACTAGTTACGAGGCCTAAGTACAAGCTAAAAGGTTGACAACCCCTTTGATTATACCGGAATTTATGGCGTTGCCGGGCAAAGAAGGCACTGTTCAAAAGAAGCGGAGCAGTGCGGGTAAGTGGGTGCGAACTCAGGAGTTATGGTGGGCAACTGTGTGAGCGGTAAGCGAATGGGGGACCTCGAGACCGTGGGAATGCATGATCTCCCGGTCGGACATGATGCTGCGCGGTTCGCCACTGGTGACGATCTCCCCCGCATCCATTACCACCACGTTGTCGCATGTCTCGAGCACAAACTCGAGGTCGTGGGTGGCGATAATCATGGTGGGAGCGAGTGTTGCAAGTAGGTCGGCCAGCCCTCTCCTGCCGCGGGGGTCGAGGTCGGAGGTGGGTTCGTCAAGGAGTATAAGTCCCGGCTCCATTGCCAGGATGCCGGCAATGGCGACCCTGCGCTTCTGACCGCGGGAGAGCCGATGGGGAGGCCGGTCAAAAAGCTCGGCAGGTACGCCGACCAGCTTCAGGCTTTCCCTGGAGCGGGCCGCGGACTCCTCCTTGGATAAGCCCAGGTTAAGGGGACCAAAAGCAACGTCCTCCAGCACGGTGGGGTTGAAAAGCTGGTCGTCAGGGTCCTGGAAAACCAGGCCCACCCGGCGGCGGAGCTCGGTAAGATCGCCGTGGCTCGATACATCCAGCTCGCCCACCCGGATGCAGCCGGTAAACCCGGGCAGTAGTCCAAGCAGGCACAGAAAAAGCGTGGATTTGCCCGCGCCGTTGGGACCGATAAGACCCGTGCGCTTTCCGCGCTCCACCTTAAAGGAGACCCCGCAAAGAGCGTCAATTGCACCAGCATAGGTGTAGGAAACATCCGAAACCTTGACCGAAGCCGATGATATTGATCCGTCTTTCTTCATCCGTAGATCCCCTTAAGAATAGCCGGGCGAATTGTCAATGCTTGATGCACGAAACTGCTCGCCATGTTCTCTAAAGATTAAATTGGTGAGATCAGAGCCTCTTGGAAAAGTCTGATTATCGAGGTGGTAAGGAAGCCTTTAGATGATGTGAGCGAGCTCCCTGTCTGCCGTGTCCGGCACAGGCAAGAAGCTCGCGATCATCGAGACCTGCCTGCCTGTGCGTGTCCGCACGCGGACAGGGAGGTCTCTCCCACCTTCCCTTTACTCTTTTTGCAAGAGGCTCATCAGGTAATATATGCAAGCAGCTTTAGCCGCGATCATTAAAAAGAGGACTTCGCGGCTAAAGCCGCTCGCACTATCAAGATGCATGAGCATAAATCAAATCACAATGTAGCAGACCTAGAGAATCCAATAAGTTAAACATATGATGACGCAAGCTGACACTGTAGAGATCATAATAAACCAGGCGTCTTTACCTTCTGCTCGCTCTGCGCGCAAGGGGTAGAGCGTGCCCTGGAACCCCCGGGCGGAAAGCGCTCGATTGACGCGTTCGGAGCGGTAATAGCTCCGGACCAGACCCGCACCTGCAAGAGCAGCCAGTCCGTAATAACCCTGCCTGCCGGGTTTGCGCCGAAATCCCCTTGCCAGCGCCGCGGTATGAGTTCTTTTTCCCTCTTCCGACAACAGCGGCAGGTAGCGCAGGGTAAAGGTAAGCATGGCGAGTAGCCTGGCAGGCGCTCCCAGCTTATGCGCAGCCCATACCCACCGGTTCCAGGGAGTATTGCCCTGGTGTCCCATGACCGCTGCCAGGATCGCGGTTGCCTTGGCCTGCAAGAGGGCCGCAGCCAGCAGACCGGTGGCGTGCAGCTTGACCGGTCCTGCTCCCGCCATCACGTCATGCGGGGGCCCCATAAGAGGAAGCACGATCCAGGCGGGCAGGACCGCCAGAGTCAGATAGCCTACCCTGCTCAGCGTCCGTTTCAACTGCACGACTGACAGTGCAGCGGGCGCAAGGCACAACAAAAGCGCGATAGAGAGGGCATGAAAACGGTTCAGCCATGCCGCAAGAACAATCCAGATCAACATGCTGACGAGCCGTACACGGGGGTCTATCCTGTCGATTGGCGCGGTTTTGCTCTCCGCCTGGTGGCGGCCGTGTTCATGCATTTTTATCCAACCGCTTTTTCAGTTCGTCGACCTCGCGCCGCAGGTTGCGGATCATTAAGAAAGCGGACAAAAGACCTATAACCAAAATCCCCGCCAGGGCCTTCAGCCAGGTATCGGAAGAATGGGGTTGGGACTCTCTTGACGGACGCTGGTCCTTGACTGCTGAAGTGGCCTTGTTTGCGGCGTGCCCCGGCTTCGAGCCGTTTTTTCCTGCTTCTTTATCCTCTGCAAAACTCTCTTTCAACTTTTTAAACTCGGAGGGATGGAGGACGAACGTCTTGCCGTGTCCGTGGCCCAGGTCAACCACGAACTTGAAGGCCTTGGGGGAATCGGGTTGGAAAGACCACTTCCCTTTATCAAGCTCGCCTTTTGCCGCCGTGCTGCCGTCGGGTTTTAATACTGTAACCCTTCCAGAGGAGGGGGGCTCTCCGCCTCCCAGCCAGGCCTCGACCTGTATGGTCCCGTCCTTTGCATAAGCGTCCGCGCCTACGGCATGGGCCTGTACCGCACCCGGAGCAAAAAATGCTGCGCACAGGGCGGCCACTGCCATGGCTGCCGCGGGCTTCTCAACCCGTAAAAGCTCGGGAGCCACCGTGTCCAGGTATTTGACCAGCAGCGCCACTACTATGCCCTCCACTGCAATCACGGGCACGTGAAACAAAAAGGCAACCCTGGCGAGTTCTACAAAACCTTCCCGCGCCGCATGTGCGGCAAGCGGAGCGAAAGACAAAACCAGGTAGAAAAACAAGGCGCTCAAGAATACCGCGAGCGCGCCGGTGGAAAAACCCCACCGCTGAAACGGCTCCGGCTTTTTTACGAACCGGAAAAACAGGGAAATAACACCTGCAATCAATGACCCGGCTAGAGCCGCTCCCGGCCAGGACAGGTGGAACGACACCAGGCCGGCGGCCAAGAGCGCGTCTGCTGAAAGCTTGGCGCCGGATACCATGACCCCCAGCGAAACCGCGAAAAACAACAGCCAGCCTCCCCAGCCCCTCTTGATGCCCTGGTGAAAAACAACCCCCGCGAGGTAGGCCGGGACAGCCATGATGACCGTGTTCACCCCCAAGGTGCTGATGCCGCCGTGCCCCAGCAGAAGCGCCTGAAGCAAAAGCGCCAGGAAGATGGATGGAAAACATAGAGAACCAAGTGCAATACCGTTCAACGAAGCCAGCAACAGATGGACGCTCGTGCCCGGCAACGGGAAACGGACCAGGCCCGCCAGGAAGAAAGCGCCCGTAAGTATGCCTGCGCGGGCCGAGTCGGCCTGTCCCGCCCGGCGGAGGCCGAAGGCAACCAGTCCTCCTGCTGCCACGTATCCCGCAGCGCAGGTTGTTGCGGAAAGAATGCCGTCCGAGATATGCAAAGGGAGCTCCTTATAAGCAGGACCTACTCCGGCTTATCGCTCACGTAAACCCATAAGGTGGAACGTTCCACCAGCTTGCCCTTGTGGCCGTCCTCTTCGTACTTCCTGCCCGAACTCCGAATCGCGGTTATCCCGTACCAGCCCGGAGCCGGGAAAGAGAACACTACTGTGCCGTCGGAGCGGGTACGGGCGGGATAGGCGATGAAAGCCTCGGAAGGAAGAGAGGCCGGGTCGGGCGCCTCCCTGGAGAGGAGCTCCCGCTCGACGCGTAAACCTGCGGCCGGCTTGTCTTGGTACAAGACCTTGAAGCCGAGGGCGGCGCCGGGAAGAAGTCCGTAAGGCCGCGACAAAGGCACGACCTCGAGGGGCTGGCCGATTCTGCGGGACCAGCCCTTCTCGGCCTGAACGTGAAGCACGGTCTTGACATAGTCCTGGAGCCATTCCGATGTATCGGCGTCCCATTGCCTCCCCGCGGTCATGGCCAGGATGTGGTCGCCCCGCACGGAAGGGGTGTAGCTCAATTTATAGGCAAGGCGTTTTTCACCGGATACCGCCTTGACCCTGTCCTTTTCGAGCTTGTCCAGGAGGTCGGTCTTTTGGCCGTCCGGCAGGATTGCGGTAAGGGAGGCGGGCCTGGCAGCGTCAAACCAGATGTGCTCATAGCCGTGTCCCCACCAAAGCCGCATTTGCACCTTCTCCATCTTCCTGGCCCGCCACTGGTCATAATCCGAAGGTACAAGGGCATGATAGTGTGATAGAGCGGGCATGGCGGCCAGTAACACCAATAAGGCCGATGTGATCATTTGTTTAAATTTTTTATACATTCACGCTTCCTTTCCCGTTTTTGTAGCATGATAGCAAAATCTGTAGCACCGGACAAGCCGTTTTCCGGAAGAACCCTTTTTTATAATCTGGGAGGGCTTTTTGTGCCTCTTTTCAGGTGCCTTTGACGATTTTAAGACAGGTCATCTGGCAGAGTACGGTTATGTCCTCTGCAGGAAGGTAGTCCATTACCGATGCGTCGAAGAACACCTTGATATCGGGGTCGAACTCTTCGTCTTGTTCATAAAGCACGAAGAGGTACTCGACGCGGGGCAGGGCTTTTATGCGGAAAGCCTTGTCCCCGTGGTCATTGTCGGGAGTTGCTCCCAGCTTTTTTGCGGCTTCGACGAGATCGTCGAACCTTCCTTTGAACACTGACAGGAGTATGCCTCGTGTCCTTTTTAAAAACACCTGGTAATAGGCCGCCCCATCAGGGACTTGTTTGTAGGAGACAAGCTTGTTGGCTGGAGGAGCACCGGTTGCAGAGGCAAGGTAATGGAGGACGATGATTCTCTCTTGCATCTGTGCTTCCGGTCCGGAATCCCCGGGCAAGACCTCGAATTCGGACCTCTCTATTCTGAAGAGGCGGTTTATGAATCTGACAACCGCTCCTTCGGGGCCGCGATCGAGCCCTGCTTTTTTGCACTGCTCGTCAAAGTCCGTCCCTTCCAGCTTTTTGATCACCAGTTTCAGTGCTGTCTCCAGGTTGGTCTGGCGGGGAAGCTCATGCCCGGAGCCATCGTTCATGTTTTCATCACCCCTTTTCATGTCAAGCGTTTTTTGTCCCCTCATAGAATAAGACTTGAAGCGCGAGCGACGGAAGTAGCGGTATCAGTCGCTCGCACAAAAGAACTGCTTTTTGTAAGCGACGTAAACAATTGTGAACTAACACTGGTGCTTTGTCACTCGGAAAAAGGGGAACGGGCCCAATGAAGATCGCGGTATCAGCCGCTCGCACGATTATTTTCTATTCCCTGAAAAGCTATTTTCTATTCTCCAAAAAGCTTTTGACACGACACTAGTGCACTGTCAAGCGTTTTTTGTCACTTACAAAAAGCAGTTCTTGTGCGAGCGGCTTTCTTCGCGACTAAAGTCGCTCGTACTACAATTATTTTTCTTGGAGACGACAAAAAACGCTTGGCAGGGCACCAGTTGATTTTACGTGCCGCGATCCTGGCCGAAATGCCTTTTTACGAAGGCATGAAAACTCCACCTTTGTCTTTTTCGAGCATTTTTTATTCGGGCTTATTGGGGGACCCCATACATAACTCACTCTTGCTTTGATTTGGGACCGGGCTTTTGGGGCATGGGCCTCCTGTTCAGGGGCCTTCTCAAGCTGCTGTACAAAAGCCCGGCCGGCCAGGGGCCTGCGCGTGCGGTCTTCTGCCGCTCTGCGTAATGTTGGTGCCGGCACCACCGCTCTCGCCAGCCCGGGCACGCGACATTCACGCCCTATGGCTCCGGGAAAGTCAAGAGTTCTTTATGGTGTTCCCGGAACTCCAAGTCACCTGCTGTTAAACCGGAAGCCCCTTGTTTTTCGGCAACAGGCTCTTGCGGCTTTCTTGGTTTCTTCGGTTTCAATACCTCAAGATGGCTGCTGCCGGGTAGTTGTCAGGCATGCTGTCGGGCTTTTCCGCGTATACCCATCCGCCGTTGGTCAAGGTATATACTGCTGCCAGGTCGAGGAGATCGGAGTCTCCGGGCATTCTTTCTGTGTGTATTTCGGTCTCGAGGGTATCCGTCCGGTAATAGCCCCATATCTGTGCTTTGTCGTCCACGAACAGGGTCCTCACCCGTGATTGCAGGGCCGCCTTTACAATATCCTCTGTGCCGGTTGCGGTCTGGCCTGTTCCGGCAAGATCATGATAACGGGATATTTCCCTTTGCCTGTCCGCGTTAAACAGCGGCTCGACAATCTCCCATGCCTTTTGCTGTAGTTCCTGGTTGCTTATGACCTCGGGGTTTTTGGTGATGGTTTCTTTGACCATCTGAGGATAAGAGTTGACTCTTTTATACAGATCGCTTTCGTCTTCGCTTACGCATACGACCAGGGGGGCGTTGCGGTCTTTCAGGATGCTTTTCACTCCTTTGTCAATCTCCTGGAAGTAGCGGTGGATTTTATTCTGGCGATCGCCGTGGTCTTCCCCGTGTCCGGGATGAGGAGCTTTTCCGCCGGAGGTTGCGGGCATAGCCTTGGCATGGAACTCGAGAAGCCCGGGCTCTATTTCCTCGCCCAATGCCTCATCCATGTTTTGAGGCATGTCGCCCGGGTCCATCTGTTTACAGTTGAAACGGGTGCATTGCAGAAGCCTCAGTTGCTTCTTGCCGGCACAGAGCACGTAGAACATTCCGTTCGAGGTGAACAGGGGGAGGAGATTTTTTATATGGAACCGGTCATTGACCACTGCGGTGTCCTGGAAGCTCATGGGCACCCGGTAGGTTTTAAAGCGGTCAGGAGAGATGAACACTGCCAGTCCGCCTGCCTGGTGCTGCCAGAACAGGTCGTTCTCAAGCAAGTGCCGCGCGGGATGGAGCATGTCCTCCAACCGATGTAACTTGTACCCGTAGCTTTCGAGCTGCGCTTCCGCTTCTCGAAGCAGGTTCTTGTAGTGGATGTGGTTCTCCCTGGTCTTCGGTCCTTTCGTTTCTTGGCTCGAGTAAATCGAGATACACGGATCGTGCCGTTCATCCATCAATCTTTTCAACTCGTCCCTGCTTATAAGGTCCATTGCAAACAACACCTCCTTATATTCGGAGATCATCGTTCATACAGCGACATCGTCGCTTGCAGGTTATAAAATCTCCTTCTTTCCGGCTTTCATCTCAGAACTATCTCCATGCCGTCGCGGGCTATCTCTGCTTTTACTCCCCGCTCCTCAGCCATCTCCCTCAACCGTTTGCGGGCCAGCCCTTCTTTGTTGTTTACGATCTCAGCGCCGCAATGGGTAAAAACGGCGCGGGGAACACCTTCCTTTTTGCACCAGGTAAGCTGGGTCCGGACAGGCGAATGTCCCATCAGGGCGTCGCCCGATTTCCTTATCAGGGATTTTTGCAATGTCGCGCCGTCGCCAACGTATAGCTTGATGCCGGACAAGGCGTTTTGCCTGTCCTTGATGTAGACCACGTCCGGCGCATAGAATATGCTCACCCCTCCCGCAGTGACCTTTACGGGGCAGTCCGCTCCTTTTGCCAGTCCGCCCGCGTGATCGGGGTGAGCATGGGTGAGAAGGAGGACCCGGGGATTCATTTCATCCAGCCGGTCAAGCCAGTCCTCTCCGCAGTCTATGGTGACGTGCTTTTCACGGTAGCTTACCCGGCAGGAGCTGTGCAATCGGTGATTTCTGTTCCAGGTATCAATGTGGGCCTTGGTGCCCAGAAAACTCAGCTTCATTTTACTGCGATCTTCATGTTCTTTTACTCATTTATATCGTGACATCTCCCGTTTTATCAACTTATGCGAAGGCATTGCAGAGCATTGCTTTACCGCTCATAAGTTCCCACCAGTTCGCCTTCGTCCAGGACGTGTCCCTCTATGGCTTTCAACAGCTCGTTCTTTGTAGCGCCCGGCTCGATATCCACTTTGCCGTCCAGCGCATATAACTTGAAATGATAGTGATGAACGCCGTGTCCCGGCGGAGGCATAGGCCCCATATACTTGTTTTTCCCTGCGGTGTTCTTTCCTTCAGCGCCCCCGCCGTTGCTGCCTTCCGGTATGGAGTTCTGGGACGCGGGGATCTTATAAAGCACCCAGTGGACAAAGGGCTCTGCCATGGGCGCGTCCGGATCATCACAGATCAAGGCGTACTCCTTGGTCTCGGGCGGTCCGCCGTTCCATGTAAGCGGCGGAGAGAGGTCTCCGCCTTCCCCGGAGTGTTTTTCAGGAATTTTCTCATTCGGACTGAAAGAAGTGCTCCTTAAGTTAATCATGACACCCTCCCTTTTCTTCAATCGGCTTATTCCGGTTTATTTGATAACTTAATCATGCCCGGCCCTTGTGTAAAGGTCGGCGATCAAGCAGGATATCTTGACCGTAAGGACGAAATTTCCGCGGCTGCCGGGAAGAACCCGGCACCGCGGGTTTTGGCCTGCCGGGTTCAGCCGGCTATTTCCACCATTTCCACGTTAAAATAGAGGGTCTCTCCTGCCAGGGGGTGGTTGGCGTCCAGTGTCACGGATTCCTCGTCTACTTCCTTGACCTCCACCAGGATGTTTTCCTGGTTGGATGTCTGTATCTGGAGCTTTTCTCCCACAGCGGGTGAGATGTGTTCGGGGAACTCGCTTTTGTCCACGTCCACTATCAGCTCCTCCCGGCGGGGACCATAGGCTCCATCCGGAGCAATGGTTATGTCCTTTGTTTCACCCTGCTCCATGCCGATCACAGCTTGTTCCAGGTCGGGGAGTAATTCTCCCCCGCCGACGGTGAACTCCAGCGGGTCTTGACCGTGGGAATCAGCGAAAATCTCGCCGTTTTCCAGGATGCCCTTAAAGTGAATTTTAACCTTGCTTCCTTCCTGCGCGTTAGCCATGTTTTCCTCCATAATAATTGAGATGTTTCAAATGTTAACCTGCATTGCGCGAGTCGCGCCTTGCCATTCCCTTATCGGGTCCTTTGCCAATCTTATGTGAGGGCCGGGACATGCCCGCACCTTATCTTATCTATCCGTTTTTACCTTCCACCAGTTTCTTGAGCTCGTAAGCGTTGTTGGCTGCATATCCGTTCTCGTCATTATCGAAATAACAGTAGACCTGCTTGCCCTTCTTGCGCCAGACCTTGATCTTGTCCGCCCATCCTGCAAGGGGTTTTTTACTGTAGCTTCCTTCATAGGGACCGCGGGGTCCGTGCAATCGTACGTATACAAAGTCCGCGGTTACTTCCAGGGGGGACAGGTGGCCATCCAACTCGTAGATACAGAAAGCGGCGTTATGGTCTTTGAGCAGTTTGTAGGTGGTGTCGTTGTACCATGATTGATCTCTGAACTCAAACGCCAGGCGAAACTCGGGGGGCATGTTCTCCAGGAACTCCGCGAGTCTTTCCCGGTTGAAGCCCCATTTGGGAGGAAGCTGAAAAAGCACGGGTCCCAGCATATCGCCCAGAGCGCTGATACGGTCGAAGAGCTTGGAGGTGGATTGATCCGAGTCCAGAAGTTTTTTCATATGAGTGGTATAACGACTGCCCTTAACAGCAAAGACAAATCCTTCCGCCACCGTGTCCTTCCAGTTTTCCAGGGTCTTTTCAGAGGGAAGCCGGTAGAAAGAGTTGTTTATCTCCGCGGTATCAAAGAACTTGCGGTAGTAGTCCAGGAAATTTTTCTTAGACACGTCCGGGGGATAGAAGCTCCCGCTCCAGTGATCGTAATGCCATCCGGACGTACCGATATGGACCTTTTTCTGAGATGCCATGTTTAAGCTTAACCTCTCTGCCGTCTTATCCCCTAAGGATCAATCGCGGGTCTCTCGGGAAAGGGCGACCGAGAGTACCGGCACCTCTGCCGCTCTCACCACCCGATAGGTCACCGATCCCAGGATCGAGCCCTGTGCTCCTTTCCGCCCGCTCTTGGAGATAACCACAAGGTCAGCCTGCTCACGATACGCTTCCGAGAGTATCTCTTCCGCAGCGTCGCCGCTTGTCACGGTCGGCCGGACAGAGATACTTTCGGGAACCTTTTCCTTTATCATGTCCTCCAGCCAGCTTTTGTTAACCGACTCGAGCTCCGCCTGGTACACCGGGACCTTGAGCTCCTCCTCCGACTCCTGCGCGAGCCTGGGAATGGCAGGGACCACGTGAAGGATGATTAGCTCAGCGCCAAATCCGGCGGCAAGCTCATTGGCCACCCGCAACGCTTCCAATGAAGGACCGCTGAAGTCTACCGGGCAGATGATTTTTTGAAATGGCAAAACAACCTCCTTGCCGGCGTAACTGTATCAACGCTTTTTATGGTGTTCTTCCATATCCAGTGGCTCGATATCGGTAAGCTCGGAAAGGGCCTTGTCAACGCTCTTTTTGAAATCCTCCACCGATTGCTCGGTCTTAGATACAAGCTCCTCCCAGGAATCCTCGGAAGCCTCCAGAAACTCGGCGAACTTTTTGCGGGCCTCTTCCTTCTTGCGGGAAATTTCCACCAGCTTTTGATCAAAAATATTGGGCTCACCCGCCTCCTTGTTGGCCTTCTCTGCCTTGGCACGGAGAATGTCCATCCTCGCGCTCCATTCACCCAGCTCATCCTCGATCCGTTTTTGAAGCTCTTGTTTGTCCATAGTAAATCTGTGCCTTGTTCAATTGTCCCCGGAATCCGCTATGCAGGAAGCCGGTACCGGTTTGAGCCTCTTTCCCCTGAGTGCTGACTGCCCGCGGAGCCTCCGCCTGGAGAGAATGGCCGAAACCGCGGCTGCCACTTCTTTGTCGTCAGGGGCTTCCATTTCCCGCTCCACTGCGCTCACCAGTTCGTTAAGCGTGGTCGTGACTATCACGCTTTTTCTCTCCCGCCACTCAAAAGCGGGGGGCATTAACTTCGCTTTCATCTCCATCATCTCCTTTGCGTGCTGGTCCGGTGTATAAATCCCTGAATCATGTTGTTTGTCACTGCCGGAATTGTGTGGACGTCGTCTTCTCTATATCCCAGGTAACGGGGCCGCAACCGATGGGCCACTTTTAATGTCTCAGCGTCGCTCTCTTCCAAAACCAGCATTATCCTCACCCTCTTGAGAAGCCATTCTACGCTCATGAGTTCCTGAAGATCATCAAGTCCGCCTGCCAAAATCACCACTATGGCGGGGTCCTCCACCGGCCGGCGAAGCCGGCCGGTGAGATTGTGCAGACCTTCGTAAGTCTCCAGGTCCGCATCCTCGACTTCACTTTCCAAAGCTTTTTTTAACTCCCGACCAAATTCATCGAATCGAGGAGCATACAGTATCAGCGTCATGGTATCACCTTGGAAGTTTGCATAGTCAGTAATTAACTTAACAATTCGCATGCCGAGTCCGCAGAGAATTTCTGTATTTTTAATTCTGTGAATTCAAAAAGTTAGACAGCAGGACTTGCGGCGGCTCCGCTGTGGACCCGAGGTTTACTGTAAAACCGGATTGACTTGCCGTCAGGCAGGACAAATTACCGCCTTTCAGGACAAAAGCCGAAAATTATACCGGCAGGAATTGTAGAAGAGCAAGTCAATGAATTCAAATATAATTTAGTGCTCTGCCTTGCGTTTTTCGTCGCTTACAAGACAGACTTCTTCGTGGGAGCGACTTTAGTCGCGAAGAAAGCCGCTCGCACAAGAACTGTTTTTGTAAGTGACAAAACAATTTTGAACAAACATTAGCGTATCATGATCTTGCGCAATTCTTTCAGCAGGGCGTTTGGAACGAAAAGTCACTAAAGAAGTTCCTTTAAATCGAACGCACTTTTTACAAGGGGATCAGATTTGGACCTCGTAGACCTCGGGAATATCCGATAGCGAGATGTCGTCACGAAAACGCCACGCCATCATGTCCACTTGTCTGGGGTAGGGAACGAACCGGCAGCAGTACAAAGCGGACACCGGGTAAACCCGCTTTTGCCATTCCACCACTCCCGCGGCTCCTTGCTCGTGCGCCCGTGCCATAAAGGTTTTTACAAGACACATCCGCTCCCGGATGGCAAGCTCCTCCCAGTAGACGTGGTTTATCCACGCCCACGGCACGCGCAAGGCCCCCACGTGCTCTACCAGCGCATAAGCCAGTACTCCCTTTATGTCGCCGTCTTTTTCGAAGACCAGGGTGCGCGCAACAGGAGGATGGAGGATTTCATTTTTGAGTTCGGCTTGATCAAACACCCTGGCCAGCCTGACTTTTTCCTGCAAGGAGTTGAGAAGAGTCAAGATATAAGGAACATCCTCTTTGCCGGCCTCCCTGATGCGGGTGTCTTCAGGTGATTTGGGTGACTTGGAAGCGCCCAGCAGCTTCATGGCCAGGACCTCGTACTTTTTCACGTTCTCGCTTTCACACACGCGCGGTAAATCCAGGACCCTCGCGATGATCCCCATTCTCTTGACCCGCTCGATGGGCATACCCGACTCCCGGAGCTTTTGGAAAAGCCGGCTGGAACGGTGTCCGGTCTCCAGGTAAAAAAGGGTGAAGTCGAGCTTGAGTTCCTCGTTCCTGCGCAGCCCTTCCCGGATCAGGGCGGTGGCCAGGCCCTGTCGAAAGAATCGCTGCCGGGTGACCAGAAGGCACGACAGGGCCGCCCGGTACTCGACGCCGTTAAGGCACATCCTGCGGGGCAGGTTGAGGAGGAACCCCACGATCTCGTCTCCGTAATAAGCGGCAATGGCCAGCCGGGGGTCGTCCACACCCTGCATGAGATAGGACAGGTACTCGGGGCTGTAAAGGTTGGGGTATGAATCCGCTCCATACTCGTCGCACCAGGCTGCATGGGCCATCCGGTCAAGTGCATCCGCGTCGCCCCTGAAGTCCTCAATGCTTATATCTTTCATGTCATGTCCTTTACTGCCATTACCAGAACAGTTGCCCCCGCCTATTGCCACCTGAAAATCCGCAGCGCAACAAGGAAACAGGCCAGCCCCCAGAATGCCATGACCGCGAGCTCCGGAAGCTGGGTAAATATGGAGTAGCCGTCGTTCATGATGGCCCGGGTGGCGTCGTTGAGCGCAGTAAGCGGCAGGAGCTTTATAAAAGGATGGGTGAACTCCGGAAACCGCTTATAGGAGAAGAACGCGCCCGACAGAATCCACATGGGAAGCATGGCGAAGTTCATCCACCCGGAGACAGCCTCGACTGTCTTCGGCCGTGAAGCTATGAGCAGCCCCAACCCTCCGAAGGAGCCCGCGCCCAAGAGGAGGACCAGGGCCAGCGAAAGAATGGAACCGTGGATTTTGACGTCAAACGCCAGAAAGCCGAAGCCGGCGATGGCTATGACCTCGAACACCAGGAATGACAGCCTGGAGAGAACGTAGGAAAAAAGAAACTGCGAGCGACGCATGGGCATGGCAGTGTAGAGCTTTAACAGCTTCTTGGTGCGGGCGTCCACAATGTGGAAGCCGATCCCCCACATGCCGCTGGCCATCAGGTTGAGACCGATAAGGCCCGGGATCAGAAAATCTATGTAGCGGCCCCCGGCCTCTTCGACCGGAACCGCGCGGACGTGGACGCGGCAGCCGCGCGCGTGATAGCACTGCAATGACCGCTCCGCAGCCGGCCTGGCAATCCTGCTCTGCGAGCGGTCGGGGTCGAACCGGAACGAGTAGGCCGGCTTGCCGGATTCTCTTGCGGTAGAGCCATGAGCCGCGGAGCCTTCAAAAGGGGCGATGGAAAGGGCGATCTCACCTGTGCTGAGCTTTCTGTTCGCCTCCTTGGCGGACATCAGGACCGGCTTTATATGCTCGGAGTCCGACAGGGCGCGGGCCAGCTCGACCGCGTCGGGAATCCGCTTCTCCACTGCCACCTCGAGGACCTCTGCCGGCCGGTTTCTGAAGGCTATGCCCAGCGCAAAAGCGAGAAGCACGGGGAAAACAAACACCCAGAAGATGGCCTCGGGCTCGCGGAGAAACTCGCGGATACGCGCCAGGCTGAGCTGCACCAGGGGGTTTGCAGAGGCGGGACGGGCTTTTGTTCCTTTGCGCTCTTTTCCGCCTTTCTCAGACATCTCGAAGGGCCCTTCCTGTCAAGCTGATAAACACGTCCTCCAGGTTGGCCTTGCGCACCGTAAGCCCGTGGAGCACCTCGCCTTTATTGCCCAGCTCCGACACCAGCAGGGGAAGAGTCTCTGATATCCGGCTTACGTTGAGCAGGATCTCCCCGTTCTTTTCCGTCAGGTTGTTGACCCCCCGGAGGCTGCGCAGGAAATCAAGGTCAACCTCATCGCCGGGATAAAACCTGATGATCTCGTCCGCGCCCAGCATGTCAATGAGCTCGCGCGGAGTGCCCGTGGAGATGACCTTGCCGTAGTCCATGATGGCTACGCGGTCACAGAGCCGCTCCGCTTCCTCCATGTAATGGGTGGTCAGAAGCACAGTAACGCCTTTTTCATTGAAGTCCTCGACCAGCTCCCACACCTTGATCCGCGCCTGAGGGTCCAGCCCGGTGGTGGGCTCGTCCAAAAAGACCAGCTCGGGGGCGCCAACCAGAGCGCAGGCCAGGGCAAGCCGCTGCTTCTGGCCGCCGGAAAGCTTGCCCACCCGGGCCTTGCGCTTCTCGGAAAGGGCCACTGTGTCTATGACCTCATCCACCGGCCGGCCGGTTTTATAAAAGCTCCGGAAAAGCCGGACCGTCTCCTCCACGGTGAGCTTCTCGGAAAGACGCGTCTCCTGGAGCTGGACCCCGAAACGCTCCCGAAGATCGTACTCGTTCTTCCTGCTCCATTGTTGGCCGAAGATTCTCACCAGGCCCTCGTCGGGCGCGGTCAGCCCTTCCAGTATCTCCACGCAGGTGGTCTTGCCAGCGCCGTTCGGTCCTAAAAGACCGAAGCACTCACCTTTGTTGACCTCCAGGTCTACGCCGGCAACCGCAGTCACGTCATGGTATCTCTTGACCAGACCCCGGCAACAGACAGCAACGTCATTACCCCTGCCCGAAAGACCGCGCTGCTCATCCGTTTTTATTGTCCCGCTCATCTTCGTAAGCTCTTCTTCTCATAAGCTGGCGTCTCTTATGCATACTTATGCACTATGCCTTTAAGACATGCTGTGAACACCAATTAAAGGTTAGCATGACACCGGCAACTGTAAAAACCGGGGGGCGGAAAACAGGCCGGTTATTAACTTCATAAGTAGTGTCTTGTCAAGCTTACACTGACGCATAGCGTGCGAGCGGCTTTAGTCGCGACTAAAAGTCGCTCGCACGAAGAAAATCCGTCTTGTAAGCGACGAAAAACATCTAACAGGGCACTAGTGCTTTGACCGCGTCTTTGTGTCGGGTCGCAGGTCAAATCTGGCGGCT
>CAYQTK010000093.1:0-15142 GCA_964420375.1 uncultured bacterium
ATGTGCAACATACCGCTTACCACCCCCAGCTTTGCTTCTCTTTTCACATCGAAGTACCCGCACCAGGTGGGGGCCATCAGGAACGGAATTCCCATGGTGGACGGAGTCAAGACACTGGCGTCCCTGTTCAAAGAGAACGGCTATTACACCGCGGCCATACTCTCCAACTGGCCTTTGAAGGCCCACCTGTCCAATCTCCAGCAGGGGTTCGACCTGTATGAAGACAACTTCGAGCAAAAGCGCTACTTGTTCGTAAACGACGAGCGGGACGCCAAGACGGTTTCCGACCTCGCACTTGCATGGCTCGATGAAAAACCGCACGAGCCTTTCTTCGCCTGGATTCATTACAGCGACCCGCACGCGCCCTACGTGCGACATAAGAAGTTCGTTTTCTCGGACGAGTACACGGACAGCGCCAATTACGACAGCGAGGTCGCCTATACCGATCATCACATCGGCCGTCTTATCGACAAGATCGAGTCGATGGGACTGCTGGAAAATTCCTTGATTATCTTTACCGCGGACCACGGCGAGAGCCTGGGCGAGCACAACTACACCGGTCACGGCCGCAAGGTCTATCAGCCCGGCATGCGGATACCACTGGCGGTCATGGGACCGGGCATCCCTTCCGGCAAAAGGGAAAACAGCATGGTCCAGCTTCTGGACCTTGCGCCTACCACCCTGGCCTATGCGGGCATCGAAATTCCGGAAGACATGCTCGGGAAAAACCTGCTTCCAAGCATCCAAGGCAACAAGGACTACCCGGACGACCGGACCATCTATTACGAGACCTTTGCAGGAGCAACTCCACAAGTAGAAGGAGCAGAGAAGATGCTCACCAAGCCCATCTACGTAGGCCTGCGCCATCACCAAATCAAGCTCATGTACAAGGTCCGCTTCAGCAAGTGGAAGAGGTACAACATAAAAACAGACCCCGCGGAAACGAACAACCTCTTCGACGTGGGCGACTCCGATTTCCAGAAAGAGTCCGACCGGCTCATGGAATGGTACGGCGAGTGGGAAGGCGACGCCGTGGTCGGCGAGATCAACGCCATGACCGAAGAAGACCGGAAAAAGTTCGAAGCGCTGGGATACATCAACAAGCCATGAACAAAGATAAAGTCACTTTCACCTCGGGAGGCCTGCGCCTGGAAGGCAGGTACACGCCCGCTTTCGAGGGAGCGCCGGCCGCGGTTATCTTCCACCCTCATCCCTTGTTCGGCGGCAACATGGACAACAACGTGGTCTACGCGCTAGAAGCGAGGATTGCTTCGCGCGGTGTATCCACCTTGTGCTTCAACTTCCGGGGAGCGGGTTCCAGCGAAGGAGAGTTTGACGAAATGCGCGGCGAGGTGGATGACGTCCTGGCAGCGATATCGTGGCTTGCCGGGCGTTCCGATGTAGACCCTTACCGGCTCGGCCTGGCGGGCTACAGCTTTGGAGGGCTCATGGCCATGTATGCCGCATCCCGGATCATCGCCAGGAACGCAGCCGGAACCCAGGTGGTGGCGCCGGTCCGCCTGGGCCTGGTAAGCCCCATGTCGCCCGGCGTCCCCTGGGAAAAGGACCCCGCACTGTATGACCTTATAAAGAACCCGCCGCCGGCAGTGGTCACCGCGGGCACCCGCGACAAGTTCTGCAGCGTGGACTCCGCCCGCTCACTGGTCACCGCTTTGGGAATGGACACCAGGATCATAATAGTTGAAGGCACCGACCACTTTTACTGGGAACGCGAAGACGAAGCAGCCCTGCCCATAGCGGACTTCATGCAAGGGCTGTCTGCCAAGTAAAACTCTCCCTGACAGGCGACAGATACGCCAAAGCAACTTTAACGCAGCAATTCAGAAGGCATAAGGGAGTAGGCTTTTCCGGATGTCTTGATCCGCTTTGTGAACTTCCCCGCCCAGTCCCGTAAACGTCGGCCGGACCCGGGGCGGTCCAGAACGGAAGCGAGCTCGAGGGCCTTTCCTCGGCAAAGCTCGGCCTTGGCAGACGAGTTCCAGGGAGCGTCCTCCTCCAGCTTATCGGCCAGTTCAAGGTACAGCCCGGCAAGCCTCTTTATCACCTTCTCTCTCAACGGCGAGTAACCGTACTCCTTAAGCCATCCCTCATGACTTTTTATGGACCAGGCAGTACAAGCCGGAAAGCCGGACTCCCGAACGCAAAGACCTGCTTTAATAAGCTCCAGTGCAGCGTCGTCAGTCTCCGGGCTGTTCCCGTACTCGTTGACCACCTTCTCGAAGTAATACACCCCGCTTCTTTTCACGCGGGCCTTTTCAGTTACGGAGAGCGACTGACCGCTTTGTTGTGCCTGGTTCCGGCGAATAATTCCCAGCCGGTAGAGAACACGGGAAGCTGTGTCTACAGAAGGCGGCGACTTGTCAAGACCCGAGAGCTTTCCCAGGTCTTCTTTCGGCAGGGAACCCTTCCATCTCGGGTCGGACAGGACCGCCCCGACGCGCCAGTCAAGACGCGCGGCCTTTACAAGCACTTGTGCTGCACGCTCGTCGTCGCCGCTCCGGAAGGCTTTGACTCCTTCTTTATAATAGTTCGGTGATTTTTCAGAAGCAGGCGGGTCCAACGGGCTATCCTTGACCAGCGAGCGCTCCTGCGCATAAAGGCACAGCGAAAACAAACCCGCCAAAGCAACAAGTGCTGTAAGCGCGGTAAGAATCCATTGCCGCGGCCTCGATATGGTGGAGCACCGGACTTTCATAAACGTCCTAATTGAAGAACCTCTTTAATATGTTCAAGGTCTTTTTGTCCTCCACCGGCACGCCGACCTTCTTCTTGTATCTTTTCATCTGGCCAAGCCGCACGGGGAGAACGTACTCGGTAATCCCCTGCCGGGTTTTCTTGTCCGAACGCACGTACTCCAGTATCTCCTGCGGTCGTGGAACTCTGCCGACCAGGGCTTTCAAAACCACCTTGGCGTTTACGGGCAGGCCGAGCTTTTTTAAAAGCGCATTCTGTCGCTCCCTTTCTTTTTGAGGAAGTATCTCCAGTGACTCCGCCAAAGCGGCTTCCATGGCCATGCCCAGGCTTACTGCTTCCCCGTGATGCAACGAGTATCCGGACACCGCCTCGAAAGCATGGCCCAGGGTGTGCCCGTAGTTCAGGATGCGGCGGTAATCGAGCTCCTTTTCATCCGCGGTCACCACTTCCGACTTGATGCGGCAGCTCTCCACTATCATCTCCTGTTGCACCGCGGGATCGCTCTCGAGAAGAAGTTCGCCGCGGTCCTCCAAGGCCTTTACGAACTCGCGGTCCTTGATGATGGCGTGCTTTACAACCTCGGCGGCCCCGGAGAGGATGTGACGCCGCGGCAAGCTCTCCAGTGTTGATACGTCAATGTAGACCGCCCGCGGCTGATGGAAAGCGCCGATCATGTTCTTTCCTTCAGGAACGTCAATCGCCGTCTTTCCCCCGATGCCGGAGTCGACCATTGCAAGAAGCGTGGTGGGGTACATCACCACGGGCACTCCCCGCAAGTAAGTTGACGCTGTAAACCCGGCAAGGTCGCCGGTGACGCCTCCCCCGCAGGCGATCACGCAGCAGTCGCGGCCCAGCCCCATGCCCAGCATGTGCTCCTCCAGGTACTGCTTCATCTTCCGGCTCTTTGATGCTTCGCCTTCCGGAAAGGCTATCCGGTCAACCTTGAGGCCCGCTTTCCGGAGCGTTTCCGTAAGTGCGTTCCCGTAAAGCTTCATCACCGTGGAGTCAGAGACAACAACGTAGCGGTCGCCCACCGGCTTGTTGGAAAGGTCTTCCGCAAGCCTTTCCATAAGGCCGTCTCCCACGATCACGTCGTATGAATCGTCAATGGTCCGCCGCAACTTCACCCGGACCCTGGTCTCTTCTCGGGCCATAAAACCACCCCTTTTATATCAGGCGAAAACAGGCATGCGCTCAGCCATCCCTTGCAAAACCTCGTCATATGAAGAGATCAGCCGGGACCAATCGAAGCGGAACAAAAGCCCGGCATGCTTCTCGTGAGTCTCGCGAGCGGCAAGCTCTCCTCTTACCGCTTTTTTCAATTTTAGCACAAGTTCGGAAAAATCGGCGTAAAGGTGGTCCTCGCCTGCCTCGCCGCCCAAGAGCTCGGGATAGGAAAGCCGGCGAGGCCAAAGCGGAAAAGCACCTGCATAGGCGGCCTCCACCGCGGATATGCCGAAGTTCTCCTGACAAGCTGTGCTTACGGAAACCGAACTCCGGCAAAGCCATGTCAGGTAATCGAGGCGCTCCGGCACGTACCCGTAGTGAAAAATCCGGTGCCCGAGCTTTTCCTGGGCCTCCATAAAGGCATGCGGCTTTGCCTGGAAGTTCTCGCCAAGGATGACAAGTCCGTAATCAAGACCCTCGCGCTCGAGCTCGTAAACAGCGGCAAAGAACTCCTTCGGCCGCTTGTCGAACTCCCAGCGGTGGTTCCACACGATAAGCGGGGGACTCCCGTCTTTAAAAACGCTTACCTTGTCAATGGAAGCGAGGTCGACTCCGGGATACAAGACTTGTGACTTCTCCCGGACCCGTTCAGAAACGCGGCCGGGATGATGGTCCGGCATCATGCTTAAAAAGCCGGGCAGGGCGTTGAGAAAGGACACCATGTGATAGCTCGAGTTCCATAGCACCAGGTCCGCGGCCAGGCAGGTGGTTATGTTGGTGAACCCGAAGTGGACGTCGCGCCGGCTCTCTTGCGGAGACGGGTAACAAAGCTGGTTCTCGTGCATGTAGACAATGGAAGGCACGTCCCTGCCGTAGAGGGACTTGAACTCGGCCAGGGAAATCATGTCCGAAGCCAGGAGAACATCCGGCCGGAAGTCGCTGCTCCTGGCCCGATCCGCCAGGGTAATGGCGCTGCCGCGCATCCGCCATTTCCAGAAGCTTGCCGGCAGGGTCAAGACCTCGAAACAATGGCCCGAGTTTTGGACCAGACCCTCAACAAAGGACTGGTGCGATCCCCCGTAAAAAGGCTCCAGTAAAAGCACGTTCGCCATGGCAAGATTTTAACACACCGGCGGGCAGTGTTTGAAAGGCCCTTGTTAACAAATTCTCGGACCTTTGCGGATAATCGGTTGTCTGTACCTGTAAGGAGCAGGCTTCTTGATTGTGCGGGGACTACCGAATAACATTGATCGATGCTTATGAAATCCGTTTTTTCCAGAAAGGTTGCCGGCCGGAAAGACGTTGCGCTCGAAGTATCATTTGTTCTCCTGGCTCTTCTCATGCTTTGCGGGTGGAGCGGCTGTTCGGGATGCACTGAAAGAAACGAAGTAACGGTAGAAGCTAAAAAGCTTTCCGATCCTTCATTTTTAAAAAGCCGTCCCGAAGTGGAGCCGTTCGCCACCGGTTTCGTGCTTCATAACGCGCTGCCCGGTTTTACCCGTGACGAGCTGCTTCCCCTGAAAAAAGGCGGCCTTTTGGTCATGGACCGGGAAAAGGGATTTCAGAACCTCGATTTCCCAGCGCAGGACAAGATCGGGCCGGTGCAATGCCTGGCGTTTGAGGACGGACTACAGAAAAAGCGGCTCTGGGTGGGAACCATGTTTAACGGTACATACGTGCTGGACTTTCCCTCCCTTGCCATCTCCGAGCACTATACCCTGGAGTCCACCGGCATCAAGGGCCGCGCCGTGTCCCTTTCAAAGAATAAGCTTATGTTCGATCCTTCCGGCGAAGTTGACCGGGAAGACATGAAAAAGCTCTCTTTCCTGTCCAGCCGCGGTCTCTACCTGAAGCTTAACACCGAGTTCTTTCACGTACGCTCCATGGACTGGCCGGAGTTTACCGTCTATACCTACGGCAGCCATGATCTCGTCCACGCCGGAAGGACCGGACCCTCGGGCATGGACAAGGTGACCCTTGTCACCGGCCTGCCCGACAACACTATCAACGATATTGTGATTGACGGCGACACGCTGTGGATCGCTGCCGGAAGGCTCGGCGATAAAGGGCTTGCGGGGGGTATTGCGTCATTCCGAAACGGCGAGTTTACTCCGCGCCATCCCAACTCGGTTTTCAACAAGGCCCGCCGCTTCAACTTCCAGCGCAGCAACGCCGGGTACAGCCTTTGTAAGCACGGCGGCCGTCTCTGGTCGGGCTGGGCGGAAATCCGTGGTCCCAAGCCCTGGGGGGGCGTTTCCGGCAACCTGTTGAGCTTTACTGGCAACGGCCTGGAAAAAGACCAGTGGCAGGACTTCACCAATCCCTCCTGCATCAATCCCCGGAATTTCAGCTCAACCTTGCACGTGAGCGTACCAGATGTCTCCCCCGTAAGGATTGCCGAGGGCCAAACCGTGCAGCAGTGCGTTGCCGCGGCAACCTTCGGACTGAACAGTATCAACAAAATGGGGACGCCGGGAAGAAAAGCCTCGGGAAGCGGCCTGCGGGTGATCTGTCCGCAAGGACTGAAAGCACTGGTACTGAAAGAATACCTTGACAACCAGCAACCCGCTCCCGGGTCGCCCTCCTCCAATAACCTGTTCGCCGTGGATACTCTGCACGACCGGGAGTCAGGCAAAGTCTACGCTTTTGCCGGAACAGACGCCGGCCTTTACGCGGCCGAACTCACCAGCCGCTTGCGCCGCTATTTTTATGAACCGCCTAAGAGCCCCGCGCCCGCGGTCCTGGTGGGCTCCGACCGAAGCCTGGGGTTTTACCGGTCCGGAGAAGTGCTCCACGGCATGACGGTGGGGTCTGCCGCCTGGCCGCCGTGTCTTCCGGACCTTTTTGTGAAAGAAGTGCGAGTTACTGATGCCGGAGACAAAGACAACCTGGAACTCTGGGTCGGCACGCATGGGGGAGCGGCTTATTACTCCGGTCCCCTGGAGTCGATAACCGACTGTTCGGCCTGGAAGAGGTTTTACTACCATGTGGATACCGGCAGGATGAAGCCCTCCTCAAACTCCGCGCCCGGCCCTGCGGGGACTGAGGGCCTCATAACGGTAAATTCCATACTTCCGGTAGAGGCAAGCGGGCGGAAGCTCGTATTGATGGGTCTTTCCAAAGGCTCGTTACTGGTCGGCAAGACGGGTGCGATAAAGCGGGCATTGCCTGACGCCGCCCGGATGTTCCCGCAATCGCCCCTCGACAGCATCCGGCTTCACCGCTCCGCGGTCTACGAAAACTCCCTGGAGACCATCTCGCTCTCGGATGCTTCCGTATTGAACCTCTATACCCGCGAGTTCCACCGGAAAGAGTGCTCCATCCGGAACCCGCGCTGCCTCGCCGGCGACACTGCGCTCAACTGGAAACACTTCGACTCCATGATGGATCGGATTGTAAAAAACGATTTCACGCCAACCATATGTTTGTCCGCTATTCCCTTCATTATGTATAAAGATTTCTACCCCAAGGACCCTTGCGACCCGCCCGATCCCGAGAACCCGGCTTGCTCTCCTTCCCGGAAAGATTGGGACTTTTCCAGATGGGAAAACCTGGTGTTTGCCATGGTTGACCATCTTTATCGCAGATACGGCAGGGAAAAAGCTTCCCAATGGGTAATGGAGGTCTGGAACGAGCCGGCCATCGAATGGGAATGGAGATGGAACCAAACCTGGGCCGCCGACTACTCGGTCCTCTATGAGCACTCGAAGAAAGCAGTCCAAGCCTGCAACCGGTTCTGGGACCGCGAGCACCCTTCTACCGCAGGCATGGACATCAGCGTGGCAGGTCCGGCATGGCACGGAGACCCCGCCCTACCCGACGCCAGAATGGAGAAAATGATCGAGACCATGAAGCAAAAACAACTCCGTCCCCGTCCCTTTACCACGCACATCTATCCTTTTCGGCGGATGAGTATGGGCCCCTATTATGAAAAAGCGCAGCAATATATGGAAGAGCACGAAATGGAGGCCCCGGTTTACGTGACCGAGTACAGCCCGGTCATGACCCAGACCCACGACGGCATCGGCACCCTGGCATCAGGCGAGTTGTCCGCACTGTTCCTGCTTCGGTCTCTGCAAGACCTTTACCATCTCGACTCCCCTCCCCGAATGATGCACTTTCTGGAAATCCAATCCCCTATATTCGGTGCAAGGTCCAACTGGGCGGGAATGTTCTCCTACCTCGGCGCACAACAATGGGCCCCCCGACCACTCTTCAACGCCATGATACTTGCCGCACAGGCCGGGACCATTAAAGTGCCCGTAAACGTCAAAGGAGAGCCACACTCCTTTGCACGTTACGATCCCCGTACCGGCAAGATCATGTTATTTGTAATGGATACCAACATCCAAAAGCTGTGGCAGAAAATGAAGAACTACAACAAGCCGGGGAAAACGTCGCTGGAGCTCATGATCAGGGGCCTGCCCCGAAAAAGCTACCGGGTGCGGGAGTTCGTGATTGACAGCAACCACAACAACTTTCTCACCGCCCACTGGCGAGCAGGGAGCCCTCCCGAGCCCTCCAAAGAAGAAGCGGGGAAGATAAGGCGGGCCTCCATGATCAAGCCGCTTGCAGCGTCGAATGTCGCCTTGCCCGAGACCATAGAAGGAAGCTCGCTGCAAGCCACATTGTCCATGGAGAAAGAAAGCATCTATGCGATCGAGCTCACTCCTTCGCCGGTTTTGGGAACCTCCGGAAGCACTATAGAAAGTCTGAGGCTGGCTGCAAACAAAGGCGGAGACGTGGAGGTTAACTGGCTCGGAGGCGGCAAAGAGTACGGGAAAAGGTATTTGCAAAGCGTTCGCGCCTGGCAAAGGACCGATGTCAAGAAGGCGCCTGCCAACGCCCGGCAGGACAAAAAGGCCCTTTCCGCCTCCTGCACTGCTCTCACGCGCTTTAACGGCGATACTGTAAAGATAACTTTCAAAAAGCACTCGGAAAATGTTTTACTTCTACAGGCGTCGGTCCCGGCGTCTTCGGGCCGGGAGGCGAACAGCCGGACCATCAATATCGGCTCATGGGACGGCAAGACCCTGGCCTGTGCAGGCGATTTGCAGGGAGGACTTCACATTATAAGCCGGGACAAAGAGGGAACGCTTGTCTACCGGAAGCTGGCGCCCCGCCGTGACTCCGGCGGGTTTAACTATTACCGGGCCGGTCCGGAAAAGCCGGTCAGCTCTTACGGGCCTTTCCCCGCTCGCAAGCCTGCGCGACCGGCCATGGCTGTAGACGGAAAAGGTAATGTCCATGTCTGTTGGATAGAGCGCGATCCCGCCGGGGATGACCCGCGCGCCGCGAACGCCGTGATGTATACCTGTCTTCGGGAGGGATGATCTCTCAAAGCTCGCCTTTATACTTGCGCACCAGCTCGAGGTACTCTTCTCCCTGGTCCTTGATCCCTTGGATGTCCTCTGCGGAGAGCTCCCGGCCCGGCTTGGCAGGCACGCCCATTACCAGTGTGCCGGCAGGAACATTCATGCCCGGCGGAACCAGTGCTCCCGCGGCCACGATGCAGTTGTCGCCAATCTCCGCACCGTCCAGGACAATGGACCCCATGCCGACGAGACAGTTGTCACCCACCCGGCAGCCGTGCAGCACCGCGCGGTGGCCTATGGTTGTGCCCGACCCTAAAAAGGTAGGCCACTTGTCCTTGGTTACATGGACCACGCAGGAGTCCTGGATATTGGTCCGCTCTCCGATCCGGATGTAATTCACGTCAGCTCTCACCACCGCGTTAAACCACACCGAGGACAGAGAGCCGATACGAACGTCGCCGATGACCACGGCGCTGTCCTCGACATGGGCGTCCGCGGCGATCTCGGGCCATATTCCTTTAAATTCACGTATCACAGCAGTCCCCCATAGACAGCGTAACGGAGAAAATAATAGGTGACGGGTATGGCAAGAAGCAGCGAGTCCAGCCGGTCCATGATGCCGCCGTGGCCGGGTATGACGTTTCCCGAGTCCTTGATGCCTGCGTCACGCTTGATCATGGACTCGAACAGGTCGCCGGCTATGGAAACCAACGCCAGCACCGGACCCAGCAAAAGGCAATAATAGAAGGGCATGCCCGTTCCCGGCTCGGGCAGTATCCACCAGTCGAAAACCAGCTTGGTTGCCAACACGCCTGCGGTGCCCGCTATAAGCCCGCCAAGCGCGCCCTCCATCGTCTTGCCCGGACTGATGATCGGCGAGAGCTTGCGACGGCCGTATGCGCGGCCGGTAAAAAATGCGCCGGCGTCCGCCAGGAAGGTCCCCGCCAGCGCCAGGATCACGAAAAAGATTCCCATCCGGTCCGAGTGGTGTGCGGGAAAGCGCAAGAGGATGGCGTGGGAGAGCATCCACCCGATATAAACCATCCCGAACAGGGTCACCGCGGAGCTGGTGATGCCGGTCCTGATGTCCATCCCCCGGACCTGGTCGGCAAGGACCAGCATTGCCAGGAGCGTTACTGCAACAGCCATGTAGTCCAACTGTCCGAGGTACGCCACCCCACCGATTAAAAGAGCGCCCACCGTGCCTATCAGCCGCTTGGGCATGAGTCCCTTCTGCTCGACCATGGAAAAGTACTCGTTCACGCCCAGTAGGATGGCCAGCTCGATCAGAAACACAAAAAGCCAACCGCCCTTGAAAAAGATGTATAAAAGAAGCGGGACAATAACCAGGGCACTTAACACCCTTTTAGTAAGATTGCTCATGCAAAACTCCTTACCCGTGCTCCTCGAACCAGTTCGCCGGCGTCCTCCTGCATCTTATCGAAATCATCCGCGGAGAGTGCCGCACCCAGGGCCACCTGGCGGGCGAACCCGGCATCCACAAGGTCAGCCGGCTCGTGGGCGTCAGTGTTCAAAACAAGGACGGCGCCGTGTTCTTTGCCGAGCGCGGCAACCCTTCCATTCGTCAGGCTGTGGCCTTTCCGCGCCGATATCTCCAGGGCAACTCCGTTTTGTACGGCGAGCTTGACGTCATCCGGCTCGATCAGTCCGGGATGGGCGAGAAGGTCGACGCCCGCAGCTATGGCTGCATGATTGGTT
The DNA here is from genome assembly GCA_964420375.1 of uncultured bacterium. Lineage (GTDB taxonomy): Bacteria > RBG-13-61-14 > RBG-13-61-14 > RBG-13-61-14 > DATKZS01 > CAYQTK01. The sequence continues at coordinate 10,917 of CAYQTK010000093.1, forward strand.
CCTTCCGGCACCGGCTCGACCAGGGTCTCGCCGTGGACCACCACCCACTGCGCGCCCAGCCCGCGGGCCTCTTCAGCAAGCGCGGCGATGGACTGCGGGGGGACGTGGGTAAGCTCGATGCCCGGCAGCACGATAATGTCCCCCAGTGTGTTTATGTCCCTGCAGAACCGGACCAGTGCGGGCACCACCACGGACAGGTTCGAGCTGTCCGCGTGATCGGTCAACGCAAGAGCGCGTACGCCCTTGTGCCGCGCGCGCTGCACCGTCTCCGCGGGGATAAGAGCGCCGTCGCTCCAGGTGGTATGCATATGAAGGTCTATCATCTTCTCCTCTTTATATCTTTGCTGTGAAAGTCTTTCCTCAGAAGGTGTGCTCGATGGACACCATCCATGTTACCCGCGTCAGGGTAGGCAGGCTTATGAAAACGCCGGCGTAACGCCTTTCATAGAAAGCGCTCAATGTGGTCGAGTCGGTAAAGTGAAAGATAGGCTCGATGTGATACCCGTTGTCGTCGCTGCCGTGGTACTCGAAGTTGTCGAAGTTGCGGAAGCCTATGTCCAATTCCATGCGGTCCTCCCAGAACGAGGGACGCAGTGAGAGCTCGTAGATGATTCTGCTCTCCGGCGCCATGGACTCGTAATGGGTAGGGTCGCGGTAATACTTGTCCTCGAATACCAGCGCAGCGTAACCTATGCCCACCGCGCCCCGAAACCACCACCGCCGATAGGACACGTAACAGTTGGCATGGTTTATCGCGGTCTCCCAGTCGCCGTACTCCAGGTGATTGAGTCGAAGGTGGACCTGCGTCCGGTCGGTGATGATAATATCGTCTCCTATCCAGTAGGAACGAAGCTGGGTGTCCTCCATCCGGAACTCGATGCCCCCGCAGGGGTTAAGATACCGATTGCCCGACTTCCAGAACACGGAAAACCTGGAGTAGTCCTTCTCCTCCACCGCGCTCTGCCTGCCCAGGTAATCGACGCGTAAGGAAAGAGATTGATCCGCAGGCTTGGAAATCTCGGGAAGAAGGGTGTCGCCGGCACTTGCAAGCGACACCGCGGACTCGCTCCTGACCGGGGCGGGCAAGAAAACGCAAAGAACGGCAAAGGCCGCTAATACACGGACAAGAGACCGGCTCATGTGTTATATCCTTCCAGATCCTCGAAGTAGACCTTTTTTTTGCTTATGTGTGTGCCCTTTATATCGAAGCGATAAAGATGCGGCCGGTCTTCAACGATGAGCTTGTAAGGACAGCCCGCTCCCCCGATCAAGTGCTTGCATCCCCGCACCTTGTAGTGCGCGCCCGTGTGCTTGTGTCCGCACAGAAAGTAGGCCACGTCATACTCGTCAAAAAGATAGATGAGCTTCATCCTCTCCTCGGTGTTGCCCATTGAAGCGGGTGTCTGGAAAGAGCCGTCATAGATGGGGTAATGGCTGAGCACGAAGCGCACGGGCTTTCTGCTGTGGTCGAGCTTGTCCTCCAGCCAGTCCATCTGGTCCCTGCCCATGGTGCCGGCAGCGGTATCAATGAAAAAGAACTCGCACCTGGCATAGGAAAACTTGAAGACCGACGGACCGATGTACTTCTTGTAGCGGGGCCAGCCGTCATTGTAGATGTCGTGGTTTCCGAGCGCAGTGATCATGGGAACCGGCGAATGCGAATCAAAGAGATTTACAAGTTTGATGTACTCGTCTTCATTGCCCTCGTCCACGCAGTCGCCGGAGTGGAGAATAAACGCCGCCTCGTGCTCATCGGCGTACTTTCCCAGAAGGTCGATGTAATGGGGCTTGTTCCTGGTCACGTGGATGTCAGAGGTCCAAACAAAAGAGAAGTCGTTGGAGACGGCTTCCGGTATTATCGGCCGCCGGCAATGCCCGGAGATGGACTCGTAAAACCGGTCCTCAACCTTGTCCTCCTCCTCTGCCAGCAGGTAATCCGCGAACTCGCCGGGATTGCAACCCGAAAGAGACCCGGCCAGGCCCAAAAAAGCCACTCCCCGGCCCGCTTCGGAAATAAACCGCCGCCGTGAAAAATCCCTTTTCTTGTCTCTTCTCATGCCGCTCCCCTTTGCCGCGAATCAAAACTTCAGCATCAAGCCGAATTTAGCAAGACAAGGACATATTTTCAAGAAACCATGCAAAAGAGTCAAGGGTGGGCGACATATTTGGTGGCTGTTGCGCCGGCCTGTTTGGGGGATATTGATCTGAAAGTATCCAAGATCATCAGCAGGAAGACAGGGGCAAGAACAAAGGCGGGATTGAAAAGAGAAGGATGACATTGGTGGAAAAGCTTGAAGTGAGCCGAGAGTTCAGGAGGGGTAGCCCATGCGGTTTTGTCCTCAAAATTGCGTGGGTGGCGAAGCCACAAGCTGAATGTTCCCCAACCATGCCATCTCTCCGGCATAATAAGGTGGGATCAACCCTTTACAACGAACATTACTCCGGATGGGGGCTAAGGGTTCAGTTGGTAGTGTCTTGTCAAGATTAAAATGACGCATATTGTGCGAGCGGCTTTATCTGTTTTCTATTTTATTTCAACAGGTTGTCTCAGATCAAGGGAGGGGACATCTGATGGAAGAAAGAGCAGCGGTAGAGATACGGTTCGGAAACTATGCGTTCGTAACTTACGATATGTAACAGATACTCTTTCAGCGAGAGTTTTCAGACCCCCAGAAACGACGCGACCTCCCGGTAGTACTCCTCCGGCGCTTCATGCTGGAGCCAGTGGCCGCAGTTTGGAATCATCTTGACCTGGAAGCTGGCGTTCACGTGCTTTTCCAGGGAGTAGGCCAGCGACTTCTCCAATGCCTTGTCGTCCTCCGCCCAGATGACCTTGACCGGCGCGGTTATCAGGGCTTCCCCCTTGTTTGCGGGCATGTACTTCCGGACTGCGCCAAGGCCGGCGCGGTAGTAGTTTACTCCGCCGCGAAGGCCGGATATGCGCAACCGGTCCTTCCATGCCTCCATGTACTCCCTGCTGAAGCCGCCCTCCCGAACGGTGTAATACTTGAGCAGCCGTTCCAGGAGCGCGAAGTTCCTGGCCGCAAGCGCGTGCTCGGAGAGGTAGGGGACCTGGTTCAGGAGTATGTACCAGCTTTTCATGAACTGGCGGAGGTTTCTCTTGCGGAAGACCATGTCCGCATAATCCCCCAGGTGCGGCCCATTGGACACCGCCAGGCAGGAGACCGTGTCTGGATAGGTCTCCGCATAATGAACGGCTATGGTTGCTCCCCAGTCGTGGGCTATGAGTGCTGTCTGCTCGTCTCCGAACGCCTTGATGATCCCGCGCAGGTCTTCGATAAGCAAAGGCAGCCGGTAGTCGGCCACCCGGGCGGGAGCATCACTTTGTCCATATCCGCGCATGTCCGGCACAACCACCCGGCACGACCGGGCCAGCTTGGGCGCCTGGTTATGGAAAGTCAGATGGGTGTCGGGAAAGCCGTGGACGAAAATACACAAGGGCCCCTGCCCGCCGGTCTTGCAGTGGAACTTAAGCCGGTTCGACTTCACAAAAACGCTCTCCATCTCGTCCATAAACATGATTGTTCTTGCCTTTGCTGCCATATGTCCGGGGAAAAATATCAGACCGCAGCAATTATATCAAACTCTCAAGAAACTTCATCTTCACCCCAAAGTCGTTTGTGTTTTTTTAAAGCGCATTTTATGATTGAGCGGGATATTTATGGAACGCTTGCCCAAAACGGACACGAGTGTTTGAATGAAAAGGGGACAAAAGATTTGTGAAATGTAACGGACAAAGGAGGAGAACATGTCAAGAATGATAATAGTCTTTGTAATTGTTTTTTCATTTTTTGTTATGTCGGGATACGGATGTTCAAAAAAACCTGAAAATTACTCGCAAGAGACCAAAGATCTCTTGTCTTTGATCAGAGATTTTGATGAAAGAGCTGCTAACATGCCTACCGATCAAGTAGATGTATTAATGCTTTTTGTGAAGATAAGCTCGGCTGCAGACAAAGTTAAGGAGGTCGGCAAGGAGAAAGAAGCAGTAAATGGTCTGATTGATATTATAGAAAAGAGCGATTCTACCGATGAAAAAAATTATGGAATTATTTTAACTTCATTTTTTGCTTTGGCGGAATTTGGTGAAAAGGCGGAGAAGGCTAAGGGACTGGCTGATGAATACAAACATCACGAAAACGAAGCCGTGTCAAATGCAGCATCGAAATTCTTATCGAAATTAGACTAGTCCCAAAATAAGCGCA
>CAYQTK010000094.1:0-14939 GCA_964420375.1 uncultured bacterium
TCCGCGATTAAAGAAGTTTTCGGGACGGGTGTCTAAAAAATGGGGGAAGTTCTTTGCCGGCTTCACTTACAGTTTGGCCTTCCCCGGCGGTGATGATATATTCAATATCACCTTGAGAGACTTGGAGGAGCCGAATGAAGCGATCAGTTTTGGTTATCATTGTCCTTTTGCTCACGATCTTCATGCATCACCAGGCTTACGGCGCAGACAAGGTATACAACTTCAAGGGCGGGGTAAAGACGCGTGCGGACAAGGGCCTTTCAAATGAGCGGGTAGCGCCTACATATCCGGACAACTGGTTCTCCACGTGGACCTATACCTTTATCCTGATCATGGACGACGGTTCGAGCGCCACCGTTCAGTTCACTTACTGGAAGGTCTACCTGGCAAGCCGTGGCGGGATTAACGTCTCTTACATCGACAAGGGCGAAGACCAGGTCATAAACAGCCAGGTTTTCGACATGGACAAGCTGGAGTACGACCATGACAATCACCGCTTCCAGGTCGGTCCCCACTACTGGGAAGGGGAGTATCCGGACTACCGGATTCACCTGGACATCCCGGCGCAAAACGGCAAGCCGGCTATGAAGGCGGACATCAAGCTCCGTTCCCTGGTCAAAGGCTGGCGACCGGGCGAAGGCCCGGTGCATTACGGCGCGCCCGACGGATCCTGGTACGACCTGGTAGTGCCTATACCCTGGGCGGACCTCTCCGGCAGCTTCTACATAAACAACAAAAAGCACGAGCTTAAAGGCTATGCCTACATGGACCATAACACCCAGACGGTCATGCCTACTGAACAGCTCGGCAAGATTATCGCCCTGCGCTCGTTCTCCGACGAGTACGCGGTCAACTTCCTGGAGTACATCGCTCCCGATTCCTACGGCAACACCCGGAGCACGTGGATACTGGTCATGAAAAATGGCGAGATACTCTACGCCACCGACGACTGGGAAAGGACAATGGGGGACTTCCGGGAGGAAAAGCGCACCGGCTATACCTATCCTTCGACTTTAGAGGTCAAGATTAATAAGCCGGGCATAAAGCTCATCGGCACTGTGCGAGGACAAAAGCTGATCGAGATCGTCGAGCCCTTGGAGGAGCTGCCCGACTGGGTGTTGAAGGTGGCCAGGAAGTTCTTCAAAGCCCCCGCCATCATCCGGCAGAACGTAGAGGTTGACTGGCATCTTAAAATGCCGGAAGAAGGCATAGACAAGAAGTTCCGCTGCAACGGTGTGTTTGAGAACAGCATCATCCGGTAGCCGCCTTTAGAGGTCCCGATTGCTCTATTAGAGATATAAAAAAAGGAGACAAAAGCTTTTTATGAGTCCGGACAAGAAAAAAGACAAACTGGAAGAAATGATGGAAGCGGGGCCGCAGGACGATTCCCCCGCCTGGACCGAGGATATTATTAAGCGGTTCGTGAAGCTGGAAGCGGGGGACCAGGCGGAGTTGGCGGAGAGGATGGTTTCTAAAAAGTCCTCTGAAATCTATGGGGAACTGATTGAAAGGACATATAAGACACAAAGCGTTTCTCTTTCCGCGCTGCTGGTTTTGGGAAGGGCTCTTGCCGGAGAGCAAAAGGCTGATGAGAGCACTCTGGAGACCATGGAAAGATGGAAGGCCCTCTGCGAAGAGCAGGAGCAGGTCGAGGCTCCCGAGCTCTTTACCCTTCCGGAAAACGTGCAGACCGCGGTCATAGACCACCTCGCACGATGGTTGCGAACGGACCTGCTCTCCGGACTGGCAGAAGCGGCGCCGGACAAATTTAAGGCCAAGATGGTAAAGAAAGCGCTCCACCAGGCCAGAAGCTCGGGAGCGGACCTGGACGAGTCTGCGGGCCTGGGCCATACATCCTTGGAGCAAGAGCAAGCCGTTGAAAAAAAGGACGAGGCATATATAGCTCCTCCGGATTCCACGGGCACCTTTCTGGTCTACTTCTATCGCACGGTATTTGACAAGAACAATCTTTTCGTAGTCATCGCAAACGACTTGACCGGGGTTTTGCGGCTCGAGAACTATCTTGTTCCCGACCACAAGTTCCGCGCTATTCTCGAGTCAACCCAAAAAAATCCTTATGCCGTCCTGGTGAAGACAGACCCTGCTTTCGCCCGCTACCTGGTCAAAAGAGCGGAGCAGGAAGGTGAAAAAAGAGGCCATGCCCAGGACACCGACTTTCTGAGCAGCCGGCGGATGCTGGGAGTGGCTGACCAGGAGGAAGTTCCCCACCCGTTGTGGGAGCAGTTCTCCGAGGATGAGCTCCGGGGGGAAGCCGGGCTGGTGAACCGCAGCCAAGAGCTTCTGGATTGCCGGATTTTCGAGGACTGGAGCCTGGGACCAGAGGATGAGTGGAAACTGCTCATGGAGATAAAGAGCATTGATGAGTCTCCACTCGATCTCACCGACGCCCAGAAGGAGCAGAGGAAAAAAGACGTGTTCGAGCAGGAGGCTTCATGGATCCTCTCCTCTGAGGGGCGGCACATCTGGCGGGGCCGTCTTTTGCTTTGCGCCTACATCCAGCATTTGTTGGAGGAGCCGGAGGATGCAAAGATGACTGCCGCCGTGGCCCTGGCAACAGAAGACGCACAAAAGCCGGTGCCTCCATTTTTCGTTGAGCTTATGAGTGATTACATGGAAGAAACGATGGAAGACGAAAAAGAGGACGAGCCCTCCGGGCCCGACTTCTCCCGCGGGGGAATTGTAAAGACTTAAGCCGAAGCCTTATCAAAATTGGATGTGCGAGCGACTTTAGTCGCGACCCGAACAGCTCGCACAATATGGCAATCTTCATGTTGCAAAACACAAGCGACCGGCGTTTATAAAGTTCTCTTCATTCATCCGGTCCGCAAAATTGCGAGGTGTGATTAATGGATATCCTGATGGTTGCTCCCGAGATGGTCCCTTTTGCCAAGACCGGCGGTCTGGCGGACGTGGCTGGCGCTTTGCCGCTCGCCCTTGCCGACCTCGGCGAGCGGGTATCCGCCATCATGCCCTGTTATCGGGGGATCGAACAGGAACACGATCTGGAAGATACCGGCATCGAGGTGGTGGTTCCCATTCTGGACGGTGACCACTGGATAGACAAGAGGGGCCGGATATTGCAGACCACCTTGGAGAACAAGGTCGAAGTCTTCCTGGTCAAGATGGACGAGTACTATGACCGGGAAGCCCTCTACATGCTGCCGGAAGGCGATTACGAAGATAATTGTGCCCGCTTTACTTTCTTCTGCCGGGCGGTGCTGGACTTTCTGAAGGCCACGGACCGTCGGCCGGATTTGATCCATTGCCACGACTGGCAGACCGCCCTGATCCCCATATATCTTCGCACCGCCTGGTCGGAGGACCCCCTTTTGGGAGATGTGCCCGTCATTTTTACCATTCACAACCTGGGCTACCAGGGACTGTTCTGGATGTGGGACATGAAGCTGATCGGCCTGCCCTGGGAGTACTTTACTGCGCAGTACCTCGAGTATTACGGCAAGCTGAACCTTTTAAAAGGCGGCATAGTGTTCTCCGATATCATCACCACCGTAAGCAGGGGCTACGCCCGCGAGATACAGACCAGGGAGCACGGCCTGGGACTGGACGGGGTGCTCCGCGACCGTGACCGTGACCTTTACGGAATTGTGAACGGAATCGACTACAACATCTGGTCGCCGGAGAAGGACACCCTGATCCCCGCCAACTACTCGGTAAAGGACCGGTCCGGCAAGGGCCGCTGCAAGGCCGACCTGCAAAAGGAGCTCGGGCTTCCGGTATCCGAAAAAACGCCGCTGGTGGCATCCATCTCTCGGCTCGCCGACCAGAAGGGGTTTGACCTGGTGACCTCGATTATAGACGAGCTTTTGGAGGGGGACATCCAGTTCGTGCTGCTGGGCACCGGCGACCTCAAGTATCACGACATCTTCAAGGACATCGCCAACCGCTATCCCCGCAAGACGGGCATCAACATCACCTATGACGAAGGGCTGGCCCATCGGATCGAAGCGGGAGCGGACATGTTTCTTATGCCTTCCTACTACGAGCCGTGCGGGCTGAACCAGCTTATCAGCCTGAAGTACGGCACGGTCCCGGTGGTCCGGGCCACCGGCGGCCTGGACGACACCATAAGGAACTGGGACCCCGACACGTGCGAAGGAAACGGCTTCAAGTTCAAGGACTACAGCGGGCGGGACTTGATCGAGTGCCTGCAAAGGGCGCTGGCTTTTTACTTCAGAGATAACGAGTGGAAAAAGATAATGGAAAGCGGGATGCAAGAGGACTACTCCTGGGGAGCTTCCGCCAAGGAGTACCTGTGGCTTTACAATAAAGTGACCGGCGATTGAACGTTAAGGCGTGCATCTGATGACGGCCACCCGTGTAAGGACGCCATGAGTCCGGCTTTTAATAAACCGGTTAGTACCATTAAAAAAACCGCCTTGCTTGCAGCGGCATTTTTCGTATGCCTTTCTTTTCTTCTTACATTCTTTTCATGCGAGGATAAAAGCGCTGAGAAAAATGGGGAGGGTAAAGTAAAAGACCAACCCCAAAAGCCGCAGTTGGCTTCCGCGGACGTGGAAGGCTCTGCAGCGCGGGATTACGTGCCCGACCCGGTTGGGAAGAGGCTGATGGAGACCGGCAACTATGAAAAGGCGGCGGAGTACTATCGTGATCTCGTGAACGAAAAGCCGGACGACATGATGCCATGTATAGGACTGGGCAGGGCGCTGTGCGTGATGGGGAGAACCGGCGAGGCTTTATCGGTATATACGGATTGCGCCCGCGATCACCCGGAAGCGTCGCCGGTTTACGTTGCCCGGGGGCTGTGCAAACAGATATCGAAGGGAAACTTCGTTCCCCCGCCGGAAGAGGACTTCAAAAAGGCGATCAGCATTGATCCTTCCAACTCGTCGGCACACAACCAACTGGGTCTTATCTACCAGTCGCGATTTGACCTGGAGTCTGCAGAGACCGAGTTCAGGACGGCCATAGCATATGAACCCGGCTTCTTTGTGGCATATAACAACCTGGCCACCGTGCTTATCGAACAGGGGAGGTATGACGAGGCCATCACTCTTCTCCAGAAGGCCGTCTCCTTGAAGCCCGACCTCAGAGGAATTTATATCTACACCAACCAGGGACTGGCATACCTCCACTCGGGAAGAACCCGCAGGGCGGAAGCGGCATTTCTAATGGAGATCGTGATAAACCCGCAACACCTGCCCGCCCACATCTATCTGGGAAACCTCTATGCGCTGTCGGGAAGGTATGGCGACGCTATCCAGGAATATCAACGGGTCATTCTCTCCGACCCCCAAAACAGGGAAGCGCTCATCAACCAGGGCGCAGTCTACTTATTGGCGGGGAAAAACCATCTGGCGGTAAACAGGCTCGAAAAGGCAGTCAGACTATACCCCCGATCAGCGCTCGCTCACTACCACCTCGCCCGGGCATACCGGAAAACCGGACAGAAAAGCCGCGCCCGCGAACAAATGCACAGAGCAAAGGAACTCGGCTACAAGGAGCAATAACCTCTGCGGCAGGCATTGTGTCCTGCCGGAAGCATTCTTTGGGGTGTGCGACGTATTTGGTGGCTGTTGCGCCGGCCTGCTTTTGGGGATATTGATCTGAACGTATCCAAGAGCATCAGGAGAAAGACAGGGGCAAGAGCGAAGGAGGGAGTGAAAAGAGAAGGAAACCATTGTTGGAAAAGCTTGAAGCGAGCAGGGAGTTCGGGGAGGGCGGCCCACGCGGTTTTGTACTCGAAACTGCGTGGGCCACCCGGGAGGCAATGCCACCCAATATGTCGTACACCCCATTTTTTCTTCCCCTTGACTTTTCCTGTTTCTGATTGGTCTGATCAAGGTGTTTGAGGGGAGAGGGATTTTTTATTCAATGTATTTATGGCGGTTCATAGTAGCCGGCCGTTTGTAAAAGTGCGGGTCTTTTGCAGGCACTAGTTAATTTACAGATAAATACACCAAAAAGGAAAGAGGGGCGATGATCTTCGGAAAAGCCTAAAGTGAGGTCGCCAAGCACGAGCTCGGGCTCGGAAACGCCTGCTGTCGCCTGCGCTTTACTCGGGGCGGGTTCTTTTTTTAAAACACGGGCAGCTTGTACTCTCTTTTATAGTCCTGGAGGGGAAGCTTGACGCCTTTTCTTTTGCACTTTTGGTAGATGTAACAGGTGTGGTAATGCTTGGTCATGCACTTGTTCTCCAGCTCGTCCACGCTGAGAACCAGGTGGGAATTAAAGGCGCCACACATCTTTACCTGCCGGCCTATCAGGTATTCACAGGGCATGTTTCTCTCCTTTCGTTGGAGATTGTTTCCGACCGGCAATGGCATGAGCTTTGGAGCGCGCGCTTGAAAATCCCTGGCAAAATCTTGCTAATATTTAGGATAGCCAAAGTGTATAAATCCGCAAGGAGTAACTTAAAATAATTTTAGTGCGAGCGACTCTTGATATCTTTTACCTGCATGAAAAGCCTCCCTGTAAGGGTTTTTAACATTCCATTATACAGGCTTTTCAAGTATAACCCTGCTGCTTTATCGCTTATTCAACAGTTTTTTAACAGGCTTTAAGAAACACCTGTCCAAGCGATCTGAAAAGAAAAACCATAATCAAGATTTTTAAATTGAGGGAGCTTCACGGTCCCTGTGGCGGTTGCATTCAACATATTTAGATTATAGAATAATTACATATAAGGATGGCCGGAAAACTTATAATCCTCACTCCTTATTTCGCGCCAAGCCTATTTCCCCGGGCGGGTTTTTCCTTCCCGCCGTTTCCGTATTATTACAAGGAGCAGGCATGAAATACTGGCGAACCCCCATAGACTTGGATAAGGTTCAGGTCCCGAAAGGCAGGGTCTACATAATAGAGGACCGCTGTAAAGGGTGCGAGCTTTGCGTGGAGTATTGCCCGCGGGGAGTTCTCCGGATGTCGGCCGAGTTCAATATAAAAGGGTATCATCCTCCCGAGCTCGTGGATGAGAGCCTCTGTGTTAACTGCCATTTCTGCGAAGTGATCTGTCCCGAGTTCGCGATTTTCTCGGTGGAGTACAGGCAGTGAAGTAAAAGTACATACCGGGTTTTTAACCATATTTGATTCCCGGTCCGGTTTTTTGGCATCTAAAAGAGTAGAGAAGTTGAACGGTAAACCGAAAGTCGATTCAGTTTTTTTCAGGAACTTTCTCGCATTTCACTTCCTTGTACCATGCTCTTCAAAAGGGGGTTTGCTTTGCCTTCCAAGTCTGTATTGACGGGGACCCATTTTCTGAACGGCGACTATGCCTGTTGCGAAGGCGCTCTTGCCGCGGGCTGTAATTTTTTCGCCGGCTACCCCATCACGCCTGCCACCGAGGTTGCGGAGCGGATGTCCCGGCGCCTTCCGCAGGTGGGAGGCACTTACATCCAGATGGAGGACGAGATGGGTTCCATGGCCGCTCTTCTGGGCGCAGCCTGGGGCGGGGCCAAGGCCATGACCAGCACCTCCGGGCCGGGCTTCTCCCTGATGATGGAAAACATCGGGCTGGGCATATGCACGGAGACTCCCTGCGTGGTCTGCAACGTCCAGCGGGGAGGACCCAGCACCGGTCTTCCCACTCAGACCGGCCAAGCGGACATGATGCAGGCCCGCTGGGGCTCCCACGGCCACTACGAGATCATTGCAGTGTCACCGGCAAGTCCCCAGGAGATGTTCGACTTCACCATATGGGCGTTCAACTTAGCCGAGGTCTACCGGCTGCCCGTCTTGATTATGGCTGACGAGACCGTGGGACACATGACGGAAAAGGTGGTGATCCCCGAGGCGGACGAGATAGTCACCAAATCACGGAAAAAGCCCAAGGTCTCGCCCAGCAAGTACCTTCCCTACAAGCCGGACGCCGACTGGATCGCGCCCATGGCCAACTGGGGAGACGGCTACCGCATGCATATCACCGGCCTGACCCACGACCATCGCGGCTACCCGGTAATGAGCGAGGACGCCCAGGCGCAGATGGTGGAGAGGCTGGTCCGCAAGATAAGGGACAACGCGGACAAGATCATCAATTACGAGACCATGTACCTGGACGACGCGGAAGTTGCGGTCATCTCCTACGGCATCAGCTCGCGGGCGGCCAAGCGCGCGGTCACCGACTCGCGCGCGGAAGGCATCAAGGCGGGCCTGGTCAAGTTGAACACGGTTTGGCCCTTCCCGGAGAGCTTTATAGGCGATCTGGCCTCCCAGGTCAAGGCCATGGTCATGCCGGAGATCAACCTGGGACAGGTGTCGCTCGAGCTGGAGCGTTGCGCCAGGGGAAGGTGCCTGGTCAAGCCGGTGACCCATTATGGAGGAGGAATACATCGGCCCTCCAATGTCCTCCGTGCGGTGGAGGAGGTTTTAAAGGAGACGAAATGAGCCCTAAAAGACAAAAGTCACAGAAAAAGAAGCACCCGTCGGACGAGCTCATCCGCACCGACCGGATGCCTCATATCTGGTGCCCCGGCTGCGGCATCGGCACGGTGTTCGGAAGCGTTATCCATGCCATCCAGAACTCGGGCATCCCTTACGACGACCTGGCGGTGGTGTCGGGCATCGGCTGCACCGGCAGGATGGCGGGCTACATCAAGCTGGACTCTTTCCATACCACTCACGGCCGGGCGGTCGCCTTTGCCACCGGCCTCAAGCTGGCCCGGCCCCACGGCACGGTCATGGTCTGCTCCGGAGACGGCGACCTCCTGGCCATCGGAGGAAACCACTTCATACACGCCGCCCGCAGAAACATAGACATGACCGTTGTCTGCGTCAACAACTTCAACTACGGCATGACCGGCGGACAGCTCGCGCCCAGCACTCCCTTCGGGGCCAAGACCACCACCAGCCCGGCAGGATGTCCGGAGATGCCCTTCAACTTCTCCCAGATGGCCTACTCCTGCGGAGCCGTATACGTGTCGCGGTGGACCTCGCTGCACGTGCGCAGGCTGACCGAGTCCATCGAGCAGGCCCTCCACAAGAAGGGGTTTTCATTCGTCGAGATACTCTCGCCCTGCCCCACCGCGTTTGGAAGGCGCAACAAAATAAGGAGGCCTCTGGACCTGCTCCGCTTCTTTCACCAGAACTCGGTGATCAAGAACGATATCGACCCGCAGGAGGCTTCCCTGGACTTCAACAAGGGGCTGGTGGTAGGAAACTTCGTGGACATCGAGCGGCCCACCTTTGCCGACACCTGCGAGACGATCCAAAGCGGCGAGCTCGAGGACTGGCCGAACCTCTACGGCAAAAAAGCGCCGGAGAAGCAGGGAAAAGAGAAAGCGGGCAAGAACAGCGAGAAAAAGGCGGGATGATCCATGGTGCGCACTTCGCATGAGAAACAGGTCATGATCACCGGCTACGGCGGTCAGGGTATAGTTCTTACCGGCAACATCCTGGGCAAGGCCGCGGCCATCCATGATAACAAGCAGGCCACCATGACGCAGTCATACGGGCCCGAGGCCAGGGGCGGGGCCTGCTCTTCCCAGGTCATCATCAGCGAAGAGGAGATACTCTTCCCGGAGGTCGAGCATCCCCAGGTGCTCATCTGCATGAGCGAAGAAGGATACCATAAAAACGTGGACTCCCTGGCAAAGAAGGGGACCCTGATATGGGACACCGACCTGGTGGAGATTGAAGAACCGCGAGCTTCATGGACCACCTACAACGTGCCCGCAACCCGGTTCGCGGAAGAGCTCGGCAACAAGATGATGGCCAACATCGTCATGTTGGGGTTCGTGTCCGCGGTAAGCGACCTGGTGGAGCCGGACTCGCTCCGCGAAGCGGTGATGTCTTCCGTGCCGCCGCATACCAAGGAAAAAAACGCCCAGGCCTTTGACCGGGGAAGGGAGTACGGCCAGGCCATCCTGAAAAGCCGGTCCAAAAAGGAAGAGAACCGGGAGAAGGCATGAGCGAGCCCCTTAAAAAAGCGGACTCGAAAAAGGCCGCCCTGCTGGTGGGCTCCGGCTACGGAGCGCTCAAGGCGGCGGAGGACATGGCGGCATCGGGAATTCCCGTGGTATGGGTCACCAGGGCAAACCATTTCCTGGAAGTGCCCGGAGGGATCGGCTCGTTCGAGGAGTGGCCCGAAGACATCAACTTCCAGTTCCGGCCCCTGTACCTCCGCGTTACCCGGCACCCGCTGGTAACCACCATGACCAGGTCAAGGATCGAATCGTTTGAAAAACAGAAGCACGGCTACAAGGTGACGGTGTACCAGGACCCGGAGTACGTGGACTATGACCTGTGTACCGGCTGCGGGAGATGCATGGAAATCTGTCCTCTTAAAGACAGTCCACTGCCGCCGCTCACCAGGACGCCGGCGTACTGCCCCTCCCGGGCGCTGGAGCTGGACAAGAGGACAACAAGCCCCTGCAGAACCGCCTGTCCGCTGGGAGTAAACGCCCAGGCCTACCTGGCGCTTACCGCGGCCGGCCGCTTTTCCGAGGCCCTTGATGTCATCAAACAGGACAACCCCCTGCCGGGAATCTGCGGCAGGGTTTGCCACCACCCTTGCGAGACGCAGTGCAGACGCGCCGACCTGGACCAGGCAGTGGCCATCCGCGACATAAAAAGGTTCCTCGCCGATTACGAGGCCGAGCATTACTCAGCAAAGATCGAAAAGCCCAGCCGGCTGCGACGTCCCGACCGGGTCGCAGTGATCGGCTCCGGTCCCGCGGGACTTACCGCCGCCCATTTTCTGAACCGGGAAGGGTTCCAGGTCACCGTGTTCGAGTCCATGGAGCAAGCAGGAGGCATGCTTCGCGCAGGCATCAACGCTTTCCGGCTCCCCCGCAACGTACTGGACCGGGAGATCCGCGCACTCGTGAACTCCGGCATCTCCGTAAAGACGGGGTCCGTTATAAGCTCGACGGACAAGCTCCTGAAGAAAGGCTACAAGGCGGTGGTGCTTTGCACGGGGACCCACTGCGACCTTTGCCTCGATATCCCCGGCGAAGACCTGCCCGGCGTGAAAAAATGCGTCGAGTTCCTCCGGAGTGTAAACCTCGCTGGAAAAAGCGACGTGAAAGGCAGGACGCTGGTAATAGGCGGGGGCAACTCGGCCATGGACGCCGCCCGGACCGCTCTGCGGCTGGGCTCGGAAGATGTCGTGCTGGCCGCCATTGAAAAGGAGGACGAGCTTCCCGCCCATCCGCGGGAGGCCAGTGAAGCCCGTGAAGAAGGGGTGGCCTTTAACCTCGGCTTGGCGCCGGTGTCCATCGAAGGAGAAGGAAAAGTCGAACAGGTTGTCTTTAAACCCGCCCGTTGGGAGTTCCCGGAAAACGGACCACCTCGCATCGTGTTCGACTCGGAAGAGACCGTGACCATTGCCGCGGACAACGTCATCATTGCCATCGGCCAGAAGCCCCACCTTGCCGAGTGCGGCCTTGACCAGTGCTTCGAGACCGGCAAAGGCGGAACAGTAGTAGTGAACGAAAAGTGCGAGACCTCCCGGAAAGGGGTGTTCGCCGCGGGAGACGTGGTAACCGGCCCTTCCACTGTGATAGACGCCATGGCCGCGGGAAGGGAAGTGGCCGGCAGGATACACACCTATCTCACTCGCAAGCCCGCCCCTTTTATAGACCGGACGCAGGCGGAGCGGGGCGTGGGCGATCCGATGCAGATTTCAGAGGATGTTCTCAAGGAAAGCCGGCAGGAGCTCCGCCAGCGCCAGCCCAAGGTCCGTCGCCGCGACTTTGACGAGGTCGACTTCGGCTACAGCGCGCAGCAGGCCATATCCGAGTCGTTGCGTTGCCTGCAATGCGGCAACTGCTGCGAATGCCGTCTTTGCGAGTACGAGTGCAAGGATATCGGGGCCATCGACCATTTCAGGAAAGGAACCAGAGAGGAGTTCATAAGCCCCGGCGTGATCATAGCGGACATGGATGAAGCTCCGGAGAGCCTGCGTCATGAGGAAGGCGCCGTTTTTCCTATGACCCAGCTCCGGGAGACCACCAACCTCATGGACGTGCTGGTTGCCGGGAGCATGGCCGCGGGCAAGGCCATGGCCAAGGCCGCGGCCATCAGGCAGACGACCCATCCGGAGACCTCGGAGGAGTTCCTCCAGTGGTCGGACAATCCCCGCCTGGGGGTTTTCTTCTGCTCCTGCAACAACACCATTGCCACACCGGCGGTCATGGACCGGCTCGCCGAGTTTGCCCGGAGCGTTCCCGGCGTGGTCCATGGCGAGGTCTTGACTTCGGTCTGCCACCCCGAGGGCGCGGACAGGATCGCCAAGGAGGTCAAAGTAAAAGAGCTGGACCGCGTCATCGTGGCGTCATGCATATGCTGTCCGCTCCGGTTCCACTGCATCTCCTGCAACGACCAGCGCAACCGGGCCAAGATACATTTGTTCGACAGGCACAAGCAAAACCCCGACCAGTTCGAGATGATCAACCTTCGCGACCAGCTCAGCGCTGCGGAGGACCACTCCGAAGACGAGCTTTACAAAATAGCGAAAGATATTCTCCGCAGCGCCTTTGTCCGCGCCCGCTTTATGGGCCCGCTGCGGCAGGGATACACCGAGATCGGAAAGAGCATCCTGATCCTGGGGGCGTCGGAGGTCGGGCTGTCGTGTGCTTACAACCTGGACGTGCAGGGCTTCAAGGTAAGGCTGGTCCACGATTGCCGGCTTTCTCCGGATGAGAAGAAGACCGAAAAGCCGGCAAAACGCGACGACCTTGGCAAAGGCCGGTCTATCTCTCACGTTCCCAAGGCGGTTATCGAAGACATCCGGGGACACATGGGCAACTTCACGGTGGTCGCCCGGGTGGACGGCAAGCGGAGAAGATGGAAAGCGGACATGGTATGTCTCACCGAAGAGAGCGTGCTTCCGCTGGCGGTGCACGAGGACATGTCGGGCTTGAAGAAGCTCTACCGGTATGACTTCGCCTTTTTCCACACCCCGCAGGCGGGTCTCTACCGGGTGCTTCCCCGGACCTTGAAGCGGGTCACCGAGAGGGGGGCGGGCGCAGCGCTGGCGTCACAAGTGGCCACTGCCGCGGCGGAAGCCTTTTTAAAAGACCATGAACTGAGCCCCATAGTGGACAAGGAGCGCTGCCGGGGATGCGGCAGGTGCCTGGAGATCTGTCCCTTTGACGCCATCAAGCTGGTCCCTTCCGAGGATGGGGTATATAGCGCAGAGGTCCTCCGTTATAACTGCGTGGGCTGCGGCGGGTGCGTAGGTCGCTGTCCGGTCATGGCCATGGACATACCCTACTTTTCCAACGAGCTTCTCACGGAAATTGTGATAGAAACCCTGACCGGAGAACGATGATATGGAGAAGGTCAATATTCTGGGGATTTGCTGTAGCTGGAGTCCGTTTGCCTGCTTTAACGCCGCGGGCATGTTCCGGATGAAGATGCCGCCCAACTTCCGCCTGGTCCGCGTCATGTGTATCGGCAGGATCAACCAGGCCCTTATTCTCCGGGCATTCGAGCACGGGGCAGACGGGGTCATCCTTCTCCAGTGCCGTGACGAGGATTGCCGCTACGGTCCCGGCCCGGAAGTGGGCCACGTTAACGTAGACAGGGTAAGAAAGATACTCCGCATCATGGGCATAGGTCAGCGGCGACTGGTGGAGCGGAGCTTTGCCGCCCATGAAAGGGAAGAGTTGGTCCAGGCGCTCTGGGATTTCGCCCGCCTGATAGAAGAGCTGGGACCCAACCCGGCCAAACCGAGACAGGAAATGGAAGCGTCGTAAAATTGGATGATCAAACCATAGACAGGATTTTGAAAAAGCATAACCTCTACCTGTGCCTGGAGTGCGGCAAGTGCTCGGCGTCGTGTCCCCGCATGCTCACCGGCAAGGAGTACTCGCCGCGTCTTCTGGCCCAGAAGCTGATCGAGGAGAGGCACGACGAAGCGTTCATAGAAAGCTCGGTCTGGGAGTGCCTGACCTGCGGCCTGTGCAGCGAGCGGTGTCCTTCCGCCATCCAATTTACCAACTTCATCCTGGAGATGAGGACCCTGTTGGCGGCGGAAAAAGGACTGAAAGGCTATCGCGCCCATGACGGAGCGATCCATTCCTGGATCAGAATGATGACCTCGCCGGAGCTCAAACAGAACCGGCTGGAATGGGTCAATCCCGAGATCAAAACCGCGTCTTCAGGTCCGGTGGCTTATTTCACGGGATGTGCGCCCTACTTCGACGTCTTCTTCGCCGGCATCGAGGCCGACACCTTGTCCATTGCCCGCGATAGCGTGAGGCTGTTGAACTTTCTGGACATCGAGCCGGTGCTCCTCGAAAACGAGCGCTGCTGCGGCCACGACCTTTTATGGACCGGCGACCGGGAGAACTTCGAGATTCTTTGCAGGCAGAACTACGAGGAGTTCAAAAAGGCGGGAGTCGAGGAGATCGTGGTTTCCTGCCCGGAGTGCTACCAGGTCCTGGGAAATTACATGCCCCAGGTGATTCCCGGCTTTGACCTGAAGGTGACGCTGCTTATCAGCAAGCTCGAAGCAGAGATCAAAAAAGGCGGCATAGGGTTTAAACCGTATCACGAAAAGGTAACCTACCAGGACCCCTGCAGGCTGGGCAGGATGGCCGGGGTATACGAGACGCCCCGGAACCTCCTCGCAGCCGTGCCCGGCCTTACTCTTGCCGAGATGGAGAGCTACGGAAGGAGCGCGCTCTGCTGCGGCAACAGCGCCTTTATCAACTGCGACCACTACTCCAAGCTGATCCAGGTGGAAAGGCTCAAGCAGGCCCGGGCGACCCGGGCCAATACCCTGGTGACCGCGTGCCCCAAGTGCATGATTCACCTTACCTGCGCCATGCGCGATCCTTTCCGCAAGGACTCGCTGGCGCTCACCATTAAAGACATAACCTCTATCCTTGCCGACTCCATCGAGTGGACGGGATAAGGCTCATGGTTTAGGATTTATAAATAGTGCCCGTTGCGAAACGGAGGTTTAATTTACTTTTGCGGCGCTGTTTTGGAGT
>CAYQTK010000095.1:0-14899 GCA_964420375.1 uncultured bacterium
ACCCTTGCCGAAGCCAACGAAAAAAGGGACCACAGAATTTACGAAGAGTTCGCCATGTTATGCAGTCGTCCGCGGAGGTTTTTGGTGCGGAAGCCGCCATATAAGCCGTCACTGCCGCAAACAGCGTCAACAGGCTCCTTTTATAGAAAGAGATGGAACTGCAAATGAACGGTCTGGCTTGAACTTCAGCACTGATGTAGTAAGCTATTTAACAGGACTCATGAAAACTTTTGGGGACTTTGCCATGAAGAGATTTTCGTTTATTCGTCGGGGGTACGGTTACGGAATCCTGTTTATTGCCTGGTGCGCCATAGGCGGCCTGTTGATTTGGAGCCTGGTGGCCGCTCCGGGTTGCGGTGATAATCGCTGGAACATTCTTGTCATCACTATGGACACTACCCGTGCGGACCACCTTCGCTGTTACGGGTACGAGTGGATAGAGACGCCCGCTCTCAACTCCCTGGCTCGTGAGGGCATCCTTTTCGAGCGGGCCTACAGCCATATCCCGCTTACGCTGCCGGCGCACACCTCTATCTTTACCGGCATGGTGCCTTCCTATCACGGAGTGATAGACAATGGAGGCTATCGCGTCCCAGCAGACGTCCAGACCATGGCCGAGATTTTAAATGACGGGGGATACCGGACCGCTGCCTTCATAAGCGCCGCAGTCTTGAAAAAGGAGTTCAAGCTCGACCAGGGCTTTGAGACCTGGAACGAGGAAGACATCGAGGAGCAGGAGGAGCTCTCGACCCTGGTTGCCGAACGTCAGGCTGACAAGGTGACCGACGACGCACTTTCGTGGCTTGAAAAAAACAAAGACAATCCTTTCTTCATGTGGGTCCATTACTTTGACCCGCACGCGGCATACTCTCCTCCGAAACAGTACGCCGAGCTTTACCAGAGCGATTATGACGCCGAGATAGGTTTTATGGACAGCGAGATCAAGAGGCTCGTGGGCCAGTTCAAGGAGTACGGCCTTTATAATAAAACCATGATCATAGCGATAGGTGACCACGGCGAAAGCCTGGGCGAACATGACGAGAGGACTCATGCAACCTTTATCTATGAGACCACCCAGCACGTGCCCCTGATAATGACCATACCCGGCTTTCAGGATAAAGGAAAAAGGATCGAGACCCTGGCCGCCCAAATGGACATCCTGCCCACCGTGCTCGATTACCTCGGCCTGGAGACGCCTGAAAAAATTAACGGCCAGAGTCTTAAACCGATCATCAACTCTCCCCCGGAGCAGATCGAAGACCGTTATATTTTCCTCGAGTCCAAGTATGCCTTTCTTCACTTCGGATGGGCCCCCCTCTCGGGAATAGTTGGTCCCCGCTACAAGTATATTAAAGCTCCCCGACCCGAGCTGTACGACATTCAGACAGACCCGGACGAGTTGAACAACCTTATCGACATCGACAAAAAACAAGTCAAGGCTGATAATTTGAAAAACCAACTTGTCGAGTTCGAGAAAGAGTGGAAAAAGGGCATGAAACAGGAGAACCCGGACCTTTCCCCGGAAATGGAGGCCCAACTTGCAGCACTCGGTTACTTTAATGTCAAATTCAAGGGAGACCCGGAAAAGGCCAAGGAAAAAGACCCCAAAGACTTTGTAGACCTGATGTCCAAGCTGGGCGCTCTTAACAGAACCAGCGTTAATGACAACTACCGACTGGCCTTGAAGTACACCAATGACATCCTGGAAAGGGATCCGGAGAATCCCCGCGCCCTCCGCCACCGGGCTGAGGCCCTTTTGGGCCTGGGAAGGCACGAGGAGTCCATAGAAGCTTGTAAAGAGCTCATGAAACACCAGGACGAGTCTGCGCCCGCTTACGTAAAGATCGCCATAAACTACATCAGGATGGGGGTTAAAGTAAGGAAGGAAAACGACATAAAAGGATCGAACGACTATTACCGTAAAGCCCGGGAGACCTGCAAAAAGGCGGTCGAGGTCAATGAACGGTATCCGTTGTCCTATTACTACCTGGGCAGGATCGCCCTTGCTTTGGGAGAACATGACAAGGCCATGTCCTACTTCCAGGAAGACCAGATAGCCGAATCCCAGTACGGCCACGTCGGCATGGCACTGCTTTACGATGTCCAGAACCGGCCGGCTCTGGCAGAAGCCGAGTTCGAAATGGCCAAGAAGCTATCCAACGAGGACAGTGGCATCTTCTGGCAGGAATGGGGCGCCTATCTTATCAAGCACGGCAGAGCGGACGAAGCCTTCGAGTATCTGGAAAAAGCGGTGGAAAAAGACGCTTCCCTTAAAAGTGACCCAGTTATAAAGGAAGCCCTGGAAAGAGCAGAAGAAGAACATACCGGAGAACAGACCGGCAACACCGCAGGGGAAAGCCAAGCCGAAGACGGCGGTTCAAAGGGGAAATAACCGCAAAAGCTTTGCCGGAGGGGGAAAGCAAATAAAAAGTAAGGAGGTGTCGCGTGAAACTGCTGGCGATAGACGGAAGTCCTCGTCGAGACAAAGGAAACACCCACCGCATTCTTACCCCCTTCCTGGAGGGAGCTCAAAAGGCAGGCGCACATGTTGACCTTGTCCATCTTCAGGACAAGAAAATCCGGCCCTGCCTGGGCTGTTTCAAATGCTGGCTGGAGACGCCGGGAGAGTGCATTCAAAAGGACGACATGGCCGATCTGCTCCCCATGCTGCGGGAAGCCGAGTACATCATTTTCTCCACCCCGTTGTACGTGTTCAGCATGACCGCTCAGATGAAAGCCTTCCTCGACAGGAGCATACCCAACTATGAGCCGTACATCTATATCAGGAACGACAGGTGCGTCCACCTTCCGCGAGCAGAGCACAAGACAAAAGCAATGGTGCTCATCTCGAGCTGCGGATTCCAGGAGCTTTTCAACTTCGATCCGCTGGTGGAGAACTTCCGTGTCTTTGCAAGGGTTGGAGAGATCGAGCTTGCGGGCACGCTGCTGCGGCCGCACGCAGAGGTCATGCCCATGTTCGAGTCGCTGGCACCCGAGAAGATAAAGCCGGTCTATGACGCCGCTCGCAAAGCCGGCCAAGAGCTGGTGGAGAAAGGCAGGGTGTCCGCCGAACTCGAAGCCGAAGTGGCCAGGGAAATAGTGCCCCGCGAAGGCTTCTGCGAAGCAGCCAACACCTACTTCAAACAGGCAATACAAAAAGCCGCCCGGAAATAAAGGCGGAGAACACCGCCACAATGGTCCCCGCTTTATTGGCCTGTGTAAAACCGGCAGACAGGAAAGCTTGCTTTCGCTTTCATAAGTTCCGGCTTGCCGGAACTTACAAAAAGGCGCCTCGTAAACTGTGGGCCTCTTGTGGAGCGCATTTCCGGGAATCTTGCTTCCCGGCAAAAAAAAGCGGACAGCTTGCTGCCGCAGTCCAAAAACAGCGCCGCAAAAGTAAATTAAACCTCCGTTTTGCCAACGGGCACTAAATATTTATTTTGGAGACGACAAAAAACGCTTGACAGAGCACCGGCGTTCGGGTCGAACGCCTTAAGTTGCCCTGTCCCCCAGGCCGGCATTAATACCATAGCCGGTAAGCATGAGGAGGCCAAGCTCTCCGCTGGCGGCCAACAAAGCGGTAACCGCTTGTTTTTGTTCAGGTACCAATAAACCGGATGTACCAGAAAAGTCTCATGATAGAAGAAAAAACCACCCGACTGCTTTCCTGTAAAGCAGTCGGATGGTTTTCTCTTAGGTTTGACCTCGGCCTCTGCTGTGGCGTAGATCTAGGCTTGAGTCTTTTCACAGAATGAGCAATCTTTGTGCCAAGTCAATATAAGTCAATCAACTTCAGACAAAGACTAAGTAAATTGAGCAGTTAGCAGAGAAAGGATTTTCAATACAGTACGGCAACAAACAATTAATTTCGCGCGATATGCGCACAGAACGGCTGGATATTGTATAAATACGTGCAAAAGCAGAAGGTTATCATTATGCTCGGAAAGGGCACATATGTGCGATTTTCGATCACATGCCCAAACGCTTCATCTGTCGGTGTAGTGCATGTCGTGATATCCCCAAAAGCTCCGCAGCCTTCTGCTTGGTATCCTCCTTGGAAAGTGCGTCCCGGATCAGTTCTCTCATGTACTCGTCAACTGCTTCATTTAAAGATGCTCCATTATTCCCTGCCGCAGGGCGGATGCCGGCTTTTATCTCCTGCTGTCCCGGTGACATTTCCAGCTCTTTCTGGAGAGTTTTTTCAGAGATGACGGACTTGTCTTGCGCGCGTAGCAGCGCTCTTTCCAGCACATTTTTGAGCTCCCTTACGTTTCCCCTCCACTCATAGTTTTGGAGCGCTTCCACAGCCGCTGGTGTTATTACGGGCGAGTGTTTTATACCCATTTCCTGAGCCAGTACCTTGAGGAGTTCTGATGTCAGTATAGGGATATCTTCATGTCTTTCCGACAGGGGCGGCACGCGTATGGTTAGCACCTGGATTCGATAGTAGAGGTCTTCCCTGAACATTCCCTGTCTTACCAACTCTAGGATGTCGCGGTTAGTTGCGGCAATAATCCTGGTGTTGATCCTGATGCTTTCTTTTCCCCCCACCCGTCGCAGAGTCCTGTCGTCCAGGAAGTTCAGCAACCTGCTTTGCAGTTGGGGATCCATATCGCCGATTTCATCCAGAAGCAGGGTCCCGCCGTGGGCCAGCTCCAAAAGTCCTTTTTTCCTGCCCCGGGTGCCGGTAAAGGCGCCGTGCTCGTGTCCGAACAGCTCGGACTCGATAAGCGATGATGGTATGGATGCGCAGTTTAAATTGAAGAAAGGTCCTTCCATTCGGGACGAGTTCTGGTGGATCCAGGTGGCGAGGTGGTTTTTTCCCGCCCCGCTTTTACCGAGCAGCAGCAGGTTGCCGTCCGAGCGGGCGGCGATTTCCGCCTCGTAAACCATCCGTCGCATGGCCTGGGAAGGATACTGCTGATACGATGATTCCGCTCCAAAGGGATTGGCCAGGTCGCGGGAGCGGAGGTGGCGGACCTCTTCCTTGAGCGCCTGCTGTAGTCGGCGCTGGGAGTCTTCCAGGGCTTGCTCGGTTTTCTTTCTCTGGGTTATGTCCCTGCCCGAGCCCTGGCAGCCGATTATGTTTCCGTCGGGGTCCCGGATGACCGACCATCTCATCTCCGTCCAGATATGGGAGCCGTCCTTGCGGAAGAAAGGCGTCTCCACTGAAAAGGCCCGGTCATTTGCAGGGCTGTTTTTGCTGTTTTCGGAGAGAGTTTCCAAGAACAGCTTTGCCTGGCTGTTATAGATTTCCTCCGGCATCAGGGAAGTCACCGGAGCATTCTTTATCTCCTCCACGGTGTAGCCGGTGATGTTCTCGACGGAGGGGCTTACATAGGTTACGTTAAGATTGATGTCGGTAGTCCATATCACGTCGGTAACGTTTTCTGCAAGGAGTCGGTACTTTTCCTCGCTTTCCCGGAGTGCGTTCAAGGCCATCCTGTGGTCGGTCACGTCCTCGGTGTGGACCAGGACCTGGTCGGGGGGAACATAGGCGTACTTGACACTCAGGTACCTGGTTTTGCCGGTGCTTTTGAACCGATAGGCCATCTCATCTTTTTTGATGGTTGACTTCTCGTGGAGGCACCGGTTTAAGTCCTGGATCACTTCGGGAATGTCCCAGTAGAGCTCGGAGGCTTTTATTCCCTGGAAACGCTTTATGGCCCCGTCGGTTATTTTCATGGCTTCCTCGTTGAACTCGACGAGAACGAAATCGTCTCCGATGTTCTTCCAGGTATAAGTGGGAACCGGGATGGCCTTGTACTGGGCGCGGCTTTTCTCTTCGCTCTTTTTCAACTCGTCTTCAGCCTTCTTGCGCTCGGTGATGTCAACGCAAACGGTAAGTATGCCGTAGGGCTTGCCTTCAATGGAGAGCAGTTCCGGATGGGCCTCGATAATCCTTGTCGAGCCTTGCTTGTTCTTTACTTCAAAATTTAAAACCCCCGGGTGGTTGCCGGCCATCATCTGTTCGAAAGATTGGACCGCATGAAAGTCTCCGGCGGGTTTAAAGATGTCGAGCTCGGAAAAAGGCTGTCCTAAGATCTCTTCTTTTTCCAGGCCGCTGATCTCGAGAGCGTGCTCGTTGATGTCTCGGATGGTCCCGTCGGTCCCCACCAGTATGTTGGCCTGCGGAGAGCTTTCGAAAAGCATGCGGTACTTCTTCTCGCTCTCTTGCAGGGCCTGTTGCGCCCGCTTCCTTTCGGTTATGTCGCTGCCCATGGCGATGGACCCGGCAGGGTTTTCGTCTTTGTCAGTCAGGTTCTTAGAGTTCCAGGCAATGATCCTCTGCTCGCCGTGCTTTGTGCGGATAACGGTCTCCAGGTCTTCCACTACTTCGCCCTGCTCGATTATCTCTTTCGCTTTATCCGTGATCTCCCGCCGGTACTCCGGATCGGGGTAGAGCCATTCCCATATCCGGTCGTGGCCTATGACCTCATCCCGGCAGTAACCGCTGATCTCTTCCGCGGCCCGGTTCCACAACATCACGTTGGCATTGGCATCAAGCACGTCTATCCATACGTTGGCGCTGTCTATTATCTTTTCCCGGAACTGGGAAAGCTCCCGGATTCTCTCCTCCGCCTCCTTCCTTTCCGTGATGTCGCGGGATACTCCGGTGACGCCCGTCAGCCTGCCTTTCTCATCGCGAACGCCGTTTATAAGGACCTCTGCCACAAAGGTCGAGCCGTCGCGTCTTATGTACTCCAGCTCCATCTTGTAAAAGTTTTCCACCGGCTCGCCCGCCTCTTCCCGGCGGAAATGTTCGGTAATGGTCTCCATTACCTTTTGATAGGACTCCGGCGTCAGTATCTCTTCCATGGGTTGTTCAAGGTGTTCCTCCGGGGTATAGCCCCGCATCCGGTAAATGGACGGGCTGACATACATGTTTTTAAAGCCGCCCTCAAAGGTCGAGCTCCAGATAACGTCAAGGGAGTTCTCCGCCAGCAGCCGATACTTTTCCTCGCTCTTCCGAAGGGCCTGCTCCGCCTCCCCCCGCTCGGTAACGTCGACAAAGGTGATAAGACGGTACTCCTTGTCGTCCAGGGAGATGGTGCTGTTCATGGTTTCCAGGAACTTGGTCCGGCCGTCCTTGCGATGGATTTCAAAAATATCGTAAGACGACGGAATTTCCCCGGCAAGCCATTGCCGGTGCCTGTCATTTAACAACTTCAGGCTTTCCGGAGAAAGGATGCTGGTAACGGGACGCTCCCGCAGCTCTTCAAAGCTTTCCAGTCCGAAGATTGTAAGGCCCGCGGGGTTCATGTACAAGACCTTTTGATCTTTGTCTAAAACAGCAATGCCGTTTATGGACTCATTGGCAATCTTCCGGAACAACTCGCTTTCAGACGTTTGATCATATTCTTTCATATTGACCGTCCTGTTCTGTCATGAGTACGGATGTACCTTTAAAAGTTACAACACCTGCCGGGCAAAGATCAAGAGGAAACCACAATCGAGAAGTCCACTTATCACACCTGTTGAAGTTCGTACAATCGCAAATAAAAAGCCATGTTTCATCAGCGGGCGCTGAATTCAGCCGTCAATTTTTTTGGGGTCTTCCGGTTTAATGGTAGGTGACCTGGTAAACTGATGGAAAGGTTTGATTTTCTGTCCGGCGTCGGGCTTTAAGTTTATCGCATTGGTGGTTGCCGGCGGGGAGCTTGACCTTCTCATGCTTAGCGGCTGTGGTTGCGGCTATGGTATTAATGTCGGCCTGGAGGAGAGGGCAACTTATTGATTTATGCAGAAATAATGGTACGGGAATAAGCGCTGGAGCGAATTTATGTCGCGACCGAAATCGCTCGCACGTATCAGCTTACTTTTCCAGAGCACGCTAAGGCGTTCGTCCCGGTCTGCATTATCTTGTCAAGCTTACACTGACGCATAGTGTTCGAGCGTCGGAAGTCGCGACTGAAAGTCGCCCGCATGAAAAAGATCGGTCTTGTAGGCGACGAAAAACGCTTGAGAGAGCGCCAGGCAGGTGGCTATACAGCGGGGAGGACCGGACCTGTTCCGGGCTTTTCCCTTTCCCCGTTTGTCTGCGTGCCTGTCTGCCCTGTCTGCGTGTCCGGCACAGGCAGGCTGGAAGCCGGAAAGCGATAAACGCAATCTTTTTCATCGGTTGATCTACATGCTCTTTAACCGGATGGACCATTTTTATAAAGGAGCAAAAATTTTCTTGACAATATTAAAATTACTCCTTAAACTTCAGCGAAAACGCCTTTTGAGAAAAAGGTGAGTGAAGTTTCTGGCAAGTATATGGCCAGGTTAGAAGCAGTGCTCTGTGAAGCGTTTTTTGTTGCCTCTATGAAAATGAATTTAGTGCGATCGACGAAAATCGCGGTATCAGTCGCTCGCACGACATGCGTCATTTTAATGTTGACAAGACAGTAGAGGGGAATGGAGTAGGAAAGATGGAATTTCCCGGTGATTTGAAGTACAGTCGGACCCATGAGTGGGTGAGGGTGGAGAATGACGAGGTTACCGTCGGAGTGAGCGCTTATGCAGCAGAGGAGATGGGAGATATAGTATACGTGGAGTTGCCCGAGGAGGGCGACGAGATGGAAAAGGACACCGCTTTCGGCGTGCTCGAGTCGGTAAAAGCCACAGCTGATCTTTACGCGCCCGTGTCCGGGAACGTTGTCGAGTTCAACACCCCCCTGGAGGACTCTCCTGAGGTCATAAACGAAGACCCTTACGGTGACGGCTGGATGGTCCGGGTGGTAATTAGCGACCCGGCGGAGCTGAGCGACTTGATGAGCGCTGACGAATACCGTCAGTTTGTAGAGGAGGAGCGGGAAGGTTAGCTTCTTGTAAAGTAAAGGGTACACCCTACCTGGCGAGCGACTTAAGTCGCGAAGGAAGCCGATTTTACCTTTTCTTGCACGAGATCGGACAAAAAGTCTTTACTTCCCTTTAAGCCGTCCGCTCTTTAAGTTACAATATATCCCGTCTCATGAATCAAAACATAAAAAACGAGCTTAAGATAATTCCCCTCGGAGGACTGGGAGAGGTGGGTCTTAACATGATGGTGTTCGAGCAGAACTCGGACATCATTGTGGTTGATTGCGGGCTCATGTTTCCCGGCGACTACCTTCCCGGCGTGGACTACGTTATCCCGGATTTCACCTACCTGTTTCAGAACGAAGACAAGGTCAGGGGCATAGTCCTCACCCACGGCCACGAGGACCACATCGGTGCTTTGCCGTTTTTGCTGCAAGACCTTAACGTCCCCCTTTACGGCACGCCCCTCACAATCGGCATGGTACAGGAGAAGCTTATCGAGCACGAGCTTATCGACGTGGTCGAGCTGAACCGGCTCCAGTCGGGCGACACCATCAGTCTGGGGTCGTTCACCATTGATGCCATAAGGGTGAGCCACTCCATAGCCGACTGCCTGGCACTGGCAATCAAGACTGACATGGGAACGGTCATCCACACCGGAGACTTCAAGCTTGACCCCACTCCCATAGACGGCAAGAAGGCGGACCTGGCAGCATTCGCCAGACACGGGGATCAGGGAGTACTGGCTCTTTTGTCCGACTCGACCAACGTGGAGCGCTCCGGATACACTATGTCCGAGCGAGAGGTGGGAAAGGCCCTCTACGAGGTTGTGGCAGACGCACCCGGCCGGGTGATCGTGTCCATGTTCGCCTCCAATATCCATCGCATTCAGCAGGTGGTTGACGTGGCTTACATGTGCAATAGAAAGGTCGCCATACTGGGAAGGAGCATGGTGGCCAACTGCGAGATAGCAGAGGAACTCGGTTACTTAAACCTTCCCCGAGAAACCATGACAAGCCTGGATAACATCTCCCGGCTCCCCGATCGAAAAGTGGTGTTGTTGACCACCGGCACACAGGGAGAACCGCTCTCCGTACTCTCCAGGATGGCAAGAGACGAGCACAAACAGGTATCAATAAGGTCCGGAGATACCGTGGTCCTCTCTTCCCGGTTCATTCCCGGAAATGAGATAGCCATCCACAAGCTGATCAACGAGTTTTATCGGCGGGGGGCTGAGGTCATCTATGAAAAGATTTCCGATATCCACGTTTCCGGGCATGCCAGCCGCGAAGAACTCAAGATCATGCTGTCTTTAACAAGGCCCAGGTACTTCCTGCCCATCCACGGCGAGTACCGGCACTTGATAAAACACGGCGAGCTGGCCCGCAACATGGGCATACCCGACGAAAGGGTCCTCATAATCGAAGACGGCGACCTGGTCACGTTTGACGAAATCGGCGGTGAAAGGGTAGGGGCTATCGAGTCGGGCAGGCAGGTGGTCGACGGAATCTACGTGGCCGACTCCGAGGATGCCGTGCTTTCCGAAAGAAGACGGCTCGGCAGGGACGGCGTCATCATTGTGGCCGCCCGCCTGGACACCCGAACCGGCAAGCTCAAAGGGCCGGTAAAACTGCAAAGCCAGGGACTGCTCTTCCAGGAAGAATCGGAAAAAGTACTCGAAGACGCGCGCCTCCACCTCGAAAAACAAATCTGCACCCTTGATAACCCCCTCTTCTTAAACCAACAGGAAGCGGGCACCAAGCTCCGGGCCATACTCAAAAAGTACATCAAAAAGACCCTGGGAAGGTTCCCGGTCATCCTGCCCCTGGTGATCGAATCCGAAAACGACGAGTAGGCAATATCCTGGAGCACTCCTGCAAACCATTTCAGCCGGGGCGGACCGCGGTTTGACGAAATTTTTACCATCTGTTATAAAAAGATTGAAGACGGAATCGGGAGAGGGCTTTTATAGACAAAGCTTTTGAAAAGCAAGGAGGAGACTATGGTTAAGGTTCATGGGGGGTGGAGATTATTACTGGTTTTTTTAGTTTCCGTTTCCATAAGCTGCGCTATCAGGCCCGTGCCGGATTATGAAAAGGACCCGCCTCTGCCTCGCGTGTCCGGCGAGCTTCGGCTGCCCGCTCTTCAAACCGAGGTCAAGGTCCACAGAGACGAGTACGGCGTTCCCCATATCTTCGCGGACAACGAGCACGACCTGTTCTTTGCCAACGGTTACGTGCAGGCCCAGGACCGGCTGTGGGAGATCATGTTCTTTCGGGCGATCGCCACCGGCAGGCTCTCCGAGATGTTCGGCAACATCGGCATACCCGGCACCACCATAATGGGCATGAAGCTTTCCACCTACGAGATCGACAAAAGGATGCGCATCATGGGCATGCGCCACATCGGCGAAGCCGGCGAAGCACTGCTCGCCGAGTCCCAGCCGGAACTCCTCGCCCAGATGCAGGCCTTTTGCGACGGGGTGAACGCCTATCTGGAGTCGCACCGAGACGAGCTTCCCATCGAGTTCCAGGTGCTCTACTATCAGCCCGATCCCCTCACGCCCGCGGACATAGTGGCCCTATCCAGGTTCTACGGCTCGAACCTCTCGGCCAACATGGGCGAAGAGCTCGCCAGATATGCACTGGCCAGGAAGTACGGGCACGACATGGCCTGGAAGCTGATGCCCCTTCACCAATCCCTCGGGCCCACGGTGGTCCCCAAGGAGCTTCTGAACAACCGGCTCGACAAGCCGCGGCCGCTGGTGCCGGAGCGCATGCCCTATGCTTCCGGGCAGGCCCTGTCCGGGGATGCAGCCATGCGGGTTGCGCTTTTCGACAAGGCAGCGCGCATGGCTTCGCTTTTCTCCAAGGGCGAGGCCAGCAACAACTGGATCATCGGTCCTTCCTTGACAACTACCGGCACCGCCATGATGGCCAACGACCCCCACCTGGTGCACGTGCAGCCTTCCCTGTGCTACCTCATGCACCTGAAGGGCGCGGGCAGAGACGCCTATGGAGTGGTCTTCCCCGGCCAGCCCTATATCGTGATGGGACACACCCGTCACATGTCGTGGGGAGCGACCGTGACCGGCGCTGACGTGCAGGACATCTACATCGAGACCACTGACGAGGACCATCCCGGCCAGTACCTTTACAAAGGACAGTGGCGTGACTTCACGGTGCGGGAGGAGGTCATCAAAATCCGTCCCGGCCTGGTGCAGACCGGTCCGGACAAGAGGCTCCGCGAGAAGACCGTGAAGGTCAGGCACACGGTGCACGGCCCGATCATAAACGACATGGTGCCCGGACTGCCGGACGACACTCCGCCGCTTGCATTGCGCTGGGTGGGATGGGACTTTTCCCGCGACCCCCGCGCGTTCCAAGAGTTCATTACCGCGGAAACAGTTGAAGAGGCCATGGAGAGGCTGCGGTCTTATGATGACCCTCCCGAGGTCATCAACGTGGCCATGATGTTCGACACCTGGATGCAGGGCAAGGGGGTGGACGATTTCATAAAGGGGCTTTCTTACAACGTGCTTTTAAACATGAACTGGGTGTGCGCGGACTCCGATGGCCACATAGCGTATATGCCCGGCAGCCTGGTGCCTCTGCGCAAGAAAGGGCTGGGAGTCATGCCGGCGCCGGGTTCCTCCGGCGAGTACGACTGGGAAGGCTTCATACCTTTTGACGAGCTTCCCCGCGTAATTGACCCGGAACGCGGCTACATGGCCACCGCCAACAACCAGGTGGTGGAACGGGAGTGGTACCCTTACGTGTTCGCCACCGGCTACTCCGGAGGCTGGCGCGCCTGGCGCATCGAGGAGCTTATAGCAGAGCTTAAGCCCATCTCCATGGCGGACATGGAGCGCATCCAGAACGACGTATACGTAAAGCAGGCTGACGTTTTTGTTCCCATGATCCTGGATGCTGTTGAACAGAAGGGTGTAGAGGACCGGGATATTCGGGAGGCCGCCATGATCCTGGAGCGCTGGAGTCGGGAGGCCACCATAGACAGCGCGGGCGCTGCCATATTCTACGAGACCCTGACTTATCTTACGGGCCACGTCCTGGAGGACGACTTCAAGAGAAAGGACTACAACGAACTGGTCAAAGGTCATGTAAGCCATACCGTGCAGATGTGGCTTATAAACGGCGATGATGAGTTCATGGACGATAAACGTACCTCCGGCGAGGTGGAGGATAAAAACGACGTTCTGGTCGCTTCACTGGAGGACGCTGTGGACTGGCTCAAAAAGGAGCTTGGCCGCGACATGCAGAAGTGGCAGTGGGGCGAACTCCACACCATCAAGTGGTATCATCCCATGGGGTTCGGGCCGTTGAAGGAGATGAGCATAGGGCCGCTTCCGCATCCCGGCGGCGACTCGACGGTGAGGAACGCGAGTTCCATGGGCATCGGCGGCAATAAGCACATGTGCATGGGAGGCCCCGTGCTCCGGCATATAATCGACATGGGAGACCCGGACCATGCCCGGATAGTAATAGACGGGTCGCAGTCCGGACAGTGGCTGTCCCCCCATTACCGCGACATGCACACCCTGTGGTACAACTCGAGGTACATGGCCGCGGAAAAAAGGCCGGAGAAAATAGTGGAGAAAGCGGAAAACCATCTGGTGCTTAAGCCGTAGTGTCTTGTCAAGCTCACACTGACGCATATTTTGCGAGCGACTTAAGTCGCGAGTAAACTCGCTCGCAAAAAAATATCTGTCTTGTAAGCGACGAAAAAAGCTTGACAGAGTAGTAATGTGCTCTCGAGTATAGAATGACACGTCTTATGCGAGCGGTTTCAGTTAGGGGGGTAGCCGCTCGCACTCTTCAGGTGGATTCCGCTCTCTTTTCATAGTGTTCATACAAGGTATCAGCGAGCTTTATCACGTAGTCCCTGCCTTTTTCCCCGTTCTCGATATTGTCGAGCCATCGTGCAGGAAGCTGCGAAGCCCCGTAGTAGGCGCCTGCTATGGCTCCTGCCATGGCGCCGATGGTGTCTGTGTCGCCTCCCAGGTTGACCGCGCGCACAATGGACTCTTCTGCATCAGGGGCGGTAAGAAAGGACCATAAAGCCGCGGGCACCGACCGGATGGCCGCCACTCCCGTACCCAGCTTCCGAGCCGCCTCTTCAGGCAAAGCATCAGGGTTGTCCAGAATCCAGGCAAGCGGACCGTCATAATCAGTGGAACCTCGAGAGAGGAAATCGCGGATGAATTCCTCCCCTCCGAAATCCTTGCCAGCAGAGCCCCGGGCAATTCCCCGCAATACTGCCAAAGCCTGGAGCCGAGTACCCGCGATGCTGACAGGATGGTCATGGGCCGTGACCTTGGTCTGCTCGTCCGCAGCCTTTACCGCCAGGGCATGGTCCGGATAAAAAGCCAGGGCAACCGGGGAGACGCGCATGGCCGAGCCGTTGCCGAACGAGCCGCCGGGAAGAGTCTGCGTTTCAACCACCTCTCTCCAGGGATGGCCTTGCCGGATCATGGCGAGGATGCCGTGGGTGTTGCCGCCGTAACCGCGGGCCGGCTCGTAATTGTCTCCAAAGTAAAACGCCACCCTGTCGAGGACAATATTTCCGGGGGTTTCGCACAATGCCTCGGCAAGGCCGA
Organism: uncultured bacterium; assembly: GCA_964420375.1. GTDB lineage: Bacteria > RBG-13-61-14 > RBG-13-61-14 > RBG-13-61-14 > DATKZS01 > CAYQTK01. The sequence continues at coordinate 14,402 of CAYQTK010000095.1, forward strand.
TCATAAGCTGGGTGTCGTCTGTGTATCTGCCATTCCCGCGGAACGAGGGGATTATATCCCGCACCAGCCCCTTGTTTTTGATGATGGAGAACGAAATTCCTTCCAAAGGCGCACCCAGCACGTCTCCCGCCATGTTTCCCAGAAGCGCTCCTTGAAAATGGTCCTTAAGATCGCCCATCCCGGCACTCCTTGTCACATCATCTTGTGTTCCAATATAAGGACCGCATGGGAAAAGTCAATGAAGGCCGGAAAAAAGGACTTCCCCCATTTTTTAGACACCCGTCCCGAAAACTTCTTCAATCACGGAGCAATAAGCAAGGCCTTATGTGAAAACCGGTAAATCTATGCTGACATGGTCGGCGAACGGGCCGGGACATGGTCACGGACTTCACGTCTACGGAAATCCAGAGAATCCCTTTGCCTTTGCGTTAAAAAAAGCGGCACATGGGCTTGCCGAGGAGTAAAGTGGGGCGCCGTTGCATTCAGTGGTTTACTCGC
>CAYQTK010000096.1:0-14672 GCA_964420375.1 uncultured bacterium
GACGTGGAGAGCTTTCACGCCAAGCTCTACAAGGAGGCCATGAACAACATGATGGAAGAGCGGGACACAACCTATTACATCTGCGAAGTCTGCGGATACCCCTCCGACGGGGTCCTCCCCGACGAGTGCCCGGTATGCGGAGCCAAGAGCGATAAGTTCACCGAGTTCAAGTAGAGACCAAACAGAGAAAAAAGGAGAAAAACGATGACGGAAAGAATGCAGGTTTATAAGTGCAATGTCTGCGGCAACATAGTGACCGTACTGCACGCGGGCAAGGGAGAGCTGGTCTGCTGCGGAGAGCCCATGCAGCTCATGGAAGCCAACACGGTGGACGCGGCACAGGAGAAACACGTGCCCGTGATCGAAAAGACGGGCGACGGCAAATGGAAAGTAAAGGTGGGGAGCGTAGCCCACCCCATGGAGGACAAGCACTACATCGAGTGGATACACCTGGTGGCGGACGGAAAGGGCTGCCGGACATTTTTAAATCCCGGCGAGAACCCGGAAGCGGAGTTCGAGATAAATGCGGACAAGGTCGAGGCCTACGAGTACTGCAACATCCACGGGTTGTGGAAAGCGCAAAGCTGAACCTGTCTTTATAAACAAACCGGAAAGGAGACACGAAATGCTGAGTGAAAAAATGGAAAAGGCAATAAACGAGCAGATCAACGCCGAGCTCTACTCATCCTACCTGTACCTCTCCATGGCGAGCTACTTCTCGGAGCTCGGGCTTCCGGGCTTTACCAACTGGCTCAAGGTCCAGGCACTCGAGGAGCTCTACCATGCCATGAAGTTCTTTGACTACGTGGCGGAAAGAGGCGGCAAACCGGTGATGGAAGCGGTGGACAAGCCTCCCGACAAGTGGGAATCTCCACTTGCCGCGGCAGAGAACGTGCTCGAGCACGAGAAAAAGGTCTCCAGCCTCATAAACAACCTGGTGGACACCGCCATCAAGGAGAACGACCACGCCACCAACAACTTCCTGCAGTGGTACGTGGCCGAGCAGGTGGAAGAGGAGTCTTCTGCAGACGAGATTGTACAGAAACTCAAGCTCATCGGTGAGCAAGGTAACGGACTGTTCATGATCGACCGCGAAATGGGCACCCGGCCCTTCAAGGTGCCCGCGGACATAAGTATTGCACTGCTGAACCAGGGAGGAGGAGCGTGAAAACGTAAGAGCAGCGGGCGCCGAAAGTCGCGAGTAAAGTCACTTGCACGGTATGCGTCATTTTAATTTTGACAAGACACTAGTAAATCAACTGATAAGTTGTCGGATGAATTTTTATTGAGTTCGGAAAAACTGATGGTAATCACGTGCGAGCGGCTTTAGCCGCGACAAAAAGCGCCTGGTGTATGCTTAATTTTGGAATGAATCAGTAAGGCTTTATAGAGCATTAAGACTGCGGTCCGCAAAGGAGAGAATTTATGAAGATCGCCCTGGCTGCTTTTAACGGCGAACCCATGTGCTTTGTCCACGTTTTGTTGAACGCCATGGACATGAAGGAAAAGGGCCATGAAGTGACCATAGTAATCGAAGGGTCGGCAACAGCCCTGGCAAAGGACCTGCACGAAAACCCGGATAAGCCCTTTGCTCCGCTGTACAAGAAAGCCAAAGAGCTGGGACTTATCGGATGCGCCTGCCAGGCCTGTTCGCAGAAGACAGGAGCGATCGAGTCCATAAAAGGGCAGGAGATCGCCCTTTGCAGCGAGATGAACGGCCACCCCAGCCTGGCCCGACTCATGGAGGAGGGCTACCGGGTGCTAACCTTTTAAAGAGGGAACAACCATGGACTTATCCGAATTTTCCCTGGACGTGGCCTCGCTCAAGGATTCTCCGGAGCCGGAGACCGGCGAGACCTATGACGTGCTCATCCTGGGCGGTGGACCGGCTTCCATGAGCGCCGCGGTATATGCGGCGCGCAAACTCCTCAAAACCGCGGTCCTCACCAAGGACTTCGGTGGTCAGATGCTGGAGACCTCCGAGGTCGAGAACTGGCTGGGCATTCAGAGCATCCATGCCAAGGACCTCATCTCCCAGTTCGAGGACCATGTAAAGTCGTTCGAGGTCCCGGTCCTGGAAGGAGCCACAATAACCGGCATCCGAAAAGAAGACGACCTGTTCAAAATAGCCATGGATACCGGCGACACCTACACTGGAAGGAGCGTGGTCCTCACCACCGGGAAAAGACACCGGCCCCTGAGCGTGCCCGGCGAAAAGGAGCTCTCCGGAAAAGGAGTGGCCTACTGCGCGACCTGCGACGCCCCCTTCTTTCGCGACAAAAGGGTCGCCATTGCCGGCGGGGGAAACTCCGCGTTTACCACCGCCCTCGACCTGTTGAAGGCCAATGCCTCGGTCTCGCTCATCAACTTCATACCGGGCTGGCAGGCGGACGAGTTCATCCAAGAACAGGTGAAAAAGTATGAGAATGTTGCTCTCTATGACAACCACCAGGTGAAGGAAATCCAAGGTTCGGACAAGGTCGAGGCGATAAGCATCGAGGACCGGCAGAGCAACGAGGAGAAAACAATCGAGGTTGACGGGGTGTTCGTTGAGATCGGCCTGCTTCCCAACTCCGAGCTGGTAAAGGACCTGGTGGAGTTGAACCGGTGGGGCGAGGTCGTGGTGGACTGTTCCTGCGCCACCAGCCTGGAAGGGTTCTTTGCAGCAGGGGACGTGACCACCGTGCCCCACAAGCAGATAATCATCAGCGCCGGCGAAGGGGCCAAGGCCGCGTTGTCGGCTTATACCTACCTGGTCAAAAAATTTCAAATTTAGGAGAGTCCCATGTCTATGATCAACAAGAAGCAGAAGAAGCAGTTGGAGGAAGTGTTCGACAAGCTTGAAGGAGACGTTAACGTTCTTTTGTTTACCCAGGAGTTCGAGTGCGGGCACTGCAAGACCACCCGGGAGATGCTCGAAGAGGTCTCCGACCTGACCGACAGGGTCAAGCTTCGAGTGCTGGACTTTGTAGAAGACGCCGCGGAAGCGGAGAAGTACGGGGTCGACAAGATTCCGGCGATCGTCGTCATGGGCGACAAGGATTACGGCATCCGCTTTTTCGGGGTCCCCGCAGGATACGAGTTCACTACTTTGATCGAAGACCTGGTCATGGTTTCCAAGGGCGATCCCGGCCTTGCCAAGGACGCAATTGAAGAAGCCGGCCTCATCGACGAAAAGATAGACCTCCAGATATTCATATCTCCCACATGTCCGCGCTGCCCCAAGATGGTCAAAGCCGCCCATAAGCTGGCCATGGTCAATAACAACGTCAGTGCGGCAATGATCGAGGCCTCCGAGTTCCCCCACCTCATCCAGAAGTACGAGGTCCAGGGAGTCCCCCATACCATGATCACCGAGGAGTACGGCTTCGTGGGAGTGATAGACGAAAAGCAGCTCGCCATCGAAATCCTGGTGGCCCTCGGCAAAAAACCGGCCGAGGAATCCGAGTTCATGCACGAGCATGAACATCATCACGAACATGAGTGACAAAATTGTCCGGCAAACGAAAGGGGGAAAACATGAGCGACACACAAAGGCTTAAACAGTGGCTTGAGACCGCCCTGGAGATGGAGAGAAAAGGAAAGGACTTCTACGACAAGGCCAGGAGCGAAGCCCAAAACGACCTTGCCCGCGACGTCTTCCACATGCTCGGGGAGGAAGAGATCGTGCATATGGAGCGGATTAACCGCATCTACGATTCGGTGAAAGAAGAGGGAGTATTTACCGACTCCTGGAAGGAATGTCTGCCGCAGCATGAAGACCTGGTCAGCGTCTTCCGGGAGATGGCGGCCAAGTACGGCAAGGACATCCCCCAAACCGAATCCGACGTCAAAGCGCTCGAGATGGGAATAGACTTCGAGTCGCAAAGCGTGAAGTTCTATAAGGATCAGCTCAATAAGGCGGAAAGCGAGCAGGAAAAGGACTTTTTGGAAAAGATGGTCAAGGAGGAGAACTCCCATCACCATGCTTTCGCGGACATGAAGTTCTATCTTTCCGATCCTGCCGGATACTTCCGGGAGATGGAAAAGGGACAACTGGATGGGGCCTGATGCGTCCGCGCAAGGAGACCTTCTATGACCGTCTTGAACCTGATCGTGGCAGGCGAGGCCGGACAGGGTCTGGCAACCATCGGAGAGATACTCACCCGCACCCTGGTGCGGCACGGCATGTACGTGTGCGTTAACCAGGACTACCAGTCGCGCATCAGGGGAGGGCACAACACCTTTGCGGTAAGGGTCTCCGATAGCGATGTCCAGGCTCCCGCGGAGACCTTTGACGTTATCGTGGCCTTGAACCAGGAAAGCGTGGACCTGCATAAGGACTCCATGGCCGGCAACGGCGTGATCATCGCCCACCATGAGCTTAAGACACCCGGCTCCGCACTCCGCGTGCCTTTCGAGGAGCTAGGCGAAAAAAAGACCTGGAACGTGGCTGCCCTGGCAATACTGGCAGTTGTGCTGGGCCTGGATGCATCAATATTGTCCCGCACCATAGAAGACCACTTTAAAAAGCCCGAGCTTGCCGACAAGAACCGCGAGGTCCTGGACAAGGCCCTGGAGTGGGCGCGAGATAACGCTTCGCCACTGGCGGAAAGACTTCCCCATGCCACCGGCAAAGGCCATATGATGATGAGCGGCAACCAGGCCATTGCCTTGGGCGCAATGAGCGCAGGACTCAGGTTCTACTCCTTCTACCCCATGACACCGGCGACATCTGTAGCACTTGCCATAATAAAATATGCCGAGAAAACGGGCATAGTGGTCGAGCAGGCGGAGGACGAGATAGCCGCCTTGAACATGGCAGTGGGAGCCTCGTTTGCAGGCGCGCCCGCCATGGTGGGCACATCCGGCGGAGGCTTCGCACTCATGGTGGAGACCTTGAGTCTGGCAGCAATGACCGAGACCCCCGTGGTCATCGCACTGGCGCAGCGGCCGGGACCGGCAACCGGACTGCCCACCCGCACCGAGCAGGCAGACCTCGATTTCGCCATCCACGCCGGACACGGGGAGTTCCCCCGCGCGGTGTTCGCGCCCGGAACACCGGAGGAATGCTTCGAGCTCACCAGGATGGCCTTTATGCTCGCGGAAAAGTACCAGGGCCCGATCATAATACTCACCGACCAGTTCCTGGCAGACTCTTACCGATCGGTCGCGCCTTTTGACATGGAAAACACGGAGCCGGTCGAAACGGGCGCCGCAGGGGATGACGAGCCCGGCTATAAGCGCTACCGATTTACCGACGACGGAGTGTCGCCGCGGCGCATACCCGGCTGGAGCAGGAGCCTGGTAGTGGCCGACAGCGACGAGCACTTTGAGGACGGCCACATTACCGAGGACCACCAGGTGCGGACAAACATGGTGAACAAGAGGCTCAAGAAGCTGGAGGGGCTGAAAAGCGAGGTTCTCTCCCCCTGTTACGAGGGAGACGAAGACCCGGACCTGCTCTTTGTAACCTGGGGGGCCACTATTGGCGCGGTCAGTGAAGCCGCGGCCAGGCTCAGAAACGGGGGCGCCAAAACCGCGACCCTGTACTTCTCCCAGGTGTGGCCGATAGTGCCCGAGCAGTTTGAAAGCATTTTGCAAAAGGCCGGACGCGTTGTATCCGTGGAAGGCAACGCATTCGGACAGATGGCAAGGCTTATCAGAAGGGAGACCGGCATAGAGATAAAAGAGCGCGTCCTTCGCTATGACGGGCTTCCCATAACACCCGAGCAAGTGCTCCGGGAGGTCGGGAAAGCGTAAAGGAAAGCAGCATGGTTAAAACGGAAGATTTCGGAAACTACGAAACCGCGTGGTGCCCCGGCTGCGGCAACTTCAGCCTTCTAAAGGCCGTAAAGCAGGCGCTCGTCCAAAGCGGAATCGAACCGCACCAGGCCCTGTTCGTCTCCGGCATAGGGCAGGCTGCCAAGGCCCCCCACTACATGAACGTGAACCTCTTTAACGGGCTCCACGGAAGGTCATTGCCGGTGGCGACCGCGGCCAAGATCATAAACCCCCAGCTCACCGTGATCGCCGAGAGCGGAGACGGCTGCAACTACGGCGAAGGCGGCAACCACTTTCTCGCCGCCATCCGCCGCAACCCGGACATGACCCTGCTCGTCCACAACAACCAGGTCTACGGGCTCACCAAGGGACAGGCAAGCCCGACCTCCGGGCACGGCTTTGTAACCAAGGCACAGCCTGCAGGAATGCCGAGCGAGCCCTTCAATCCCCCCGCAGTGGCCATCGCCATGAAAGCCGGCTTCGTGGCACGGGGCTTCGCAGGCGAGACCGACCACCTTGCCGACATTATCGGACAGGCCATTGCCCATCCCGGGTTCGCGCTGGTGGACATACTTCAGCCGTGCGTGTCCTTCAACCACGTGAACACCTTCAAGTTCTACAAGGACCGCTGCGAAAAGATAGAAGACCATGATCCCCACGACTGGGAAGCGGCCATGAAGCTCGCCATGCAGTGGGAGCAAAAAATCCCCATCGGGCTCTATTATAAAAACGACCGGCCGCCCTTCCGGGAAAACTTCCCTTACCTGGAAGACGGCCCCCTCGGCAGGCAGAAACCGGACAAGCAAAAACTGGCCAGGATATTGGAAGACTTTCTTTAAAACCCGTAATCCGGAAAAGGAGGCAAGCAAATGCCAAGACTTGGTGATGTTATCGTGCCCCCCGAAAAAGAGGGCAAGGAAAAACATGTTCCCCACATAGAGGCCCCTTCCAAGGTAAAGAAGGGAGAGCCTTTCGAGGTCACGGTTATCGTGGGCAAGGAAACTCCCCATCCCAACACCATCGAGCATCACATCAAGTGGGTGCAAGTGTTTGCCAAGGAGGAAAGCCAGAGACCGGTGGTCCACGTGGCATCGTTCGACTTCGGTCCCGCTTATGCCGAGCCCCGGGTCACATTCAAGATGATGCTCCAGAAATCCTCCGAGCTCTTCGCCATGGAGTACTGCAACATCCACGGGCTGTGGGACAACTCGGTAAACATCGAGGTTGAAGGGTAAAAAACCGGCTGGGGACCGGCTGGGGTCGGTCCCCCCATATGCTGACAAGGAGAGACAATGCAACTGGAAGGAAAAAAAGTCGCCATCCTCGCGGGAGAGATTTATGAAGACCTCGAGCTGTGGTACCCCTACCACCGACTCCGCGAGGAGGGCGCCGAAGTGGCGCTTATCGGAGTGAGCGGAGGGCCGGCCACCGTTCACAGCAAGCACGGCTATCCCGCAAAGGTGGACATGGAGGCCGACCAGGCAAAGACAAAGGACTTCGACGCTGTCATAGTGCCCGGCGGATACTCGCCCGACCACCTCCGCAGGTGCAAGAACGTGATCAAGTTCGTAAAGGAGATGAACCAACAAGGAAAGCTTATCGCGGCCATCTGCCACGGAGGATGGGTGCCGATTTCAGCGGACGCGGTGCGCGGAAAAAAGGGGACCTCTTTCTTTGCCATAAAAGACGACATGACAAACGCGGGGCTGGAATGGACGGACGAGGAGGTCGTAGTAGACGGCAACCTGGTAACGTCGCGCACCCCTATGGACCTGCCCGCTTTTTTAAAGGCAATAATCAATAAACTTAGGTAACCTTTTCAAAGATAGGGACTCAATAGTTATTAAGAAAGATTACTGATAAAAAGCGGGAGACAAAAAGCAAGCAATGCTTATAGTAGGACGCTGACAAGTTAATAAAAAGGAAACGACAACATGAACCAGACTGCAACTTCAAATAAAGGCATGAACCGGCTGGCTCATGAGAAGAGTCCTTATCTGCTCGGGCACTCGAGAAATCCGGTGGACTGGTATCCGTGGGGAGAAGAGGCGTTTGAAAAGGCGCGGTCGGAAGACAAGCCGGTGTTTCTTTCCATTGGCTACTCGACATGTCACTGGTGTCACGTCATGGAGCGCGAGTCGTTTGAGGACCCCGAGGTTGCCGAGTTGATAAACCGTAACCTGGTGCCCGTAAAGGTTGATCGGGAGGAGAGGCCCGACCTTGACGCCATCTACATGAACGCGGCGCAGATGCTTTCCGGAGGGGGAGGCTGGCCGCTCTCGCTTTTCATGACTCCTGATAAAAAGCCGTTCTTTGCGGCAACCTATGTTCCCAAACAGACCCGCATGGGAATGATAGGAATGACCGAGCTTATTCCCCGCATAAAAGAGCTCTGGGACAATGAACGCGAAAAGATCGACAATGTTGCCGGCCAGGTGATCACCGAGCTGAACCGGCCCGCCGGCGTCTGCGGAGGGGAGGCGCCGGGCGCCGATCTTCTCGACCAGGCATATCAGCAACTCGCCGGCAGCTTCGACAACCGCTATGGCGGCTTCGGCACGCAGCCCAAGTTTCCCGCGCCCCACAACTTCTACTTCCTTAACAGGTATTACAAAAGGACCGGAGAAGAGCTCTCCCTCCACATGGTGGAAAAAACCCTGCAAGCCATGCGATACGGCGGAATCTACGACCATATCGGGTTCGGATTTCATCGCTACTCTACAGACCGCGAGTGGCTGGTTCCCCACTTCGAGAAAATGCTCTACGACCAGGCGCTCCTTATATTGGCGTATACCGAGGCCTTTCAGGCAACCGGCAAAAAGCTGTACAAGGACACCGTACGCGAGATTATGACCTACGTGCTCCGCGATATGACCTCGCCGGAAGGAGGCTTCTACTCCGCAGAAGACGCGGACAGCGAAGGCGAGGAAGGAAAGTTCTACACCTGGACCATGGACCAGGTCAAACAAGTGCTCGATGAGGAGGAAGCAGAGCTCGCGGCGAAAGTATACAACCTCGACCCGGCCGGAAACTTCCGCGACGAAGCAAGCGGACAGAAGACCGGAAAGAACATCCCTCACCTTGCCGGACCTCTTGCCGAGTCCGCGCGCGAGATCGGTATGGATGAAAAAAACCTGGAAGAAAAAATCGAGTCCATCCGAAAGAAACTCTTTCCGGACCGTGAGAAAAGGGTCAGGCCTCAAAGGGACGACAAAGTGCTTGCGGACTGGAACGGGCTCATGATAGCAGCGGCAGCCCGGGCGGGAGCGGTTCTATCCGAGCCCGAATACATCCGGGCGGCAAAGTGCGCGGCTGACTTTGTAACAAACAACATGGGCTGCGATGACGGCAGCCTGATCCACCGCTTCCGCGAGGGGGAGGCTGCCATACCCGCTTTCCTGGAGGACTACGCCTACATGGCCTGGGCAATGACCGAGCTTTATGAAGCCGACTTCAACCCCCAACACCTGGAAAAAGCTCGCCGGCTTGTAAAGTACATGCAAATGAACTTCCGGCAGCCCGAGACGGGCGGCTTCTTCCAGACCGAAGATATGAGCGAACAGACCATAGCAAGGCCCAAGGACGCTTTTGACGGTGCGCTTCCTTCGGGGAACTCCGCGGCAATGATGGTCCTGCTTCGGCTTGCGAGGACCCTTGCCGACCCCGAGCTCGAAAAAGAGGCGGAGGACGTGATGAACGCGTTTTACTGCACCGCACGCAAGGCCCCTGCGGCTTTCACCATGATGATGTCCGCTTTCGATTTCGCGCTGGGACCGGCAAGTGAAGTGGTGATAGTGGGAGACCGGGATGCAGCCGACACCGCCGAGCTCTCGGATGCTCTCCGAAAAAGTTTTTCACCCAATAAGGTCGTGGTTTTAAAAGAACCCGGTAAAGACAACTCCGGGATCGAGTCCCTCGTCGGGTACGTCGCGGACATGCAGAGAAAAGACGGCAAGGCGACAGCTTACGTCTGCCGCGGCCACGCTTGCGAGTCGCCGGTGACCGATCCAAATGAGCTGACCGTGCTATTGGAACGAAGAAGATAAAGGTTTTTAAAAGCGCAAGGAGGAGAAGGAATGGTCGAAGAGAATAATTCCCAGCAAGAGCTGACCTGGAAATGCAGTAACTGCGGATATACCGTCAAGGTACAGGTGCCGCCCGACCCGTGTCCCAACTGCGGCGTAAGCTGCGAGTTTCTGAACGTGACCTGTTACATACCCGACTGCGGCGATGCCGGCTCCGGGAACATAGACCCCCGCATCAAGTAGGAGCGGATCATGCAGGTCCTGGGAATCTATGCCAGCCCGAGGAAAAACGGAAACAGCGACCTCCTCCTCGACCGCGCGCTGGAAGGAGCAAAAGAAGCCGGAGCAGCCGTGGAAAGGCTATACGCCCGAGACCTTGACATAGAGGGCTGCCGGGAGTGCGGAGGCTGCGACAAGACCGGCGAGTGCGTATGGAAAGACGAGATGCAGAAGATATACCCGCTTCTTTACCAGGCCGACTCCATAATCCTTTCCACCCCGGTGTTCTTCTACGGGGTCCCCGCTCGGGGCAAGGCGCTTATCGACCGCGCCCAGGCATCGTGGAGCAAGCGGATGATCGAGAAGAAGACCAGGGAAGAGCGGCAGCGCTATGACAGCGGCAAGGGATACCTGATCGCGGTGGGGGCCACCAAAGGAGAGAACCTGTTCGTGGGAATCGAGCTCACAGCCAAGTACTTTTACGATGCACTGGACATGAGCTATGAAGGCGGGATATTCTTTAGGCAGGTGGAAAAGAAAGGGGACATAAAAGAGCGGCTGGAAGCCGTGGAAGATGCTTTCAGCTTAGGTCAGAAAGCCGCCCGCGGCGATCCCGCGGACAAAGGCGTCTAATCAGGAAAGGAGGATTCGTAATGTCCACACCCAAACACTGTCCGGGCTTTGACGGTCTGAAGAGCTTGAGTTCTTTTTATTGCAACTGCCCGGAATGCGGCACGGAAAGGGAGATCTTTTCCGACGAGTTCGACAAGCAGCACTTTTGTAAAAGCTGCGGCAAACAGATCGACTTTACAAAATGCGAGCTGACCGGCGAAGCGGGCGTTTACGAACAAGGCCATTAATCAACTCAATGAAATAGAAAGGAGTGACAGTGATGCAAAAGTACGAGTGCCAGGTTTGCGGGTATATCTACGACCCGGAAAAAGGCGACCCCGACGGCGACATAGCGCCGGGCACGGCTTTCGAGGACTTGCCCGACGATTGGGTCTGTCCGGTCTGCGGCGCAACAAAGGACCAGTTCGACCCTGCGGACTGAACCTTTTACCCGCAGCAATCATTGCGGCCTCGCGGCGGAGGCCCGAGCTTTACTCATAAGGAGGAGATATGCCGCCTGTTGAGATCATGGAAAAGGTGTACTGGGTGGGCGCCGTGGACTGGAACATCCGCGACTTCCACGGTTACTCGACCGAAAGAGGAACAACCTACAACTCGTTTCTGGTCATAGACGACAAGGTGACCCTGTTCGACACCGTAAAGAAGCCTTTCCGCAGCGAGCTCATGCACAACATCCGCAGGATCATCAGCCCGGAAAAGATTGACTACATCGTAGTCAACCACGTGGAGATGGACCACAGCGGGAGCCTTCCCGAGGTCATCGCCGAGGTGAACCCGGAAAAGGTCATCTGTTCACAAAAGGGCAAGGAGGCGATCATCGAGCACTTCCATAATGACGCCTGGCCCTTTCACGTGGTGGAGAACGGTGAGGAGCTCAGCCTGGGAAATCGCAGCGTGACCTTTTTGGAGACCCGGATGCTTCACTGGCCGGACAGCATGTTCAGCTACTTAAAGGAGGACGGCCTGTTGATATCCAGCGACGCTTTCGGCCAGCACTGGGCCACCAGCGAGCGGTTCGACGACGAGGTTGACGAGCCCGAGCTCTTCCGGCACGCAGCCAAGTACTACGCCAACATCCTGCTCCTCTACTCTCCGCTGGTGCAGAAGCTTCTCGAAGAGGTGAACAAGCTGGGCATCAAGATCAACATGATCGCCTGCGACCACGGTCTGATATGGAGGAAGAACCCGGAAAAGATCATCCGGGCCTATGACCGCTGGAGCAGGCAGGAGCCCGCTGCCAAGGCCCTGATTATATATGACACCATGTGGAAGAGCACGGAAACCATGGCCAAGGCCATTGCCGACGGCATCCTCCAGGAAGGCGGGTCCTACAAGATCATGAACATGGCCCTCACCCACAGGAGCGACGTGCTCACCGAGCTTATGGACGCCAAGGCAGTGGTCATCGGGTCCCCCACACTAAACAACGGCATCATGCCGACCATATCCGACATAATGACCTACATGAAAGGGCTCCGGCCCAAAAACAAGATCGGCGCTGCTTTCGGCTCTTACGGGTGGAGCGGCGAGTCCGTAAAGATAATCAACGCTGCGCTCGAAGACATGAAGATCGAGCTCATTGACCAAGGGGTCAAGGCCAAGTATGTTCCCGACCACCAGGCGCTGGCGCCTTCCGTGGAGCTGGGAAGAAAAATCGGCAAGGCGGTCCGCGAGCCGGGATGAATAAATGGCCGACAACCGGCAGAGCGTAAGAAAAGCGGTCAACGACTGTTTTGCCCGGCCCGACCTGGAGTCCGCACTTGATTGTATGCGGGAGATGCCCCCCGGCAAGGCTGTGGCCCCGCTTCTCGCCGCCTTGTGCAGCGCGGACGACAGCGTCATGTGGCGCGCGGTCTCGCTTCTGGGAGCGGCCGTAGCCGGGCTTGCCGAGCAGGACATGGAGGCCGCCCGCACCGTCATGAGGCGGCTGATGTGGAGCAACAACGACGAGTCCGGCGGAATCGGGTGGGGAGCTGCCGAGTCCATGGCGGAAGCGATGGTGCATAGCGAAGACCTGGCCCGCGAGTTCGCCCACGTCCTGGTATCCTTTATCGCGCCCGAAGGCCATTACCTGGACCACGTGCCTCTCCAGAGAGGCGCGGTATGGGGCGTGGGGAGGCTGGCCCGGGTCAGGCCGGAGTTCCTTGAGGACGCTGAAGAGTACCTTGTCCCCCTGCTTGGCGCAGGTGACGCCGAGGTCCGCGCATTGGCGGCATGGGCGCTCGAACCCCTGGCAACAAAAAGTTCGGTTGACGGACTTTCCGCTCTTGCGGGAGATGAAACGCGGATTCTGGTATACTGGGAAGGAGACTACCTGGAAAGAAGCGCCGGCCATATGGCCCGCGCCGCACTCCAATCCGCGAGCATGAATAAAGGAGGCTGAACCGAATGGACGTGGTCTTACTATCCAGGCTCCAGTTTGCTGTGGCAGCCATGTTCCATTTCCTGTTTGTTCCGCTCACCCTGGGACTTGCCGTCATCATCGCCATCATCGAAACCATGTACGTTCGCACCGGCGACGAGAAGTACAAGCGGCTGGCGAAGTTCTGGGGACGCATCTTCATAGTCAACTTTGCAGTGGGGGTCGTGACCGGCCTTACCCTCGAATTCCAGTTCGGGACCAACTGGTCGGAGTACAGCAAGTACGTGGGAGACGTGTTCGGATCGCTGCTGGCCATTGAAGCCACGGTGGCCTTCTTTCTGGAGTCAACCTTTTTGGCGGTGTGGATATTCGGGTGGGAGCGCATATCACCACGGCTCCATGCTCTCTCTATATGGCTGGTGGCCCTGGCCTCCAATGTCTCCGCTTTCTGGATACTCGCGGCCAACTCGTTCATGCAGGACCCGGTGGGCTTTGCAATAGACCCGCAAACCGGGCGGGCAGTGCTGACCGACTTTACAGCACTCATATCAAGCCCCACCGCGATCAACGCGTTCCTCCATACGGTGGCCGGCTCTTTTATCCTCTCCGGATTCTTTGTCATGGGAGTATCCGCATACCACATCATGAAAAACCGCAATAAAGAGCTGTTCATGACCTCCGCTCGAATCGGCATGTACTTCGCCCTGGTCTTCTCCCTGTTCGAAGTGGTCCAGGGACACGTGAACGGTGCAGTGGTCGCGGAGATACAGCCCACCAAGCTGGCTGCAATGGAGTCACTGTGGGAGACCAGCCCCGAAGGAGAAGGCGCGGACCAGACCCTGATCCTCATTCCCGACGAAAAGAACGAACGCAACCTGGTCGAGCTTATCAAGATACCAAACGCACTGAGCCTCTTGGCCTATCACCGGCCGGGCGCAGAGGTCAAGGGATTGAAGGAGTGGCCCGAGGAAGAGCGGCCTCCGGTGCTCATATCTTACCTGGCTTTCCGCGCCATGGTGGGGCTGGGGTTCCTGTTCATTCCCCTGGCGCTTCTCGGACTTGTCTACTACGGGCCGGACAAGTCCAGGATTCCGGGTTACGCAGTGTTACCAGCTCTCCGAAAGCGCCTGGAACGATATCCGCGGCTGCCGTGGATATTTATACTGGCCATTCCGCTGCCGTACATGGCGCTCCAGTTCGGCTGGATTCTGACTGAAGTGGGACGCCAGCCGTGGATCGTCTACGGCAAAATAAAAACAGCAAACGCGGCTTCCACGCTCGCGGAGGGCCAGGTATGGACCTCACTTGTCGGCTTTATCCTGGTCTACGCGGTGCTCGGGCTGGTCAACTTCTATCTCGTCTGGCGTTTTGCCCGCCAGGGCCCGGAGGAGGCCGAGGCTGCGACGGCTTCGGACGCTGGAGAGGAGGAGTAAGGTGGAACTCATCTGGTTTGCTTTGTGGGGGCTGCTTTGGGGGATTTACTTCCTCTTGGACGGCTTCGACCTGGGCGGAGGCATCCTGCTGCCCTTCCTGGGCAGGGATGAGAAGCACCGGCGGACCATATACAACGCGATCGGTCCCTTCTGGGACGGCAACGAGGTCTGGCTGGTGGCCGCCGGAGGAATAACCTTTGCCGCCTTTCCCCTGGCCTATGCCGTCATGTTCAGCGC
>CAYQTK010000097.1:0-14611 GCA_964420375.1 uncultured bacterium
CGCTCGCACAAAAGGACTGCTTTTTGTAAGCGGCAAAAACAATTGTTAGCAAACAATAGTGCTTTGTCACTCGAAAAAAGGGGAACGGATCCAATGAAGATCGCGGCTAAAGCCGCTCGCACGCAGCTTATAAATTTTCATGTAATCCGCTACTACTGCTCTAAAAAATGCTTATCGAAGAACAGAAAAGAATCTTGCGAGCGGCTGATACCGCGATTTTCGTCGGCCTTGTTCCCCTTTTTTCGAGAGACAGAGCACTATGTAACCTGCTTCGGCTGTGGCCGCCGGCATCGGGAGTGCCGGAGAGTCATCAGGGGAGGGCCGTTCAGCCTGTGGCGCTGCCACCCACGCGGTTTCGGGTACGAAACTGCGTGGGCCACCCGGGAGGCAACGATACCAAATATGTCGCACACCCACGTGCTCGGGCTTTTGCTCCCTGTCAGTATGTGTGTTAAATTTCAACCTATGGATAAAATATCATACCTTTTGCCAACGAGGTCCCCGGCAGTCATCGCCATTGCGGTTGTTGTCTCGCTCTTAATGTGCGGTTGCCCTCGTATCGAGAATTACTTCGACAAGGTGCAATCGGAGATCGAGCGGGGTCCTGCAAAGGAAAAGCAGAGCCGGGAAATAGACGCCATGACCCATTTCAGTTACGCCCAGATACTGGCACTGGAGGGCAGGCGCGGCCAGGCCATCGAGGAGTTGCTCTCCGCTTTGGACTCGGACCCGGATTCCGCATACGTTCGAACTGTCCTTGCTTATAACCTCATTGAGGAAGGCCGACTATTGGAGGCCCAGGGGTGGGCGGAGGAAGCAGTCGAGCTGGACCCTCGAAACGCCGAGGCCTACTACGTTCTGGGTCTTGTCCTGATAGAGAGGGACAAGCTTGCCGCGGCGGAGGAAAAACTCAGCCGTGCTGCGCGGCTTGCGCCGGATAATGCGGAGTACGTTATCCAACTGGCGGACGTCCTGCTTCAGCAGGGGGATATCGACCAGGCTCTTCTTGCCCTGGAGGACTTTGCAAAAAGTCATCCCCGGGCCCTGATGGTCCGCTACTATGTGGCGGCCATACTTCGGCGGTCCGGAGACACGGATGAGGCCGCCTCCCGCTACCGGGGGATCATTAAGATTTCGTCGAGCTTCTACCCCGCTCTTTACGATCTCATGCGGCTGGAAGCGAAACGCGACAGGCCGGACAAGGCCATCGAGACCGGATATGCATTAATAGGTTTTTTCCCTTCCGACTCAGACTCGCGCAAGCTGTTGGCAAAGCTGCTTATAAATACGGGCAGGGAAGAGGAGGCACTCCAGGTGCTGGAAGGCGGCAAGGCCGTGGGCAAGCCGGATGCTACCTGGTCACTCCGCAAAGGCTTCATTCTTCTGGACCTGGACCGGATCGAGCAGGCCCGGGCCGAGTTCGAATCTGCACTTCAAATCGAACCTCAAAGCACGGGCGCCATCTACGGCCTCGGACTCGTCGAGATGAAGGCAGGCAATGAAATGGAAGCCCTCTCATATCTCGAGTCGGTCCCTCCGGACTCGAATTTATACCTGTCCTCTCGAAGACAGATCATCATCTCCGCCCTGAAAAAGGGGGACACCGAACAAGCCAGGACTGTAGCGGACGACCTCTATTCGAGGCGTTCCCAAAACCTGAAGGTGATCATGCTCTACACCTGGACTCTGCGGCATACCGGTGACCACCGGCGCGCGGAGCAGATCATAAAGCGCACGCTGCAAATGTTCCCCGACAGGGAGGGGCTATGGCTGGAGCGGGCCCTCAACTACACTGCCTGGGGAAAGAACGACAAGGCAGTCGCCACCATGCAGGAGTATCTTGATGACCATCCCCGAAGCGCGGCCGCTTTGAACTTCATCGGCTATACATGGGCGGAGCAGGGCATCAAGCTGGATGAAGCGGAGAAACTTATCAAAAAGGCATTGGAGTTGTCTCCGGATTCGGGATACATCATGGACAGCCTGGGCTGGGTCTACTTTCAAAAAGGGGATTACGAAAAAGCGCTGAAGTGGCTTAACAAGGCGTATAAAGCCGCGGGCGCGGACAGCGAAATCTTACTTCACCTGGGGGACTGTTACCGGGCCATGAACGAAACCTCGAAATCGCGGGAGTTTTATAAACGGGCCTTGGAAGAAGCTGTTTCCCCCTCGCTGCGGGCCAAGATAAAGGGCAGGCTGGAGGACGTCAGATGATAAGGTGGTCCCGGGTTTTATTGCCGGTCATGGTATTGATTCTATTAACGGGCTGCAAGAGGACCGGTGGAGAAAACGATAAAAAGAAAGAGCCTTCTCCGAAAGCCGGAAAGGAAGTAAACAAGGAGCAGAATGCGAAAGATGTAACTCCGAAAGAGGACGGCAAAAAAGCAAAACAAGAAGCCTCGAAGGATGAAAACACAAAGAATGACCAGGACGTAAAAGTGGAAGCTTCTTATCAAAGCTGCGCGGATGTTCCGGACTACGGGGGCGTAAAAAGTTTGCCCGCTCCCGCGGGCGAGTCCCCTGACCGCGGCGACGTGCTGGTGCGCAGGCTTCCCGCGGAGCCGGGGACATTAAACCCTGTTCTGGCCACCGACGTTTACGAGCAAAACGTAAATTACTACGTGATGGAAGGTCTTCTTGACATGGACCTGGACACGGGCGAGCTCAAGCCTCTTCTCGCCGAGTCGTGGGAAGTCTCCGACGATAAGCTGACCTTTACCTATCACCTCCGCGAGGGCGTGACCTTTCACGACGGCCATACCGTGACCGCAGAGGACTTCATTTATACCCTGGACCGCATCATGGACCCCAAAGTGGACGCGCCCGTGCTGCGGAGCTTCTTCGGCGACTGCGAGTCCTATAAAGCGCTCGACAAGCACACCATCGAGGTGAAGTGGAAAAAGCCCTACTTCAAGGCCCTCTCCACTGTAGGCGGCGTGCCCGTACTTCCCAAGCACATCCTGGACGGCGACACCGACTTCAACCAACACCCCTACGGCCGCCGGCCGGTCGGCACCGGGCCCTACAAGTTCGTGAAGTGGGACACCGGCCGGCGCATCCTGGTCGAGCGCTACGAAGACTACTGGGGAGAGCGCCCGCCTTTGGAAGGCGTTTACTTCAAGATCATCACCGAGGACCAGGTAGCGCTCCGGGTGTTGAAGAAAGGCGAACTGGACCTTTACCTCGAACTGAACCCCACCCAGTGGGTGATGCAGACGAGCTCGAAAAGCTTTCTGGAGAAGTTCAACAAAATCCGCTACGACTATCCCACCTATAACTACATCGGCTGGAACCTCAGGAAGCCGCTGTTCCAGGACAAAAAGGTGAGGCATGCCCTGAGCATGCTGCTTGACCGGGAGCTTATCAAGAACGAGGTTTTCAAATGCCAGGCCACCATAGCCAACGGGCCTTTTTATCACAAGGGGCCGTTCGCCGACCCGGAGGTCGAGCCTTTACCGTACGATCCCGAGCGGGCACGCGAGCTTTTGACGGAGGCCGGCTGGAAGGACACTGATAACGACGGCACTCTTGACAAGGACGGCAAGGAGTTCCGCTTCGAGATGTCGTTTACGTCCGGGGTCCCCACCTGGGAGCAGATGTCCAATATCTACCGGCAGGACCTCAGGAAGGCCGGCATTGACATGGAGATAAGAAAGATGGAGTGGGCGTCCTTTCTGGAAAAGGTCCAGGGATGGAAATTCGACGCCTGCTGCATGGGATGGGGACTGGTGTCAAACCCCGATCCCTACCAGCTCTGGCACTCCAGCCAGGCAGACCAGAAGGGAAGCTCGAACCACGTGGGATTTAAAAACAAAAAGGTGGACGAGCTGATCGAGAAAAACCGGCAAGAGTTCGACCGCGAAAAGCGCATCGAGTACTGCCGCCGCATGCATCGCATAATCCACGAAGAGCAGCCCTATACCTTCTGCGTGGTCCGAAAGCACCTTACAGCAGTGGACAAGCGCTTCCATAACATCGTGCCCCATAACTACCGGCCCGTCTTCGACTTCAACGAGTGGTACGTGCCGGAGGAACTCCAGGAATACAAGTCCATGCCCAGATAGGCAGATGCTCGAGTACATCATAAAAAGAATCCTGGCAATGGTCCCGACTATTTTCGGGATCACTGTCATAACCTTCCTTCTTATCCAGCTCGCGCCCGGCAACCCCGCAGAGTTCAAAATCCGCATGGCCAAGAGCGGCGACATGGACCCCGAGTACACAGCAGAGGTCATCAAGCAGACACGCGAGCTTTACGGACTTGACGATCCCCTCCACGTACAGTACTGGAGCTGGCTCCAGCAAATCTTCACCCTGGATTTCGGAACGTCATACAAGGACCACCAGCCGGTCACCGATAAAATTCTCGAACGCGTCCCCGTGTCCCTCCAGCTAAGCCTTATCAGCATCTTCCTGGTGTACTTCATATCAGTGCCACTCGGCGTGTTGTCAAGCGTCAAGCAGCGGTCATGGTCGGACCGGGCGATCACGCTTTTCCTTTTCATCCTCTACTCCGTGCCCAACTTCTGGGCGGCCATGATGCTGATCACCCTTTTCGGGGGAGGAGACCTGCCCGACTGGCTGTTGTTCTTAATCCCCGACTTCGTGATGAACGCACTCGGCGCTGAGAAGTCCCTGGACCTTTTCCCCATCTACGGGTTGAGCTCCGACGGGGCCTCCCAAATGGGCTTTTGGGAATGGCTTCTCGATCGGACACATCACCTCGTACTGCCGGTGGCCTGTCTTACCTATACCGGCCTGGCATTTATCTCCCGCCAGATGCGAGGCTCCATGCTGGAGGTCATCCGGCAGGACTACATTCAGACCGCGCGGGCCAAGGGGCTGGCGGAAAAGACCGTGATCATGAAACACGCATTCCGGAACTCGCTCATCCCCATCATTACACTGCTGGCTTACCTGTTCCCGGCCATCATCGGCGGCTCGGTCATCATCGAGCAGATATTCTCCATACCCGGGATGGGCAAGCTGTCCTTCGAAGCCATCCTTTCCCGCGACTACCCGGTGATCATGGGCATCACCACCATTGCAGCCTTTCTCACGCTTTTGGGAATCCTGGTCGCGGACCTGGCCTATACCCTGGTGGACCCGCGCATAACCTTTGGGACGGCACCCCTTACTCTAAAGCCGAAACAGTTTCTGGCAGGCCTGGCCGCGGTTGCTGCGGCCATAGTGCTGGTGCTCTACAGCGGCGAGCTCTATCTCGCTATCTCCGGCATCATAATCAAGTGGGGATGGCGGGGCCCCCTGGTAATTGTACTGCTGGTATTTATACGCGGGCTCGCCAGGGAAAGGAACCGGCTTCATGAGGGAAGCCGGGGTATCGCTTACTTTTTAGCGCTCCACCTGCTCAAGGGAGTTCTTGCCGTGGAGATCGCCTTCCTGGCGGTCTTCCTGTTCTTCGCGCTGCAAGGCGGGCTGGGCAGCTTCATCATCGTTTACGGCGGTCCGCTGGGCGCCCTGGTGGTTGGCGCAGTCGCAATTTACCTTGTCTACCTGCTTGCGGTGAAGCGGGCCTACTGGGCCATGGTGTTAAAGCAGTTCAGCCGCGACCGGTGGGCACTGGCCGCCTTGTTCGGCGTGCTGGCGCTTTTTATCGTGGCCTTGCTCTCGCCGCTTCTGGCCAACAACAAGCCGCTCATGATGCGCTACAAAGGAGAGCTTTACTTCCCGGCATTCCGTGACTACTTGCCCGAAAAGCTCCGCATGGATTACAAGGAGTTCTCCGTCCGCCGGATAGACGAGGTGGTGGACTCTCTTGGAGAGGGCGATTACGCTTACTTGGCCCCCATACCCTGGGCTCCTGCGCAGATCGACAAGGGGCATTCATTGCACGGGCCGGGACCTCGGCATCTGCTGGGAACCGACGATTCCGGGCGGGACGTGCTTTCCCGGATAGTCCACGGCAGCAAGATTGCGTTGTCAGTGGGCTTCGTTGCAGTGGGCATCTATGTCTTTATCGGCCTGGTGCTGGGCAGCCTTGCCGGCTACTACGGCGGCACGGTTGACATGGTAATATCGCGTCTTATCGAGGTCATGCTATCCATTCCCGCGCTGATTCTCATCATCGCTGTTATTGCCTTCCTGCAGCCCAGTATCTATAATGTAATGGCCGCCATCGGTTTGGTGGGATGGACCAATACGGCGAGACTGGTAAGGGGAGAGTTCCTTAAATTGCGCAACCAGGACTTCGTGGAAGCGAGCCGGGGATTGGGGGCCACCGATATCGGCATCATTGTAAAGCACGTCATGCCCAATGCACTGACGCCGGTGCTGGTGGTGGCCACCTTCGGGGTGGCGGAAGCCATACTCATCGAGTCGTCCTTGAGCTTTTTGGGGTTCGGGGTCCAGCCTCCCACGCCGAGCTGGGGAGATATCTTGAGGCAGTCAAACCTGTATTACGAGTCCGCCTGGTGGCTGACATTCTTTCCCGGACTGGCTATATTCTTTACTGTGACCGCACTGAACCTGGTTGGAGAAGGTATAAGAGACGCCATCGATCCCCGGCTCAAAGACACGGGTTGAAAAGGTATTACAGGTCCGCGGAAATAAAGGAGGCAATCCCATGACTGACGACGACAATAACGGCTTTGACGAGCCGGTGGTGAACGAAGAGGGATCGGAAGAGGAGATGGAGATATTAAAGGAGGTCCTCGAAACCGACCATTCCTCTACGCCGGGCGAGCAGATATTCTCAGTGGACCTGTTTGCAGACAAGGAAGAGCAGCCTGCCCCCCAAGACTCCGCCAAAGCTGCGGAGGATGGAACGTCTGCTTCCCGGGAAGACCAAGAGTCACTGCAGCAGCCCTTTGAAAATATTTATCCTGAAGAACCACCTGAGCAAACCCGGCAGACAACCGGTCCTGCCGAGGCAAACGACATCAAGGTGGTCACTGAAGACGACCTGCGTTCTCTTTTTGAAGAGAGCTCACCGGGATTAGCACCTGAAGAAAACACTGAAAGCGCAGACGCAGGACCCGACCCCCAAGCGGACTCATCAGCGGAAGAGCCGGTCGAACAAAGACCTGCTTGGGAAGAAGATGAGCAGGTAACGGAGATGAAGTCTCCCGCTTCAATCCCGGAAGAAAAGGATGAGACCGGGCAAGCAGATATTTCCTCTGAAGAGCCCGGACCGGACGAAAAGGATGAACCGGAAGACACCCAAACCGGGGAATTGTATCCGCCTGCTTCGGAACTCCCCGAAGAGCCGGAGGAGAGAAAGTCGGGGCCTGCTGATGAAGACTCCATGTCCCCCCTGCCGGAGGACGTGGAGGAGATAGACTTCGAGAGCGATGAACTGGGGGGAGGTATGTCCGCGGAGCCGCCGGTGCAGGAGGAGCCGGAACCCCCGGAACCGGAGCCCGTGGAGCAGGAGTCCGCGGAGCCGGAACCTTTGGAAGAGTTGCAGCACGAAGAAACTTCCGGCAGCGGACAAATGGAAGAAGAGCAGTTGCACGAGGAACAGGAGCAGAAGCGTGAGGAGGAGGAAGCCGGACCTTTCCCGGAGGCTGAAGAAGAAGCCAAAGCCCCGGCAGAAGAGTCCAAGGAGCTCACCGAGGACGTTCTCGACAACCTGGAGGAAGAGGCCCGGGTGGGAGATTTTGCCGCGGTTGCCGCAGCCAAAAAAGGGGAGATGTTAAAAGCCACCGAGGACAAGCTCTCCGCTCTCGAGCCCGCGGAATGCGATTTCATGAGCGTTGACGAGCTTCGAAAGCTTTTTGACAACGTCAACCTCCTTGTCCAGTGGGTAAAGGAGACCTCGGAGCGCATCGCAAAGCTGGAGAAGAAAGTGGAAGAGCTCGGCAAGGAAAAAGATGACACATGAGCGTAGAGCTGAAAAAGAAGGAAGCTTATAACAATCTCCTCGAGATCCGGGACCTGGTAACCGAGTTCAGGACCGAAGAGGGCATACTCCGGGCGGTTGACGGAGTGTCTATCAGAGTTCCCGCAGGGGGCAAGACAGGACTTATCGGCGAATCGGGATGCGGCAAGAGCGTGACCGCACTTTCGGTCCTCCGGCTGATACCCGACCCGCCGGGAAGGATCGCAAAAGGAAGCATTGCCTTCCAGGACCGGGACCTGCTCTCGCTCCCCATCTCCGAGATGCGCCGGATCCGCGGCAATGCCATATCCATGATCTTCCAGGAGCCCATGAGTTCTTTGAATCCGGTCTTTACAGTGGGCGACCAGATCGGCGAGGTCATCCGTCTTCACCAGGGCAAAACCCGCAAACAGGCCCGGGCCTTGTCGATCGAGCTTCTTCAGAAGGTGGGCATACCCGACCCGGAAAAAAGGATAAAAGACTATCCCGGCCAGCTCTCCGGCGGAATGTGCCAGCGGGTCATGATCGCCATGGCCCTGTCCTGCCGGCCCGATCTTCTTATTGCCGACGAGCCCACCACAGCCCTGGACGTTACCATCCAGGCGCAGATACTCGACCTCATCCAGGAGCTGGTCTCGGAGATGGGCATGAGCCTGCTTATCATAACCCATGACCTCGGTGTGGTCGCCGAGACCGTGGATTACGTGTACGTAATGTATACCGGCAAGGTGATGGAGGAAGCCTCTGTAGACATTATTTTCGAGAACCCCCTTCATCCTTACACCAGGGGACTGATGGAAAGCCTGCCCGGAAAAGAAGCGGCCACGGAGCATCCCGCCAAAAGCGGCTGGCAGAAGCTCTTCGTTATTCCCGGCCTGGTGCCCAGTCCCGTCGACCTGCCTCCGGGATGCCCCTTCCAGAACCGATGCAGCATGGTGCAAGACCATTGCAGAGAAACAATGCCCGAGCTTTATCAAAAGCGTTCGGGCCACTTTGTGCGGTGCTTCGAGGTCTCTTAGATGAGCACAAAAAACACCTTGCACCCTGCTATGCTACGAATCATATACAAGCCGGCGCAGAACCCGTCTTTACACCCTGAATCCTTGGTGTTATACTCGCGACCAGAGTTAAAAAGAGGCGCTGAGACGCCTTGTTCATTGATTTCAAGGGCTTAAAAGACATGAAAAACCGGCAGGCAGCAGGGGTGGTTACAGCCATTTTCCTGGCCGGAGTGCTGGTGGTTGCCCTGTATAAAGTGGGCGCTCCCGGAAAGAGAGACACGAAGCATTCTCCGGTGTTGCCGCCGGGGGTGAGGATTGCACTGGAAGGCACAACCAGGATATCTTCCGTTGAAAAAGGCGAGAGTTCCTGGATCATGACCTGTCAGGGGCTGGAGTTTCATCAACCCAAGGAACGGCAGCCCGGCCTGGTAAAGGTGTCCGCACCGGTTGCGGACATACCCTTGGAGGACGGCGGAACCGCAAGGGTCAAAGCGCGGCAAGGAGTTTATTGCGAACAAAGCGAAGACATCGTCCTGGAAGAGGGGATCCACGCAGAAATCTTTGCTGAGGGCCGCAGGCAATGGGTCATTTATGGCGAGACAGCCAGCTACCGCGGAGGCGAGAACTACTTTTACGTATCAGCCATGAGGGGGACCATGTATCCGGCCGAGGGTGGCACCGTGGACCTTAGAGGAGACAAGGCCAGGTACGACTCCGACGCCGAGACCATGCACCTGAACGGCGACGTAAACATAAAGCTCGCCAGCGAGGGCCGGACAGAATGGGAGCTTTCCGGAAGCACGGCCTCCTATCACCGCAAAGAGGACGTCTATTACCTGGCCGGGGTGGAAGGATTATACACCCCCCGGGACGGGAACACGGTCACTATAGAGGGAAAGAACGCCCGCTACCTGGCCGATCCCGAGGTCATGCGCATCTTCAATGATGTATACGTTGAGCTCTATCGGCAGGGCTTGAAAGAATGGGTCCTGGAAGGCGAGACCGCTTCCTATTGGGAAAAGGAAGACACGTACCATGTAAGCCGGATGAAAGCCCGCCGCTTTGACAAGACGGGGCAGGTAATGGCCATAAGCGGGAGAAAAGGAACATATGATGCCGGCTCCGAAAAGATGACAATTTCGGGCGAAGTTACCGTAAACTGGGAGTCTGAAGTGACGCTGGAAACCGAGCGGCTCGACTACGACGCCGGCAAAAAGACGGCGGCCACCGACTCGGGGGTGAGAATCACCGGCAAAGACTGGACAGCTTCCGGCAGGGGACTATGGGCGAACACCGAGACCGAGAAGGTAATCATAAAGCGGGATGTAAAGATGGAGTTCGAGCGGGGGTTCTCCGGAAAAGGAGCAAAGCAATGAAAACAAGCGCGGGGATACTCCTCGTTGCCATCATAATTATGGCCGTGCCGGCTTTGCAGGCACCCGCCCAGCTCGAGGCCCCTTCGGGACCGTTCAGCGGGTTCAAGTCCGCGGACGACGTGCCGGTCTATATCAACGCCGAGCGTTTTGAAGGCGACCTTGCCGCCCGCAAGCTGACATGGATCGAGCACGTCAGCGCCAAGCAGGGGAAGCGGACCATTTACGCCGACCGGATGGAGGTCAGCTATACAAAAGACTGGAAGGTCACCGTGCTGGTAGCCCGCGGCAATGTAAAGGTCCACATGGAAGACGCCTTTGCCACCGCGGAAAAATTAATATGGGACAACCGTAAAAAAGTCATCTACCTTATTGGTAGCCCCCGGGTGGTCCAGGAGGACCAGATCATCCTCGGCAAGAAGATGACCTATTGGATCGACACGGAGAGGATGATGGTGGAAAAACCGAGTATCGAGTGGCGGCAATCGAAAAAAGCCTCCCCAGGCTCTGCCGGGCCCGGAGCGACAAAGCAAGGAGGCGAGACCGGCAAGGACAAAAATGGGCGAAAGTCAAAAGAGTAGCCGACTCGGGAATACCTGATGAACGAAACCGTGGAAACAGCCGGTCCCGGCGGCGCAACAGAGAGTAATGCCGGACAGCTCCGGGAAAAGGGTCTTTTTGCCCGCGGGCTTCTGAAATCATACCACGGCCGCAAGGTGGTTGACGGCGTCAGCTTTTCCGTGCGTCCCGGCGAGGTCGCCGGCCTGTTGGGACCTAACGGCGCGGGCAAGACCACCAGCTTCTACATGGTGGTGGGGGTGATCCAACCGGACAGCGGAGACGTTTTTCTGGAAGGCCAAGGCATTGTAGAGCTTCCCATGTATAAGCGGGCCAGGAAAGGCATAAACTACCTCCCCCAGGAAGCGTCCATCTTCCGGGGATTGTCAGTGGAAGACAACCTCATGGCGGTGGCGGAGCACATGGACCTTTCCAAAAACCGCAGAAAAGAGCGGGTGGACAGGCTACTCCACGACCTGGGAGTGGACCATATCAGAAAAAGCAAGGCCATCACCCTTTCCGGAGGGGAGAGAAGAAGGGTCGAGATAGCCAGGAGCCTGGTTACCGATCCTAAAGTGATTCTCATGGACGAGCCGTTCGCCGGCATAGACCCCATAGCGGTGTCCGACATCCAGAGGATAATCAACGAGCTGTCGAACCGGGGCATCGGAGTGCTGATAACCGACCATAACGTGCGGGAGACCCTGAGCATCTGCGATCACGCAACCATCATCCACGAGGGAAAGGTCATCATATCGGGAACGCCCGCCGAGATAGTGGAGAACAAGCTGGCCAGGAAGTACTACCTTGGCGAGGACTTCGAACTGGTAAGCTCGAAAAGAACGGCCCGGCCCAGGGACCCGGGGATAGAAGGACCGCACTGAGAGGGGGACACTTAAAGGCGGTGATATCATGGCGATAGAACTTAAACAGAGCGTCAAGCTGTCACAACAACTGGTGATAACACCCCAGCTCCAGCAGGCCATCAAGCTGCTCCAGCTCTCCAGGCTCGAGCTTACCGAGGCCATCAACCAGGAGATGCAGGAGAACCCCGTCCTGGAAGAACTGCCGGAGACGGAGATGGAGCCGGAAGAACTGGCCCGCCATACCGATGAAACCGAGGGGGTAAAACCCCAGGAGCAGGAAGACAGCTATGACGACCTCGACTGGGAGAAGTTCCTCGACCAGTATGAAGACCTGCGCTACACCGGAATGAGCGGGGACGGAGTAAGGGCAAACAGTCCCGAAGAAGAGCTGCCCCAAATGGACGCCACCCTGAGCAAAAAGATAACCCTGTCCGACCACCTTTTCTGGCAAATGAGATTGTCCAACTTCACCCTCGAAGAAGAAAAAATCGGAAGCCTTATCATCGGCAACTTAAACGATGACGGATACCTTAACGCGGACCTCGAACTCATCGCCCAGGAAAGCGGAGAAGACCTCGAGAAAGTACAAAATGTACTACGAAAAATCCAGGCAATGGACCCGGTAGGCGTGGGGGCAAGAGGCCTGAAAGAATGCCTCCTTCTCCAGCTAAAACAGTTTGAGGAACTCGAGCCCGTGGTGGAACAGATCATTGAAAACCACCTCACCAGGCTGCAGAACAAGGACTATCGAACTATCTCCCGCGATCTCAAGGTCTCCGTGCCCAGGGTTAAAGAGGCGGTGAAGTTCATACAGGGACTCGAACCAAAGCCCGGCAGACCCTTTTCATCCGAACACGCCGAGTATATTACCCCCGATATCTATGTCTACCGGGTCGGAGACGACTACGCTATCGTGTTGAACGAGGACGGTCTGCCCAAGCTGCGGGTAAGCCCTTACTACCGGAGGCTGTTGAAGGAAAGAGGCAGAGAGTCAAAGGTAGCCCGCGAGTACATCCAGGACAAACTCAAAAGCGCGGTCTGGCTTATAAGGAGCCTCCACCAGAGACAGAGGACAATCTACAAGGTCACCGAGTCCATACTTAAGTGTCAGCGCGACTTTTTCGATAAAGGCATAGCACACT
This sequence comes from uncultured bacterium, assembly GCA_964420375.1. GTDB lineage: Bacteria > RBG-13-61-14 > RBG-13-61-14 > RBG-13-61-14 > DATKZS01 > CAYQTK01. Next base: position 12,781 of record CAYQTK010000097.1, read on the forward strand.
TGAAGCCAATGGTATTGAAAGACGTTGCCCAGGACATTGAGATGCACGAGTCAACCGTCTCCAGGGTCACCGCCCAGAAGTACATCTATACCCCCCAGGGGATATTTCCCCTCAAGTTCTTCTTCAACTCCAGCATCGAAACCAACGAGGGAGGAAGCGTGGCCGCGGAGTCGGTCAAGGACAGGATCAAGCAGGTCATCGAGGGCGAAGACCCCCGGCATCCTTTGTCCGACCAGGAGATCGTGGACAAGCTCAAGGAGCAAGGCATAAAGATCGCCAGGAGAACCGTGACCAAGTACAGGGAGATGCTGGGAATCCTTTCGTCCTCCAAAAGAAAGCAGCTTTTATGAGACCGAAAAGCCGATCATTTGTACAAGGAAGATATTAAGATGATGAGAAAGAGAGGGATTTGATGAAAATCAACACAACCTTCAGACACATGGACTCCGACGATGATATCAGGAGCTACGTGGAAGAAAAGCTTGAAAAACTGGCCGGGAAGTATTTCCGGAAACCGCAGGAGGCTGACGTGATCCTGTCGGCGGAAAAGTTCCGCAGAAGCGTGGAGATCATCCTCCGCGCCGACAACATGCAGCTTACCGGCAAGGAGGAAAAAGAGGACCTCCGCAGCGCAGTGGACCTCGTCCTTGACAAGCTCGAAAAGCAGACCCGAAAGAAATCCAAAAAGATCGACAGGAAAAAGAACCGGTCCAACGACCTGAAGAATTCGTTCGCAGTTTACCGGCAAGCAGAGGAAAGTCCGGGGGAGACCGAGGGCACGGAGCCCGAGGTCATAAAAGCAGACAGGTTCATTCCCAAGCCTATGTCGGTGGACGACGCCGTTGTTATACTCGAGGAACAAGGCGACGACTTCATCGTTTACCGCGACGCTGAGAGCATGAGCATCGCGGTGATCTACCGTAGACCGGACGGCAACTACGGGCTTATCGAGCCGGAAGAGTGAGACAGCGGGCTTGTGGAACCGACTCTTTTTGATTGCATTGAAGCCAAAAAGGAAGAGCGCATCGCTAGACAAGCAACATTTTTCGCCGGGCTGAAATAGAAAAGTGATGATGATATAATGGCCGGATTCCCGGCACCAGGAGACGAAGCCGGGCAGCATCCGGCTTTTGCACTGTGTATCGAGCTTTGAAAAGCGCGGAACATGAGCCAGAAAAAACGCAAGGAAAAGCTTGATTTGAATGTTATTGAGCTCTTACGGAGCGGGTTTGAAATGCGGACAATATCAAAAGCAGGCGGGTCAAAGTGAAGCTCAAAGACATCTTCACTCCTGAAAACGTGGTCACCGACTTGAAGTCGAAAGACCGGGAAGGTGTCATCTCCGAGCTGCTCGAAGTGGTTATCGATCGCGTTCCCATGGACAAAGACAAGCTTGCTCAAATCCTCATTCAAAGGGAAAACCAGTCGGCCACTGCCATGAACGGGATGGTTGCCGTTCCCCACGGAAGGATTCCCAAGCTGGAGAGCTTTGTCCTGGGAGTGGGCAGGAGCAGAGACGGCGTCGATTTCGGGGCGGAGGACAGTCACACCAAGATTTTCTTTTTGCTGATCGCGCCGAGCTCGGACACTGTAAACCATCTCAAAATCCTGGCGCGCATCGCCCGGCTTTGCAGGAATGAGGATTTCAAACAGGAAATACTCGAAGCGGAAACCGCGGACGGGATATATGAGCGGATAGCGGAAGAAGAAGAGAAGATTATCTAGTGCTTTGTCACTCGAAAAAAGGGGAACAGGGCCGACGAAAATCGCGGTATCAGCCGCTCGCACGATTCTCTTCTATTCCCCGAGAAGCATTTGACAGAACACTAGT
>CAYQTK010000098.1:0-14440 GCA_964420375.1 uncultured bacterium
TCTTTCTCTCTCGCCCCTGAACCCATGCTGTCGCCTCCTCAAAGATTCTTTGGAGGCCCCATAAGACAATGTAATCTGTGCGAGCGACTTCAGTAGCGACTGAAGTCGCTTGCACACTATGCGTCAGTGTGATCTTGACAACACACTAGTGCCTTGACCGCCAGCTAATGTCGGGTTGATTAATTTCAACCAATCACTATAGCCGCCAGATTTGACCTGCGACCCGACACAAAGACGCGGTCAAAGCACCAGAGGTTTATGATTTCTCAATCGTGTTGACTTCAGTGCCGCTTATGCTGATGGTCTTCAGATGCTATTGTTTTTGCTCGGGAAAAGGTGGCATTTCTATTTTTCCCTTTTTCTTATCTTTTCCTTTCTCCTCGGTGAAGGAGTTGATCAACTCGGGAGTGATGTCCTTGGTTTTCACATCATTTTTAGTATACACCACATCAAGGGCGACAGCCTCCAACCCTGCTTCCTTGGCTATTTCCGGAACAGCTTCTGAGACATCCTGCTCAAATTTCTGTAACACCTGTTGCCGTTTCTGCTGATACTGTTGCTGGGCCTGTCGCATCTTTTGCTGATCGCCCTGCTTTTGGGCCTTTTGCATATCTGTATTCGCCTGCCGCTCGATTTTTTTCAACTCGGCTTGAGCAGGGTGTTTCTGGAAAGCCTGCATCTTGTCATATGTACCGATCTTGAAAGCATCCTTGTCGGGGGGTACGTTCACAGGCTGCCCCTGAGCTTGCGCACTGTAATGTCCAGCCAGCAAGATCGCAGCAGCGAATACACAGATTGCCATCAGGTTTCCAACGATAAACTTTCCAGTTTTGCCTTTAAACATGTTCGATCTCTCCTTTCTTCTTCATAACTTGACTTAGCTTCCTTTGAGATTTCTGCTTATGAAATCCCCTCTTACCCTTTACGATCTGTTAATATCCATTTAGACAACGCTCATCTGCCCGAGTTCCTGTAGCTGTTGATTGATGTAAAATTCTTTGAAATTGGGGGGTCAATTCTTCTCGCATGGGTCATTCCACGTAGCAGGCCGGCATACGGATAAAGATGCGGGTCAGGAAAAGGCGTTCCACAGATGGCAGACCCTTGTTAGTTGCGCAGCGCAATCGCGACTAAAGTCGCTCGCACTAAAATCATTCATTTTGGAGGCAACAAAAAACGCTTCACTGCTCGTGTCTTGTCGAATGCTTCTCTAAGAACCTAAGAACATAAGATAATCGCGCGCGCGAGTTTACTCACGGCTTTCTTCGCGACTGAAGTCGCTCGCACACTATGCGTCAGTGTGATCTTGACAACACACCAGTGCCTGTTCACAATTGTTTTTGTCACTTACAAAAAGCAGTTCTTGTGCGCGCGGCTAATGCTTCTCGAAGAACATAAGATAATCGTGCGCGCGAGTTTAGCTTCTCGAAGAATAGAACCGTGCGAGCGGCTTTAGCCGCGATTTTAGTCGGTCCTGTTCCCCTTTTTTCGAGAGACAGAGCACGAGGTGACCTGCTTCGGCTGTGGCCGCCGGCATCGGGGCTGCCGGAGGGTCATCATGGGGAGGCGTTCAGCCTGTGGCGTTGCCACCCCCGCATTTTCGGGGACGATACTGCGTGGCCACCCGGCAGGCAATAACCACCGAATATGTCGCACACCCGAAGGATTTTTATTTTTGAATCCGGCTCCGTTTCACTCCATCGCCATGAAGGTCTTTACCAGCTCTGCGGTGGTTTCCGCCACCGGCTTTAATTGCGACACCTCCACTTTGTCGAGGGTGTCGTGCTCGTCGAGCAGGTAGTAGGGGCATCCGATCCAGGAGATGACGGGCACTCCTGCTTCGATTACGTATCCGGATGCGTCGGAGGTTGGCGCCGGCCCGAAGAAGTCCGCGGGTATGGCCGCGGTGGCGGGCGCGGGCTTTTTGTCCAGGCTTTTCATGACGGCAGCGAGCACTTCTTGGTTGGGGGATGCGAACATTACGGTGAGCGCCATGTTGCCGGTCTCTTGGTATCGGTTTCCGCTTTCTTCTACTTCCTTTGCAGCGAGGTGCTCGAGGGTGATGAGAATTCGGGTGCGGTCCATGATGTCGGGATGGTTGCGGGCGAAGTAGTGTCCTCCCTTGGAGTCGTAAAAGTGGCCGGCATCAGCCACAAAGACCATTGTTTTGGGCCTTTGTTCACGGGGGACCCGGGACCACGCCCATGCCTGGGCCAACACCTGTGCCACACCCGCGCCGTCCTCCACCGCTCCTTTAAAGGGGGCGTCGTGGTGCGAGGTCACCAGTATGACCTCGTCCGACCGTCCGGGAAGCACTCCCCACACGTTGTGCATGACGCCCGGCTTCTTGGACCCCGTCAGGGTCAGGCTCGCTTTCTTGCCGGCAATGGCCATCTCGCGGAGCTTTTTGCCCTCGCGCTTTCCGATCCACAGGCCGGGCATGGGTTTCATGATCCCGTCATAAGGCCCGTAGTGGGAGTTGGTCCCTGCGGGCTGGTCTTTGAGGATAAGGCATATACCCGCGGCACCGTTCTTTACCGAGTTCCAGTACACGTCGTTCGGAGGCGCGGTACCCAGAGTGGTCCCTCCCAGGAAGTTGGAGCGGACGAAGTTCAAGTACTGTCCGGAGCCGAGCGTCATGGAGCCGGCGGGGTCGGACACGGTGTATGCCGCTCCCAGGTACTTCAATAAAAAGCCGCTGGGCAGATAGGGGAAAGGCACTTCAGCCACAACGATCTTGTCCTTTACATCCGCCTTCTCGAAGTCCTCGGCGGTTCCTTCTTCCACGTACACCAGTGGCGCGGTCACGCCTTCCGGCCCCGTAAAGCCGGTGTTCACCACGAAGAAGCTCGGTATGGTGCGGCCGTCCGCGGTCAAGGACCAGGACTTCGCTTCCCAGACCGTGATGGGCACGGGGTCCATGGTCACGTTTTCAAGCCCGACCTGTTGGAACCGGTCGCGGACCCAATCTTCCGCGGCGTGCCCCTCGTCGGTGCCGGGCCTGCGGTGGGGCCATTGGCAGATGCCCTTGATCCAGGAAAAGATGGTTTGCGAGTCGGGCACGGTAACGTCGCCCCGGTAGTCGGGCAGGTCCCGGGCTTTAATCTTCGCTTTGAGACGCATGGACCAGATGGAGGGAAGCCGTTTGAATATCTTGGATACGGTTTGACTTTCGCTGACAGTGGTGTCCTCTCCCCACATCTGTGAGGTCCCCGAGCCCATCATAAAGGGCACTGCAATAAGCAGTAACACCGCCATGATGATCGCCTTCTTTAACGTGGTTCTACCCCCCATTGCTTTCTCCTTTTCGCATGCATTATAAAAGCCCGAAGATGTCCCGCCAGGTTATGCCGAACCCGACGCCCCTTTCCCGCATGTCCTTTTTGACGACTTTAAGCCGGGACTGAAAGTGGTCCCAGTCTTTTAACTCCGGCGGTGTCCACATGACCTCGGCGTGGCCGATGACGCGGGGGAACGCCTTGCGGTCTATATTATTGACCGTGACCCGCTCGCCCCACAGGTTGACCTCGCCGCCCAGGATGTAGAGATCGAGCTTTTTGTCAAGCCCTGCCGGCACAGGCTCGAAATGGTAGAGGTTTTTCAATGTAAAGGCAAGCTGCGGGTAGTCGATGTAGCAGTGGGAGGTTGGCGAGACCACCGAGTAATGGCCTTTTTCCGCGGCGATGCGAGCGTAGTCGTGGGACCGCCACGCCTGGACCACCGCTCCCTCCGGTATGTAATGAGTGACCTCGTCCCAGGCGATCATGGTCTTGTCGTGTTTCTCAAGTATCTTGTTCACCCGCTCCACAAAGTATCTTTGCAAACCTTCCTTGCCCTCGTAGCCGGTCCTTTCGAGTATGTCGCGGTTTTGGGGATAGTCCATCCAGTCGGAGGCCACGACCTCGTCGGAGCCGATGTGCACGTAAGGAGCGGGGAATATGGTTGCCAGCTCGCCGAACAGGGTGTCCAGGAACTCGTATACCGACTCCTTGCCGGGGCACACCGCTGTGGGGTATATGCCGGGCCCTTCCCGGAGGGGTACTTTTTTACCGGAGCAGGACAGGTCGGGATAGGCGGCGAGCATGGCCGAGGTGTGGCCGGGCACGTCTATCTCGGGCACGATCATGACCTGGCGGGCCCGGGCGTACTCCACTATATCTTTGAGCTCCGCTTGCGTGTAATAGCCGCGGTTGTCCGCTCCCCAGCCGTGCTCGTCCAGGGCTCGCTTCTTTTTGTCGGAGAGGTTCTCGAGCGTGCCGCCGACTTCATGGAGCCGTGGCAGGGACTTCATCTGGATCCGCCATCCCTGGTCGTCCACCAGGTGCCAGTGGAGGACGTTGAGCTTCATCTCGGAAAGGATATCAATATATTTTTTGATAACGTCAGGGGGGAGGAAGCTCCGGGCGGAGTCGAGGAGCATTCCCCTCCACTGGAAGCGGGGATGGTCAACTACGCTGACCGCGGGAATTTCCGGCCTGCCCCGGCTTTTCCGGACAAGCTGGAGTATTGTCATAAGCCCGTTGTGCATTCCCGCAGGTGTCAGGGACGTGACCTTTACGTTATGGGCATCCGCGTCTATTCGGTAGCCTTCTTGGCGAAGCAAGCTGAAGCTTATCTCCTCACTCCGGGGGCAATAGCCGGCCCCTGCGATGATGGAGTCACGACAGGGCAGACACCCGGAAGACACCGGTACCTCGTCCCTGCCACATTCGCTTTCACCTTCGCCGTTTAAGGCGCGGGGATGATAGGGCTTGAGCTTTATGCCGTGCCTTTCTTCCAACTTCTTCATGAATACCTCGGCAGGGCCCTTCCACGCCGCAGGGAACAGAAAGGACGAGCCGTCTTGCAGAGCAAAAGCTCCGCTTCTCGTGCTGATCTTCACGGGCCTGGGGATGATAGGCAAAGGTTTTTTTTCACCCATTCCCGCGGACGACGATGCTCCGCACAGGCACAAGGACAAGAATAATACGGTTGCCAGGACTTTATTTATCATATTTGACCCTCCCGGCAGAGTATATATCACATCTTTTTTTCCTGTGAAACTCTCAGGGGTAGAAGCGGTTTCGGAAGTCTCCTGCGCTTATTGCCTGGATGACGAGGTCGGGGCCCCGGGTGCGGTCCATCTCCACCCATGCTCTTCCGCAGTCACCGGGCAGGTGGGCGTCATCGGTCGCTATGCCGGGCACAGGCATCTGGGGGGTATCGTACTCGGGGGTATACCTTCCCCCCTGGGTCACCTCGACGGCCTGGACCGGAAAGGGCGTTGTTTTGATATAGGTGCATATCTCGCCGATCTCGAGATAGTAGGAAGCGGGATGGGCCAGCACATGCAGGGTCTCGCGTGTTCCCAGGATGCGCAATAGATGCTGGTAGTTCCAGGGGACATAGTCGGCCTCGATACCCACGAGAAGCATCATGCCCAGTGGATCAAGCGCTTTCATGTCGCGATAATAGGAGTCCCCGAGCAGGAACTCGTGGTCGGTTATAGCCAGGACGTCGAACCCGAGGTCGGCGTATATGCGGACTGCTTCTTGGGGGAACATGGCCCCGTCGGAGAGGTTGGTATGCACGTGGAAAGCGCACTTCATCCGGAAAAAGCGGCGCTTTTGTTTATCAGAGCCCGTAATCTTCGAGCTTGTCCGCCGAGCGGTTATTTGCTTTGTCACTTGCTTCGCGCGACTTGTCAATAGCCCGGCCCATAAAGCCCCGCTCTTCTTTTTTCTCGTCCGTGTCCCGGCCGACCTTTTCGCGGGCGCGTTCTTCGGCTTTCTGTTCCATTTGCTTCATTTCCAGTTCTTGTTGTGCCTTTTCTTTCTCGATCATGCGGGGAACCACGAATATGACAAAAGCCAGAGCTCCGGCCACTATGGCGGCAATGATAATCTTCTTGGCCATAAAGCCTCCTTTTTGTCTCAGGCCGGCTGTGCTCCCGATTTCCTGAAAATGCGGAGCATGGTAACCAGTACGGCCGCTGCAATCAGTGCGTCAGCGGCTATGACGATGCCTATGGTGTGTCCGTACAGGAAGACGGTCTCCCGGGGCGATGCCGTAAACTGGGCGTAAGTCCCGACCTCCATGAGCCTGGTCATGGTGATGATGCTGAAGACTGCGAGGCCGGCGGCCAACACCCCGGCGATGATCCACGCTTTGCGGGCCTTCTCTTTCCTGATCAGCGCGGATGAGACGGCGAACCCCCCCATGGCCGCGATCATGTAGCCGGCGACGGCGGAAAGCCCGGTAAGCTTCAAGGCCACCGGCTGCATGGCAGCGGGGTCTGCAAAGAACATGAGGCTCCAGTCCGGGTAGAAAAAGAACAGGTACGTGCCCAGCGGGATAAAGAAGAACAGCTCGAACATGACGAGCGCTGCAAAGTACCAGTTGCCCACTGCGTGCCTGGCCTGCTTTATGTAAGCAGGATTTAAAAGCGGAACCAGTAGTCCCAGAACAAGGCTTGCTGTTATGTCGAATGGAACGGTTTTAATCACCCCCTTTACTTAAAGTATGTCAGATAAAGTCGCTGCCGTCGAGCTGGATTTCGTCTTCCTCTCCTTCTTCCCCTTTGCCCGCTTCGTCCATGCGGCGGTATCCCTCCAGCATCAGCGACTCGTAAGACACGGTTATCATTCGCTCGGATATCTCCGCGGTGGGGTCTATGGTAAAGGAGCCCTCGTTCCAGTAGAGAATCCGGTAGAAGGCCTCCTCCCCCTTCAGGTCGTCCACCGAGGCGTTTACTACCTGGCCGTCCTCCATGTCTATGGAACAGGACCTGCCGTTGTGCTCCAGGATGATCCGGCCCGTCTTCCGGCCCGCGCCCATGATCTGGATGATGTCCGGAAGCGCCATCTCGGTAAGGCTGCCGGAGACCCCTGCCGCCTTGGGCTCGGTCTTGGTCTCGCTGCGGAGCTTGGCCATCATGTTGTTTATCTTGGCGGCAAGTATCTCGATGCGGATGGGCTTTATCATGTAGTCCTCTGCGCCCATGCGGAAGCCGCGGGTCACCGAGTTGGAGTCGTCCTTGCTGGCCAGGAACAGGAAGGGAACATCCTTGGTTTCCGGGTCGGCTTTTATCTGTTCGATGAACTCGAAGCCCGAGTAGTCGGGCAGGTCGGTCTCGGTGATAATCAACGACGGCCTCTCCTGCTTTGCCTTTTCAAGCGCATCCTCCGCGGTCCTGGCGGTAAACACGTTAAAGCCCATGTTCACCAGGCGGAGCTCGAGCAGGGTCAACATCTCCATCTCGGTGTCAACCACCAGCACGCTCTCCTGTCCTTCGGACATCTGCTGGAGGTAGATGTCGTCGCGGACCACGCCGATGAAGAAGTCGACCAGCTCGGGATCGAACAGCCTTTCCGACTCCTGCTTGATCTTTTCCAGGGCGGCGGTGGCTTCCAGGGGCTCCTGTCCGGAGGACTTGTTGGTCAGGTCTTCGAAGGCCTCGACAATCGCCAGGACCCTGGAACCCAGTGGTATGTCTTCTCCTTTAAGTCCGCCGGGCAGCCCGTTCCCGTCCCACTTTTCGTACTGGTGGCGGATCACTGTGGCTATATCGAAAGGATACTTGGCTGATGCCAGGAGCTTGAGCGGTATCTCGGTCTGCTCGGTGATCTGTTCGGGGTCGGTGTTTTTATCGACCTTGAACACCGACCAGTGGTACATGCCTTTCTTGCCGAGGTCATGGACGTATCCTGCCAGGGCGATGGAGTCGATTTCCCTCTGAAGCAGGTCCAGCTTGGACGCCAGCAGCCGGCAGTACTTGCCCACGTTGTGACTGTGGCCACGCATGCCCCCGCTTTCCATCTCCAGAAGCCCCACCAGGATGTCCATGGTCTCCAAAAAAGAGCTCATCAGGTTTTTGTAATGCCGGGTCTCGCCTATCACCGCAGAGGCGTAGTCCTTGATGATGCAAAGCTGGACCGCGGGAAAGCGCTCGGTAACCTGGTTGGCTAGCTCCTCGCCCTCGCCCAGGTCTTTCTCCTTTATAACCAGGGAATCGTACTCCTCCGCTTCCAGCGCACTGATTGCCTCCTCCCGCGTCTTGACCCCCTGCACACGGAAACCTTCGGTGTTGAAAAGCTTGACAATGAACTTCTGGATGTTCTCATGGGACTCGACTACCAGCATGCGAAGACGATAGCGCTTGGTCTCCGAGCGACGTGCAGGCTTCTGTTCAGCCTCTTTGGCCTCCCCGACCTGCTCCGAGGGCTCTGCACCGCCCCCCGAGGTCACCGGAGCCACCATGACCTCTTCTACGTTCTGGTCTGCATCAGTGTCCATCTCCTCGATGACAAGCTCATCGCGGCCCTGGTTGTTGTCTCCCGGCATGTCGGACATGCCGCCCAGGAATACGCCCTCTTCGTCGGCAACATCAGCGCCGAGGGATATGCGGTCGTCCTCCTGCTCCTCGTCTTCTTCGGTAATAATCTCCATCCGGTCCTCCCCGCCGCCGGAAGAGGAGGAAGAAACCAGTTTGGAGAGATCCAGGGACTCGTCCTTGTCTCCCAGGTCCTGGGAAAAACTCGAACCTTGCAGCTCGTAACCCTCCATGCCATCGCCATAGCCCAACAGCCGGTCAAAAGCGTTCTCGTCTTCCTTGTACCACTTGTCTATGGCCGCCTTGATGGACTCTTCCATGCCCACCAGGGCTTTAACTGTGCCGATACCGGAGACAAATGTGACCTCGTCCACCGCGGCCACGTTCTGAGGGTTGGTCATCACGATGGTGAGGGTCTTTTCCGCACGCTTGTACTGGACCGGGAACAGGCAGTGCTTTTCCGCCACGTTCTGGGGGACCATCTTCAAGACGATCCCGGGGATGTTGAGTTCGGAGAGCTTTTTGGTGGTCAGGTACTGGGTATGGAACTGCTTGGCCAGAAGACGTAAAAGGTCGGCCTCATCAATGTAGCCGAAGTTCATGAGTATTTCGCCAATGGATTTGCCATAGGCCTGGTCCTGGGCTTCAAGCGCTTCCTGAAGCTGGGCCTCGGATATCTTCTTCTCCCCTAAAAGGAGTTGTCCGATTTTTTGATCTTCCATCATGGAAAAGCCTTGAAAAGGGAATGAACTCCCATGCCCGTTCATACTCTTAATGTCAGATTAGAACCTCGCAGCGATATTTAGTATATCATCAGGCCATAGTACACGCAACAGCCAAAAAATGAAGCTTCGAGCAGAATACAAGGCCCGGTTTCGCAGGGTCCGCGATTTATAAAACACTTCAAAATCGACTTCCCTCCATGAGGGGACCCCCGGACAGCAAATCCCTATCAACTTACCACGAATGACGCCCCTCGAAAAGAAAAAAAACCGGGAACAGAGCGACGGCATTTCAAAAGCTTCTCTAAAACGGTTTGACACCCGCAGGTAATGGAGCTATTTTTCTAAATGACAGCGCAAAATAGAATTTCCAAAATCACGTACAAGGGAGAAGATAATGGGAGAGACTATCAAAAAATCCAACATCGTTTTGCGGGTTTTCATCGGGGCACTTTTGGCTGCGGTAGCGGCTTTATCCGCAAGCTACTTCACCGGTTGCAGGAACTCCTCGGCAAGTCCCGGGTCGGATGCCGTGCAGGTTGTATTGGAAGACGGCACTCCCCTTGCAGAACGGCTTGACGAGCTGGAGACGGCGATCAACAGTTCACAAGGAGGGACCGCGGTGAGTTCTGTCCGCGGGTGTCCGGATCTTAAGGAGGACCTTTCCACCTCCAACGAAAATCTGGTAAAAGAAATAAAGAAGCTGTTCAAGAATAACAGCTTGATGAACGTCCGCCCCACCTATCCCCCCATCCGGCATTTCGATCTGTCCGAAATGCCCGGCAAAGGGTCCAAGGACGCGGTGGTGACCCTGATCGAGTTTTCCGATTTCCAGTGTCCGTACTGCGCCCGCATGGCTCTGCAACTCGATTCCCTGGTAGAAGAAAACCCCGACAAGGTCCGGCTGATATTTGTGGACCGTATCCTGCTCGGCAAGCGAAATGACGGTTTCCCTTTTCACCCTTACGCCCTGCCGGCACACGAAGCCGCTGCCGAAGCCAAGGCCCAGGGCGGTTTCTGGAAGATGTACTCCTATATCTTTAAGCACCAGCGCGAGGTGTTCCCTAAAAGAAGGCCCAAGGACCAGGAGGATTACCAAAAAAAGAAAAAACAGCTCCGCGAGGACCTGATTAAAGCAGCGGGAGAGCTGGGGCTGGACAAGAACGCCATGCGCAACGCCCTGGAGAACCATACCCACAGGGATGCGCTTTTAAGGACCAATAACATAGTAAAAGGGATGGACATAAACTCCACGCCCACGGTGTGGACCAGCGGGTTCTTCCGTCCCCAGAACCTCGGCGCCGTCCTGGATATGATAAGTAATGCAAAGAAGCTGAAATAGTAATCCATGCCTGGAACGAATAGGATTGCCGCGATGAAAACAGCAGCCGCACTCGTGATAAGCGTCATCCTTGTAATCTTCGTATCGGGTTGCAAGGACCAGACCGGAAGACAGGCCCCGAAGCCGAAGCCGGACCGCCCTCAAGAGCTTGAAGCTCCCCAAAGGGTGCGTCCCGCAGTGTCCCAGGGCCCTTCTGTAATGCCGCTTTTCAACTCCATTTCCGAGAACCTGGACCGGCTTTCGCGGGAAGCAGAGCTTTTAAAAAGGAAGCCCGGACTGAATCGCGATAAAAGCTACAACTTCGACACCTCGGGCGCCCCCACGCTGGGCTCCGAGGACGCCAGCATAAAGGTGGTGGGATTTACGGACTTCGAGTGCCCCGCCTGTGCAAAGTTCGCCTCCACCATGGAAAAGATCGTCAAAGAAAATCCCGACAAGGTCAGCCTTACTATTATGAACTTTCCTTTGAATAAAGATTGCAACCCCATGATGTCCACCAGGATGCATCCCCGGGCCTGCTTCATGGCCGAGCTCGCCATGGCGGCCAAAGAACAGGGAAAGTACTGGGTCACGCATGATTACATCTACCAGTATCCCTCCCGCGTCCGGAGCTCGAACATAAAGGAGTTTGCCGAACGGCACGGCATGGACGGGGACCAGCTTCTCCGGGCGGTAAGCCGAGAAAGGCACAAGCAAAAAATCCGGGACCAGGCCCGCCAGCTTTTAAGAACCGGCAAGCGCGGCACTCCCGCGGTTTTCATAAACGGCATGGAGGTCATCAAACCAGCCTGGCACGACTTTGAAAAAACCGAGAGCTTTATAATGGAACTCATCAGTCCTCCCGAGGATCCCGAGCTTTTGCAGGCAATCAAAGAGTCGCGCTCGCTTCCGCAGGCAACCGTCATCCTGGATGACGGCACCCGTCTCGAGGACCGGCTCAGGCGGATCGAGGAGAAGCTTCAAAACCTGAGCCTCACCAGGGAGAGCAGGTCCGAAAGTAGAAACATAAAGAGCATGCCCCGCGACCCGGACCGGAGGTATCCGTTCCACACCAGGGACAGGCCACACCTGGGTCCGCAGGACGCGCCGGTCACCGTGGTGGCTTTTTTGGACCTGCTTTCCGCGCACACGGAGATGATGGTGCCCGTGCTCAAGGAGGTCCACCGGAAGCACCCGAAAAAGGTAAAGATCGTCTTCAAGTTCATGCCCCGGGCGAGAAGAAAAGTTGCCGGCGACGTCCACGTGGGCGCGCTGGAGGCGTGGAGGCAGGACAAGTTCTGGGAAGTCCTGGACAAGATACTCGAGAACAGGAGGGATCTCACTGAGGAAGGTCTGAACAGAATCATGGAACAGGCGGGACTGGACATGCAGGCCTATCACCGGGCAATGGAAGATACCGAGAGCAAGCAGCCCCTGGTAAAGGACTTCCGGGACGCTCAACACGCCCGGGTGAAGAGGACCCCCGCAATCTTCGTGGACGGCAAGTTCCTTCCCGAGGTCAACAAGAACGCTATTTTGAAAAAGCTGGAAGAGAAAATTAAAGGGGACAGGAAAAAAGATGAATAACCACTTGGTTCGCCCGGCTCTCGTCTGCCTGCTGGCAGCGGTTATATTATTGTTGACCACGTCACGTTCCCGGTCTGCGCAGGAAAAAGACGGCTCTTACCGCTTGGAGGACTACCCTGCGCAAGAGACCATGCGTCCCATCACGCTCGGACACCACATCTGGGAAGCGGACCTCTACATCGAGTCATTATCCACGGACCGGGCCTGGAACAAGGACGGCGAAGAAGAAGAGACTTACGGTTCTTACAACCTCTTTAACTCTGCTCTCGCGCTTCGCTACGGCCTGAGCCGAAGTTGGGAGTTTTCGGTCGCCGTCCCCTACATAACCGGCGAGATAGGCGAGACAACCGGCGGGTCCATCGGAGACGTCCGGGGGGGCATGACTTATGAGCTGTTTTTCGGGCCTCATAACAGCATTAGCATAGGCTCCGAGTTCTCCTTTCCCAGCGGACTGTCGGACTATCATTACGAGATCATGGGAGACGAGGTCCGGCTTCAGAACTTCCGTACGGGGGACCCGGGCTATAACGCATACCCCGCACTCGCTTACCGCTACCGGAGTGACAACCTCTCTTTCCGGCTGCGGGCTACAGGGGTATTCACCGGCTCGGGGGAAATCCGCTTCAACAAGATAAAAGGCTTCGAGGAAGAGGTGGACATGGACCCGGGCGACGGCTACCGTTTGAGAGGCGGTTTTTACTACCAGATCAACAAACAGTGGGCCGGCGGACTGTTCAGCAGGTATAATAATATTTCCGCAACCGACGTTGACGATGAAAGCCTGGAAGACGAAAATGAGTTATGGGAAGCACAGTCTTTCGTGGTCTACCAGCCGAACCGCAGGTTGGACGTGTTCATGGGCGTCGGCGTTCCCCTGGCGGGCAAGAACAGCCCCATTGCGTATCCGGTGCTCCTGGAGGTGAGGAGCAGGTTTTAATTAGTGAGCAGTGCGTAAACGAGGAGGGAAAAAATGAAGTACTCCGACAGGTACAAAAATTCATACCAGTTGTTTGAAAGGGCCACCGATGTTATCCCCGGCGGGATTCCCAGTCCGAGAACGCCTTATTTCCTGGTCTTCGGGCAACAGCCCGTGTTTATCGACCGTGCGGAAGGGGCAAGGCTTTGGGACGTGGACGGCCACGAGTACATAGATTACATGTGCGCCTATGGCGCCGTGTTTTTGGGATACAAGCATCCGGCAGTGGAAAAGGCGGTGCGCGAGCAGGCGGACCGGAGCAACTGCACCAGCCTGCCCAGCCGAAGGTGGGTCGAGCTCGCCGAGTTCCTGGTGGATGAGATACCAATGGCCGACTGGTGCGTGTTCGCCAAGAACGGCTCCGACGTGACCTCACATGCGGCCATGGTCGCCAGGACCCACACTGACAAACCCGGCATTGCCAGGGCCCACCACGCATATCACGGACTGCATCACTGGTGCGTCGAGTCGCCCGTCGGCATTCCGCCCGAGTACAAGGAACATAATTACTTTTTCACCTACAACGACATCGAGGACATGGAGGAAGTGGTGGAGAAAAACAAGGACCAACTCGCCGCAATCATGCTCACGCCGGTGGGGCACTGGGCGCTCAAAGACCAGGAAGAGCCCGCCCCCGGGTTCATGGAGAAGGCACGCGAGCTCTGCGACAAGCACGGCATGCTGCTCGTGATCGACGACATCCGCTGCGGCTTCCGGATCAAGTATGAAGGATCACATCTTTATTACAGCGATATCGAGCCGGACATCATCTCCTTTGGAAAAGCAATAGGCAACGGCCATCCCCTGGCTGTAAACCTCGGGAAAAAGGAGTTCATGGAATCTGCCAAGCGACTGTACTTCTCGGGAACACATTTCTACTCCGCAGAGCCAATGGCCGCGGCAATGGCGTGTCTTAAGGAGATCAAGGACTCCGGGGCCATTGAAAAGGTCCACAAGCTGGGAACAAAGCTTATGCAGGGGCTCCGGGAAGCGGGGAAGAACCACGGCTTCAACGTGTCCGTAACCGGACATCCGGCCATGCCCTACATCACGTTCGAGGACGACCCCAACCGGCAAAAGAACAGGGACTTCTGCGCAGAAGCAGCCAAGCACGGCGTGTTCTTTCACCCCCATCACAACTGGTTCGTAAGCGCGGCGCTAACCGAAGAAGACATCGAGAAAACCCTGGAGGCATCTGACGGCTCTTTCAAGGCCATGAAAGAAAATTGTGGGTAGACTGAGCAGGGGTCTGGATATTTACAATTAATCTTATGTTTGTCCTCTGTTTACCCTGCTAATGTTTCTGCATTCCGGACACCAGGGCAGAGGAACTTTTTGGAGTCAGTGCCTGTTGGTTATGTCATCATTGGAATTATCCACAGCTCCACAGGCCGGGACCCTTGGCCAGGAGGGTCATAGTCGAGCCTGCGAAACTCCGTTTTTGGAGTGCACCTGCCTGTGCCGGACACGGCAGACAGGAAAGCTTGCTTTCGCTTTCATAAGTTCCGGCTTGCCGGAACTTA
>CAYQTK010000099.1:0-14379 GCA_964420375.1 uncultured bacterium
CTGGGAGCAAAAAGCGGCCTCCGCCTAAAAACCCCCTTTCATGTCGCAGGCCCTCCGGCAGGGGGCCTGCGACATGAGAGGGGGTTTTTGATTTGCTCTTTTTTTTGCGCTATAATAGTATTGATGTCTATCAATAACCAGAAGGAGGCGGAGATGAAGACGGTAAAAGAGATTGAGGAGCGAAGGGAGAAGATTCTGGAGCAGATGCGGGCCATCCGCTCCATGGAGCGAGGGACGATCAATGAACACTATGTGCCGGTCAAACGCAAGGGCCAAAAGGAACCGGTTCGGAAAGGCCCCTACTATGTGATCAGCCGGAGGGGGAAGGACAAGACCGTGGGACGGCACTTGAAGACAGAGCAGGATTTGGAGCGCGCCCGTGGCGACGTTGAGGCGCACAAGCGTTTCCAGGAGCTTTGCCGGGAGTACGAGGAGTTGACGGAGGAGCTCGGGCGCATGGAGCGGGAGGCTGGCGAGAGTTCGCCGGAAAAAAAACTGCGGAGGTCGCGGTCGAGGCGGACGAAGAAGTAAGGCGGTTTTTGGAGCGGGCGGGTTCGGAGCACGGAGTTGACCTGGAGAGCTGGGAGTTCGGTCTCCGGCAGGCGGTGCTTTGCGCGGGCGCGCAATCTTTGGAAAAACTGGTTGACGGCGTGGGTTCGGGCCGGGGCGATTCTCCGTTGTTGTGCGCTTGCGGAGCAAAGATGGACAAGGAGGAAAAGATCATTGCCAAGGCGGAAAGGCTCCTGCCTGCCTGTGCGCCGCACGCAGACAGGCCGGAAGACGAGGACCAAAGGGATGAGCTCCAAAAGCAGATTGGTTACTTCCGGAATAACGCTGCAAGGATGCGCTACAGCCAGTTCCGCGAGCAGGGCCTGTTCGTAGGATCGAGTGTGGTGGAAGCGGGTTGCAAAACGGTGGTGGGCAAGCGCTGCCTCCATCTCTCCGGCAGAACCGAGGAATTCTGGGAGCAAAAAGCGGCCAAAGGCTAAAACCCCCTTTCATGTCGCCGGCCCAGCAATAAAGCGATACCACCGTCTTCCCTAAAGACCGGCGGCAATAGAGGGGCGAACTTGAGAGAGGAGAACTTGGCTTAAAAGGGTTTAGGAGGTTATCAGTCTTTCCATCAGGCTCATTCACCAGGGTCCACGATCAGCGCCGTCCCCCGAATCCGCTTCCGCTTCCACATTCGCTCCGCTCAGCCCAGCATTTTCCGCTCCGCATGTCAACTCCGCTTCCGCCTGGACCCTGGTGAATAAACCCCATAGAGCAGTTCCATCCCTTTATATGCCTTCTCCTTATTACCGGTTTTTAGTCAACTTACTTTTTCCTTGCGAAGCTTTCCTCATCAACTAAAATAAATTAAATATAATTATACATAATTAACCTTCTTTATACAAAATTTTCATGGACTTGTCAAGAAAAAATTAACACCGATTTTAACTCTTTTTAATAACCGGCTGATTTTAAAGGGTTATTTTTAAGAAATTTTAAGAGAAATGCGCGCTCAAAAATTCCGGCAGTAGTTATAACCGTCGCGGTTTCCTTTCAAAAAGGCGAGCTTGGTGATCCAGATTATGAAAAACGCCTGCACGGTTTCAAAGGCGTTTAAGTCTTCAACATTCTTGAACTGCTTTAACTGCCTCCAGCCGGGAATGTACCATCTCCAATTATTTATCGCGTACTCGCCGGTCCCGTAAAGACAGTATTTCTGTGCCGCGCCGAAGCCGGTCCTCCACCATTTTTTCCAAAGCTCTTTAATATTGGGATGAGAGACATGATAGACCAACGCTTCCGGACAGTAGGCAATTCGGTATCCTTTAGAGCTGGCTCTGGATGTGTAAAGTGTGTCAGCACCGTACCTCACCCTCTGATCAAAGTAGCCTTCTTTGTCCACCACGCTCCTGCGCATGAACAAGTTGCCCGTAGCTCCGGCGGCCATTTTTTCCACCAAGTACTTCTGGTTGCCGAAAACACTCCTGCTGTAGAGCGAACTCAAGCTTTTTCCAGGTGTTTCGCAGACCAGGTTCCCCACCGCTATGTCGACTTGATGGCTTCGGATGCAGTTTACCCCCTCCTTTATCCAGCGACTGTCCGCCCGGCAATCAGCATCTGTAAAAGCCATGACCTGACCTTTAGCATTTTCAATGCCCAGGTTGCGGCTGGCATAGGAGTTTTGAGGTATGTCCTGTTTAAGATAGGAGAGTCCGTGATCTTTGATGACTTTTTCGGTGTTGTCCGTGGAGTTGTTGTCCACTATCAATATCTCGATTTTTTGGGAAGGGTAATCCTGTGCCCGCAGTGAACAGACCAGTGCGGGGATGGTATCCGCTGCATTGTAAGCGGGCACGATTACAGACACCAGGGGACAGGGTTGTTGGAGGTTCATAGGGAACGATTTCTCCGTAAACTGTTTTTCGCTTTTGGTTTAGCGTCATTGCCGCTCGCCGGAGCTGCCCGCGGTGCGGGTTTCCGTTTGCATCTTGTTTACTCACTCCTCCGGTTTTTGATCTCGAGTCGCCACCCTTTGGCAGCCGCCCGGATCATGTGGGAGGCCCGCTCCATTTTGGAAGAGAATTGATCATACTCGATCATGCCTCGATTGGCCGGCAGGAGGCAGTTGCAATATTTGGACAGGCAGGGACGGGGCCCGTCATACCTTGCAAAGGTTCCGTCCTTTATCGAGCCCAGGTAATTCCAGAGCGCTCTCTGGCTGTAACAGCGCAGGCAGTCGCCGTCGGGCTTGATGATGAAAAACAGCTCGCCGGTATGGCAGTATCTGCCGTAGAAGTTTTTGTCCCTGATAAGTTTTGTTGATTTTATTACCTTGTCTTTGAGATATTCCTCTATATCGGGAGAGTAGTTTTGAAAACCGGTCTGGGCCTTGAGCACCGCGAAATTCATGGCTATGCCCCTGCCGGTCAGGTCTTCGTAGAGCTTTTTCAGCTCTTCGAACTTTTCGGGAAGCATTACCGTGTTGACCGAGAAATCGGTGGCCGGATGTTTTATAGACTGGAAATGGGCCACCCGGTCCACGAAGCTTTCCAGATCGGTCTGGGAAAGATGGAGACTGGCGGTAATGAAGTCCAGGCTCTCGCCGCATTTTTCCACCAGCTCGGCCTGCTTTCTCTTGTTCATGGAGAAGTTGGTGGTTAAGGCCACCTGGTGTCCCTGCTCGCATAATCTTCCCGCAGCCTCGATGAACCGGGGATGAAGGGTGGGCTCCCCGCTTGCGAACTTGGCGTGCCATCTTCCCGGCAACCTGCCGGTGGTCTCCAGCACGCGTTCCACCTGCTCGTCGGGCATCATCCCCTGGTGGGGCCGCGCCGGGTCGAACTGCCGCTCGCAGCAGTATTCACACCGATAGTTGCAAACATCGGTTATGTGCCATTCCAGGCTCGGAACAGTCTCTGTTGCCGGTGAGGAAGTTAGAGAACCTTCAACATCGGCGGGCTTATCCATATTGTTAATCGAATCGCCCTCTGCTACTGACATGTTAAAAAATGGTATCATGCACTCTTAAGGCTTTCAAGTTTTTTACGGTTGACAAATTTCTCTATTTAGATTAGAAATGACTAATGTCGGACATGGAAGACATTCAGAAGGTAATAGATGAGCATAAAAACAAAGGCGACTTCATAGAGGTTGAAGACCTCCGAATATTCTATCGTCACGAAGGCGCCGGCGATAATCCCCTGGTCCTTACTCACGGCATCCCCCGCACGAGCTTCCTCTATCGGAAGATGATTCCCCTGCTTGCTGAGAGACACCCGGTGCGGGCGTGGGACCTTTACGGGTTCGGGCTCTCCGACAAGCCGCAGGACAAAAAGAGATACTCCTTCCCCGAGTTCGAGCGCTTCTTCGGCAGGTTCCTGGACGCCCTGGAGATCGAACGCGCCCACCTCATATGCCACGACGTTGGCGGACCTTTTACAGTGGGCTGGGCGGTGCGGAATCCGGATCGCGTCCGGAGCCTCACCATACTGAACACCACGGTCTTCTTAAAGGACTTCCACATACCGGGTCCGGTGCTGGCTTCCATACTTGCCCCCCTTTTCATGCAGCGGGCTTTGATGTCCGATCAAAGATTCGGGAACATGATCCTCTCCTACATGCAGAAAAAGGCGCACAAGAACCCGGGCGCCCTTGCCGGTATTGAAGGAGAGGCGTGGCAGGAGCTTATCTCTCGCAACGACGGCAGGCTGACACTGGCCAGGACCCTGAAGGCCTACCGGGTGGTAGTGCCTTACCTCCGGGGCATTCAACGCGCTCTTCCGTCATTCGAGCGGCCCGTGTTGGTTCTGTGGGGAAAATACGACCCCTTCTGTCCCCTGCCCATTGCGTGCAGGTTCGTGAGGCATATACCGGACGCCCGGTTGCAGATCATCAGCGAAGCCTCCCATTTCCTCCAGGAGGACGCGCCGGAGGCCACCTCCCGAGTAATCCTGGACTTTATAGACGACGTCGAGAATAGAAGTGACAAACAGTAAGCACCGCGGTTTCAGGCTGCTTGAAAGGAGGACACCATGAACAAGCCGAGAGTACTGCTGACAGCGAGCTACGGTCCCAACGAGCTGGGCTGGGGCGAGGACATGTACGACCTGTTGACATCGAGGCTCGCGCGGGGACACGGTCCTTTCCAGATGACTTCACACTGCCACTACTACGGGCTGTACCTCATTGCGGAGAACCTCACAAACCCCGTCACCGTGCTCGAGAACCCCAACTGGCACGAGTTCGACCGCGAGCTTAATGAGGGATACGACTACGTGGGGTTCCAGCTTAAGAGCCTGCATACCAAAAAGGTGGCCAACATGATGAAGCGTATCCGGGAGAAGAGCCCGAATACTTCCATAGTGGTGGGAGGATATGGAGTGGGCACGCTCGGCAACCCGGTGCCGGGAGACAAGGACGGTGACGCGGTCTACATCCGCGAGAACGCAGACCACCTGTGCAGGGAGGAGGGCGTGGGCTTCATGCGTCGCATTTTGGATGACAAGCCCCTCGACCGCGAGATCACCCAGTATCAACTGCCCATGACCGGCTTTTCCGTGGCCGGGCTCGAGGCCCGGGCGCGCTTTCCAATAATACTCGTCAGCCTGGGATGCCCCAACGCCTGCGACTTCTGTAACACCAGCGCCTTTTTCCACCACAAGAAGATATACGTGGCCGAGCCCGCGCAGGTCCACAGGTTCATCAAGAACTACCAGAAGCGGCTCAAGTACAAGGACATCTATGTGCTGCTTTTCGACGAGGACCTGTTTTTGAACCCCGATTATGTGCGCGAGCTGGGACGGCTGCTCCGGGAGGACAAGGACACCTGGGGGGTCCGCTGGTTCACCTTCGGGTCCATGCGTTCGCTTTCCAGGTTCGATCCCGAGGAGCTGCGCGACTGCGGCCTGGGCGCCGTGTGGATCGGGGTGGAGAGTTTCTTGTGCGGCGCGGACAAGACAGAGGACCATTATGCAAAGCGCAAGGGCAAAGAGATAAAAGACACTTTCGAGGGACTTCATAAAAACGGGATCGTTACAGTGGGTTCGCTGGTTTTGGGCTTTGACTTCCACGATAACGACAACTTGAAGGAGGACATAGACCGGTTCGTGGACTTAAAGCCGTTTTTCTACCAGATATCTCCGTTGACGCCCTGCCCGGGCACGGAGCTTTATGACCGGATGGAGGAGGAAGGCCGCATCAAGGACACCTACAAGTGGGAGGACTTCACCTTGTGGAAGGACGATGTTTTCGATCTTCAGAACTTCGAGCCCGGCGAGATCAAAAAACACTTCGACTACGCCCATCAGCGAATAAAGGACAAGCTGGGCCCGCCTCCACTGCAACTCGCGGAGAACACCCTCGACGTGTTGCAGAACCTCAAGAAGTACGACGACGACTACCACGAGTATCTCGAGAAAAGGGCGCGGCAGATAGCCTCAGCCACCTTCACCTACTTGCGCGGCTGCGAGCTGCATCATTCCAGCGACGAGGTCCGGGAGAGGGCCGCGGACCTGGAAAGGCGCTACCGGCAGGAGGTGGGCAGGCCCCCAATCATATCCAAGGGGCTTTCCTATCACGTGTCCAATAAGCTGAAAAAGAAAACCCGCGAGCCGTTGCCGGAAGCAGTGTCCGACCCGCCTCCGCGCTGGACATATTACAACACCTTTGACAACCGGGTATGGGTCAAAAAAGGAAGGAAGCAGAAAAAGCCCGTGCCTTACCGCGACGGCTGGGCTTTTACATTGCAAAGACGGACCTGAGCGCCGCCGCCTTGCGAACGGACATTCCTTAGAAAGGAGAGACGAACATGTCGGAAGCGGTCGAGATAGAGGAGCAGGAGCCTGCGCGGAAGCCCCCCGAGTCGGGGGCGGACTTCAATTTCCTGGAAGACGTTATCTACGGGAGGAGGAGCGTCAGGTACTACAAGAACAAGCAGGTGCCGGAGTACCTGGTGAGGAGGGTCCTCGAGTCCGGAAGGTTCGCGCCCTCCGCGGGGAACGTGCAGACCTGGAAGTTCGTGGTGGTCCGCGACCAGGACATGATCGCCGAGATGACGGACGACGTGGTTAACGTATGCAAGAGGATCATGAAGATCGCCGACTACATCTCCCCCGGCAACGAAAAAAAGGAATGGCGCGCCAAGGCCCTGATGAGGTTTCTGCCCAACATGTTCCACCCCATTCCTTTCGGGGCCATGAAGCTCATTGCCGAGGGCAAGCTGGGGGTGTGGCACGGCGCTCCCACCGTGATTATGCTCCTGGGCGACAAGAGGTCGCCGGGACACCCTGCCATTGATATCGGCATAGCCGGACAGAACATGGTGCTCACCGCACACTCCTACGGCCTGGGAACCTGCTGGGTGAGCTTCTGCACGCCGCTGGCCATGTTGAGAAAGTGGAAAAAGAGGCTGGGGCTGCGATATCCCTACAAGCTCCACACCTCGATTGGCCTGGGGTATCCGCGGGGAAGGCCCGACGGGTACGTGAGGAGGGAGACCCAGGCCATTGACTGGTTCGACCATGACGGCACCTTCAAGACAGTATATTAAGGAGATCCTCCCATGCCGCAGTTGATTACATGGAAAGAAAGGAAAAAGGTCGAGAGCTTCAGGAAGCTCGGAGAAGAGATGATCATGGGAGCGGTGGCCATAGACCCGGACAAGTGCAACGGCTGCAAAACCTGCAACTTTGCGTGCGCGGCGAGCTGCCTGGAAGTGGCAGACAAGAAGTGCAGGATGGTCACCGACCTCCCGGTGTGCATCTCCTGCGGAGACTGTGTTGCCATCTGCCCGAACGAGGCCGTCAGTATCACCGACTACATCATGTTCAGCCACTTTTTCAAATACATTGACAGGGGAGAGCCGGACTGGCCCCGCAAGTTCTGAAAAGCCGCAGGCCGGTCCGTTTCAAGAACGATGGAATAAAGATGAAGTTAGCTGTAACCGGGATATCGAGCTACCTGGCGAGGACTCTCTTTCCCCTCCTCGAGGCGGACCGATCAATCGAGAGCATCAGGGGCATTGATCTTAAGGAACCCGGCTTCAAATCAGACAAGCTCGAGTTTGTAAAAGCGGACGTGCGCGACCCGGCGCTCGAAAGCCATATGCAGGGCTGTGACGCTTTGGTGCACCTGGCCTTCATAGTCATGCCAATCCGGGACGAGTCAGAGGCCGACGACATCAACATAAACGGTTCCACCAACGTGTTCCAGTGTGCCGCCCGCGCCGGCGCGGGCAAGATAGTGCACTTGAGCTCGGTGGCGGCCTACGGCTCCTGGCCTGACAACCCGGAGCTTATAACCGAGGAGGTACCGGTACGGGGCATGCCCGGTTTTTACTACTCGCGCTCCAAGGCGGCGGTGGAGGAGTTTTTGGACGGATTTGAAAAGGACCATCCCGGCATCGTCGTAACCAGGCTGCGGCCGAGCATATTTGTGGGGCCTGCCATTGACAACGCGATTACCAGCATAGTGTCGTCCCGGATAATGACGCGGATGCGGGGAATGGAGACCCGGCTCCAGTTGGCCTGGGACGAGGACGTGGCCCGGGCCATTCACCTGGCGCTTCAGGGCGGGTTCCCCGGCGCCTATAACATAGCGGGGGACGGCTTCATCACCATGGACGACATGGCCGGCATCATGGGCGTGCCCTGCATTACTCTTCCTTTCGGAGTGCTCCTGTGGATGAGCAGGATTACCTGGGCGCTTCGGCTGGGGCCGTTGTCCGCGGGCTGGCTCGAGGTTGCAAGATACCCCATAATCGTGAGCAGTGAAAAAGCCAAAAAGGAGATGGGATGGGAGCCTTCCTGCGATACCAGGGCCGCGCTTATAAAGCTTTTGGATACCATGCCGCAAACGAGGTGAAGACGGGGGCCGAATATGCAATAATTCTCGCGGTTGACTGATACCGCGCCAACAATGGAGAGTTTGATGGACGACGTTTACATAGTAGGAGCGGGCATGATCCGCTTTGCCAAGCTGCCTGAGAAAAGTATCAAGCAGATGAGTATGGAGTGCCTGGACGCGCTTTTCAAGGACGCGCAGGTCAACAGGGAGGACTTGGAGGCCGCCTTCTTCGGCAACAGCGGGTGGGGCATGCAGGTCGAGCCGGACAAGGGCATGCCGGTGGGACAGCACTGCATCCGCGGGGAGGTCGCCCTCCTTGCTTATAACATCCAGGGCATACCCATCGTGAACGTGGAGAACGCCTGCGCCAGCGGGTCAAATGCAGTGCACGCGGCGTGGATGAGCATAAAGGCCGGCGTCTACGACCTGGTGCTGGCCATGGGAGTGGAGAAGCTCTACTTCCCGGAGGACAGAAAGCGCATGTTCGACGGGTTCCTCTCCGGCACCGACGTAGAGGTCACCGTAAAGATAGTCGAGGCCATGAAGGAGCAGGCCCGAAAAAAGGCGGAGGAGGTGGCCAAACAGAAAGGCGAGGTCCCTGCAAAGGAAAAACAGAGGAGCTCGTTCATGGACATCTATGCCGCGGGCGCACGCATGCACATGAAAAGCTACGGGAGCACGCAGGAGCAACTGGCGAGTATCGCGTCCAAGAACCATTTTCACGGGTCACTGAACCCCATGGCGCAGTTCCAGAAGGACATGAGCGTCGAGGAGGTCCTGGCGGACACCCCGGTTGCCTATCCGCTCACCCGCTCCATGTGCGCGCCCATCGGCGACGGGGCGGCAGCTCTTATCCTGGCGTCGGAGAAGATGAAGAACAAGCTGGGAAGCGGTGCCCGGCCGATAAAGATAGACGCCTCCGTGATCCTCTCCGGAAGGTTCGACCGGCCCGACGGCAAGGGCATAGGCGAGAGGCTGGCCGAGCGGGCATACAACGCCGGGGGCGCGGGACCCGAAGACATAAACCTGGCAGAACTCCACGATGCCACCGCGTTCGGCGAGCTCATGCAGACCGAGGAGCTGGGCTTTGCCGAAAAGGGCGGAGGCGGCGCACTCGCGGAGTCAGGCGCCACCCGGCTGGGAGGACGCATACCCGTAAACACCAGCGGCGGGCTCGAGTGCAGGGGACATCCCATTGGCGCCACCGGAGCCGGACAGCTCGTCGAGCTGGTCACCCAGCTTCGGGGAGAAGCCGGCAAGCGCCAGGTGGAAGGCGCCCGCGTCGCACTGGCAGAGAACGGCGGCGGCTTCATCGGCACGGAAGAGGCCGCCATGGCCATACACATCCTGAGCAAGTAAAGGCCTATCTTCCGGTGTTTTTAAAAGAGCTCCGAGGATCGAGGGCGCAAATTTATACGGGTGCGGTGCGGGCAAACAGACATAGTGCGAGCGACTTTCAGTCGCGACTGCCGCGGCTTTAAAAAGGAAACGGAACATCCGCCACCGTTCCGGGGAGGTAATGCGCATGGCCGAAATGGACTTTGACTCGGAAGACCTGTTCAGCTTCGAGGACAGCTTCCACGGCATAATTGCGGGCTACGGCTTTGGCGCGGTCCGTCAGGCCAGAAAGGCATTTTATGAAGAGCGGGACTTCCTGCGCGAGCACCTGGCGCCGCTGGTGCTTTCCGAGGACAAGGAGCACGCCCGGGACCACGAGTATATCTCCTGGAAAATGCTGCGGCTGGCCGGCAGGCACGGCAGGCTCTCGTCCTTTATCCCTGCATTCATGGGAGGCTCCGGCAAGTCGGTGGGCGCAGCCATGATGCTCAACATGGAGGAGCAGGCATCAGTGGACGGGGCCTACTGCGGAATGATGGGAGGGCACGGCCTCGGACTGGTCGCCGTGATGATGACCTTCAACATGAGGATCATGCAGAGGATCGTCGACAAAATAGTGGCGCATGAGAACGATGACAAGCCTTACGCCATTGACTGCGCCATAACCGAGCCCGCCGCGGGCACCGACGTGGAGGAGACGGAGCTCTATCCCCATGCCAGGCTCATGTGCCGGGCGGACCGGGTCAAGGGCGGAGCAGTGTTGAACGGCAGAAAGGTCTTCATCAGCACCGGTCACATGGCTTCCGACCACGTGGTCATCATTCCCTTCGACATCAAGGACCCGGTAAACACCATGGGGTGTATGCTGGTTCCTAATGACGCCGAGGGATTCTCCCTGGGTCGCAAGGAAAGGAAGATGGGTCAGCGCGCCGGCCCGGCCAGCGAGCTCATCTTCGAGGACTGCTTTGTACCCGAGGATAACATCATCATGGCTGCGGATGAGTTGCCGGAGCTTAAAGGCCAGTTCCAGGGACTGCTCCACGGCGTGCTGGGAATCACCAGGGTGGCTGTGGGAGCGTGGTCCGCCGGCACCGCGCGCGCTGCCCTGGAGAGGTCGCTGTGCATCGTTCGCCAGGAGAAGCACAAAGGAAAGACACTGATAAATCAGCAATGGGTCCAGGCCATCCTCACCAACATGTACATGAACGTGATGATGGCAAGGTCGGTTTACCTCGAGGCCCAGTTTGCGCTCATGACCAACATGGGCAACCGGGGGCTGGTAACGAAAATGCCCGCCTTCATGGCTGCCAGGCCGATAAGCACCGTACTCGGCAGGATATTCTCCATGAAAAAAACTCAACAGATATTTCATTCGGACCGGATGCGAAAGGCAATGGTGAAGAGGTTCCTTTCCATGCCGCCGGACAACGACGCCCGCATTCAGTACATGTCGTCCCTGGCCAAGGTGGTGGGCTCGGACATGGCAATGGAGAACTGCCACCTCGCGGTCGAGCTTCTGGGAAGAGCGGGCATCCGCCATGACCGGGGGGTCGAAAAGGTGTTCCGCGACGCCAAGCTCCTCCAGATTTTCGAGGGGACCAACCAGTTGAATCGGCTCAACATCTTCCAGCATTGCTTCTGCCGGAAGATACCGGGAGTGGAGGTGTTTTCATGAACGCCACGACAGATACCCGGTCTTTCCGGGACATGGCCGAGCGCTTTGCCAAAAGGGAGCTCGAGGCCGGGGCTGTGGACCTGGACAACTATCCTTTTGCGGAGTTCAACCGGGCCGCGCTCGACAAAGCCCGCGAGACCGGCCTGCTCTCGGTCATGCTTGCCGAGGAGTTGGGAGGAGTGGGACAGGGCATTGCAACGTTGTGCGAGATACTCATGCCGCTTGCCGCCGCGGACGCGAGCTTTGCCGCCATGGTCTTCATGAACACCCTGTCACAGGCCGCGCTCATGAAATGGGGCGCAAGGGACGTTGTTGACAAGTACGCGAACTCCATCATCGGCCTGCCGGCATACGACCTGCCCGAAGACCTGCAGCACAACGCAAGCGCGCAAAAGGACGCGGACGGGTTCAAGCTCTCCGGCAATATCGAGTACGTTGTGCTCGCGCCGGTTGCCGATGCCCTTCTTGTCCCTGCCGCGCTTTCCGGCTCCGACAAGGTCGGTCTTTTCATTGTTGACGCAAAAGCAGGCGGCCTGAAAACCGGAGAGCCCGAGGTCAGCCTCGGCTTGCGCGGCTGTCCTGCAGCGGACGTGGAGCTTCGAGACATCGGACTTTCGGCGGACTCCCTTTTGTGCGACGACGCCCTTGAACTCTTTCCTGCGTTGGCCGCGGAGTTTCGGCCCGCGGCTGCAGCCATGTCCGCGGGCGTTTGCGAAGGCTCATATCAAGCAGCCAAGGCATACGCCAAGGACCGCTACCAGGGCGGACGGATGATCATCAGATACGACATGGTAAGGCAGATGCTCGCAAACCTTGCAGTGGTCGCTGAGTCAGGCAAGGCGCTGGTGCGACAGATGGCCGCGGCGGTCGAGGAGGGCCGACCCTGGCCGCTCTGCGACACCGGCCATATCCTGGTGTGCGAGCAGGCGGCCCGCGCCACAACCGACGGCGTGCAGATACTAGGCGGTTACGGCTACATGGAAGACTACGGCCAGGAAAAAAGGATGCGCGACGCCAGGCAGATAGCGAACATTTTCGGAGCGCCGCCCGCAAAAAGGCTCCAGCTCATGGAAGACGTGGTCCGGCAGGAGGAGTAGGACGGCACAAGCTACTCGCGAAAGGAGCATGCACGTAAAATGAAGACGTACCAGGTCATAGGCAGGGTGGCCAAGGGAATGGGAGCCACCATGCGCGACGAGTGGCGGAGGGGAACGCTCGGCGAGACTTTAAGGCTGTCCTTTAAAAAGAAGACGCTCCGATTTGCTGACGACCTCTCCCATGCCGGCCTGTTGGAAGAAAAGGCAAAAGAGTTCGGTGACAGGACCTTTCTTATCTTCAAGGGAAAAACATATTCCTACCGGCAGATGAACGACGAGGCCGATAAAGTGGCCGCTTTCCTGGCTGCGCTCGGCGGCGGTCCCGGCAAACACCTCGCGCTAATGATGAAGAACAGTCCCGAGTGGCTTTTCGTGTTCTTTGCAGCGCAGAAGACAGGAATGGCCGCGGTCCCGGTGAATACCGCGCTCCGCGGCAACCAGCTTCAATTCGTCTTAAACCACTCCGACGCCTGCATCCTGGTCATTGACCATGACCTGCTTTCCCATTACGAGCGGGTGGCGGAAAATATCGACTCCGAGCTTGCCGTGGTCGTGAACCCGGAAGAGAACGAAGAAGCGCCCCCCGGCAAGCGGTCGCTATCGGAAGCCTTCGATCCGGAAGCTCCCTTCCCGAAGCCGGAGCTCTCCCCGCGGCAAGGCGACATCTGCCTGCTTATGTATACATCGGGAACCACCGGCCTGCCCAAGGGCGTGGTCACCCGCTACGGCGACACCAACATAAAGATACTGGGCATAGTGGGCAGGCTGAACTTAAGAAGCGATGACGTGTACTATACCTGCTTTCCGCTCTTCCACGCCAACGCCCTCATCCTGACCGTGACCGCGGCCATGCACGCGGGCGCAAGGGTGGCGCTGTCCACCAGGTTCAGCGCGTCCCGATTCTGGGACGAGACCTACGAGACCGGCGCAACCGTATTCAACGGGCTGGGGGCCATGATCCCCATACTCATGAAACAGCCGGTGAAAGAGGTCGAGAAAAAGAACCGGGTGCGCTACGTGCTCTCCGCGGCCTGTCCCGCGGACATGTGGGAGCCTTTCGAGAAACGGTTTGACCTGGAGATCATCGAGGGCTACGGCGCAGTGGACGGCGGAGGTCTCATCATCATGAACTGGGGACAGGCCCCCAAGGGAAGCCTGGGAAAGCCGCTAGGCTCCAAGGTCAGGGTGGTTGACGACGACATGCGCGACGTGCCGGTCCGCGAGCCGGGCGAGTTAATCTCCTGGGTCGGCAACCGCGAGTCGAGCGTCGAGTATTACAAGAACGAGAAGGCGGGCTCCGAAAAGGTCCGCGACGGCTGGCTACACACCGGCGACCTGGTGTACAGGGACAAAAAGGGGTTCCTCTACTACGTGGGAAGAAAAAGCGAGTTCCTGAGAAGGCGCGGGGAGAACGTGTCCGCCTATGAGGTTGAACACGCCATACTCCAACACCCGGACGTGCTCGAGTGCGCCGTTTATGCAGTGCCCTCCGACCTTGCCGAGGACGACATAATGGCAGCGGTAGTGCCCGCACAAGGAAACTCGCTTGACGCAGCTAAACTCAAAGCATTTTTACAAGACCGCCTGGCAAAGTTCGCCATACCCCGTTACTACCGCATCATGGAAGAGCTGCCCAAGACGGAAACCCATCGCGTTATAAAAAACGTGCTCGAAAAGGAAGGCGTAACCAACGACACCGTCGACCTGGAATCTGCGCGGAGTTAGTGCCCTGTCAAGCGTTTTTCTTGTGAAGTTCCCCCAATTTTCTCCGCTCGTCCTTATTCGCATTTGATCGGCGTGCGCAACCGACGAAGAACCCGGCCGTGAAACAGCCTGATCGGTAGCGTTCGCGCAAAGCCTGAAACATTCCCTTCGCCTTTGCGTGAGATAATTCGACGCCGGGAAAACCCCGCGGCGCCGGCGAGTAAACCACTG
>CAYQTK010000100.1:0-14227 GCA_964420375.1 uncultured bacterium
TGTCCGGCACAGGCAGGCGGAACGCACAGGCAGGCGCACTCCTATGATGGCGTTTCGCATCGGGCACTAAATAAGGTAACCGCGGCCAAACCGCGGATAAAAACGGGAAGTGAACCGGGTGGACACCAGTAACGCCACCCCCCAAAAGCCAGATAAAAAGTACCAGGCAAGCAAAGGTTCGTAATCAAGGAAGAACACTGGAAGTCTTAAAGGGGCCGTTGTTCTATAGCCGTCTTCGAAATCCCGGGGAAAGTACTCCTTCAGAGCTGATCTCTTGTCAAGCTCACAATGACGCAAAGTGTGCGAGCGACTTAAGTCGCGAGTAAACTCGCTCGCACAAAAAAACTATCCTGTAAGCGACGGAAAACACTTGACGGAACACTAGAAACGCAATATTGGACTTTTTACGAAGACATTATTTTGTTGTTCCCTCCTTCTACTCCACAGCCTTGACATTCTCGCGGTTTTTCGTATTTGCTGCTTCCTGTTTTTGTTGTTCGCCGGTTTTTGCGCTTTCGGGCGTATGCTTGTTCGGGGGGTATGTATACAGGTAGACGATGTAGAATCGGAGGATTCTTTTTATGTAGTTCCTGGTTTCGGTGATGGGAATTTCTTCTATGAAGGCGGGGGTATCGAGTCCGAGCTTATCTGCTCGCTTGCTCCATGTCCTTACTCTGCCGGGGCCTGCGTTGTATGCACCCAGTGCCTTGGCCGTTGTTTCCAGCCACGCTCGGGGGTTATTGCCTTTTACGTGGAAGTCGTCCATCCTGCCGCGCAGGTAGTAGCAGCCGTACCTTATGCTTGTTTCCGGGTTGTTGAGCCGGGAAGTTTTATAACCTTTCTCGCCGAGGCTCCGTGCGATGTGTCGGCCGGTCGAGGGCATGATCTGCATGAGGCCCACCGCTCCGGCCCACGACCTGATATCGTCGCGATAGGTTGACTCGGCCCGCATTAGCGACCACACCAGCAGGGGATCGAGCTTGTACTTGCCCGCGTACTTATGCACGTGGTCCGGAAAAGCCTGGGGGTATGCCAACCGCCAGGCTTTTTTCTCGCCGGGAGGCGGCACCTTGAGGCGGTGACCGAGCTTGCGGTGGGCTATTTTCTGGCTCCGGTAGTAGTCACCGATCTCGGCATAAAGCCGGGACAGCTCCCATGCCAGCCCCTCGGACATTAATCCCTTGTTCTCGACCACCCGGAGTTGCCCGTCGGACTCGGAGGAAAGACCCAGCCGGCAAAGCTCGACCCCCACGTGATACTCCACCGGCAGCTTTGAGGGCTTTCGGGGAATGATTTTGCTCCGCGGCTCATAAGGCCACTCGTGTCCTTGCAGCATGACCAGGTAAAAGGCGTAGGGGGTTTTCCAGTACTTGCTCAGTATTTTTTTTCCAACCTGCCGGCCCTTTTCTTTTTGGTCCGTTTTCTTAAGCGCCACCGACTTCCAGTACAGGGTCCTTGCGTTGAAGCCGTCGTCGTTTCGCTTTACGGGTATGCGCTCCAGGTAGAGCAGGGATTTTTTGTAGTCTTTGCGGAGATAGCGCAGCCAGGCTATCTGGAACATTGACTCGAGCTTTAAAGAGCTCCAGGGATAGTCGCTCACCAGCCTGCGGTATGCCTCTTCCGCGCCCTGCCAGTCGCGGCTGATCTTTTTCAGGCGGGCGGCGTAATACAGCGCTCGCGTAACATAGTCGCACTTGGGATGGTTGGTCCAGATGTCCTTGTAGATGCTGATGGCCTTTTGGTGCCTGCCGGAGCGCTGATAACACCTGCCGGTCAGGTAGTAAAGCTCGAGGTCTTTTTCGCCGCGTATCTTCTGGGTCTTCTTAAAATCGGCGATGGCGTTGTCAAAGCTCCTCTTGCCCATGTACGCCCTGCCCCGGAGCTCGTACAGGCCGGCGAGCCTCTTCGGAGGAGAACTCTTCTCCGCCTTCTCGACTATGGGAAGGAGTTCCTCGAGTCCCCGGGCAGGACGATGCCCGTCAACCAGTTCTTTCACTCGCCGGATGCGGTCGCCTTCGGTGAAAACAGAATCTTCTCCCGGCAGCAGGAACCTGTCCTTTTTATCGCCTTCCAGAAGTGCCCGCGCCTGACCCGCCCAGAAGGAAGTGGGATGATCGCGCCACAAGGCCACCAGTATCTCCCGTGCCTTTTGAAAGGAACCCTGCTTGATCTTGATCCACCCCTTGGTGTAATCGAGTTCGTGTCTCCACGAGGACTTCTTGTTGGAAAGGGCCTTGACGCGGGCAAGGACCTTGGCCGCGGACTCGGCGTCTCCGCTTCTGCGATGGCATCGCAAAAGCTCCATGGTGGCCCGGCCTTCGAGGTCTCCGGGAGGATCATGAGAGAGGAGTGTCTCCCAAAGCTCCGCCGCCTTTTTATATTTTTTCTCGTCCTGGTAAGAGCGGGCGCCGTAATACAGGGCATGGAAAGACAGAAGCGGCTGGAGCTTGGATGCCCGCTTTAAGTGTTTGCGGGCCTGGTCATATTCTTGCAGCTTGTAAGAGCAGTAGCCGGACAGAAAGTAAGCGCTGCCCTTAAGTTTGTTGTCATCCGCTTTCGAGATTAAGTTCTTGATCTCCGCCCGAGCTTTCTTACAGTCGCCTTGCCGGACGTGGCCGCTCACTGTATGGAGTGTTTCTTCCGGGTTCGCGGTTTGTTTGTCGCCTGCTTTCGGGGAGGCGCTCGACATACACAAAATAAAAATTATGCAAACAACAAACAAATCGCGGGCGGCAATGGAACTCTTCATGATTCACCTTCCGGGCAGTAAGTATATATCTGGATGGTATCGCGGTTTCCTTTAAAAAGCCAGCTTGAAAGCTTTCGCTTCTATTCGCGCCCGACCTTTTTGAAAGGCTTCAGCCGCGTATGCTAAGCCTTAAAAGCGAAAACCCCTCCTCTTTTGCTTCAAACCACCTGTCTATTTTAAGTCCGCTTTTAAAGACCGCCTCTTCAATCTTTTCTGTAGTGAACTTGCGGCAGACCTCGGTATGGATGGTCTCGCCCTTTTCAAAGCGGACCTCGAAGTCCGCGTCATGAATGCATACGTTCATGTCGCGCAGGGCTTCCAGGTGCATCTCGATTCGCTGCTCGTCATGGTTGTAAAAAGCCAGGTGGCGAAAGCACGAGGGATCGAAGTCCGCGCCAAGTTCGCTGTTGATCACCTGGAGGATGTTCCTGTTGAACGCCGCGGTTACGCCCCGGCTGTCGTTGTAGGCCCTCTCCATGATCTCCACCGGCTTTACCATGTCGAACCCCACCAGGAAGCTGTCATCCGGGGTCATGGAAGAGGCCACGTGGGACAAAAAGCTTTCGCGCTCCTCTTCGCTGAAGTTGCCGATGGTGCTTCCAAAAAAGGCGAACTTTCGCTTGCGGTCACCGGGAATGCGATCCATGTGGCATGTAAAGTCTCCCACCACCCCGTGGATGGAAAGCTCGGGAAACCTCTCTAAAAGGTCGCGCGCCGCGTCCATAAGCTCTTCTTTGCAAACGTCAACCGGAACGTAGCGCATGGTCTGCCGCTGATTCTCTTGCGCCGCCTCTAAAAGCAGCTTTATCTTCCAGTTCGCGCCCGACCCGATCTCGACGAGGTCAAGGTGATAAAGACCTTGCATGAGCTCAGCAGCCCCGTCCTCCAGTATCCCCGTCTCCGCGCGCGTCACGTAATACTCGGGAAGACGGCATATCCGTTCGAACAACCTCGAGCCGCGCTCGTCATAGAAATACTTGCACGGAAGGGACTTCTGAGGCATTGACAGACCTTCTCTTACCTCGTCTGCCATGGACCGGTGCAGCTCGCCGGAAAGGCAGTCGGTGAGAGGAATGGCGCTTTTTAAGTCTGTTCCTCTTTCCAAGACGGTCATGGTTCTGCTCCTTGACACGGATTCTCCCTTGGCTCATAACACCGGCTTACTATCTGCACGGTGCGAAGCGGACCACGTTTCTTGACTCGGCGGTCACCTGTGTCAGTGCTTGTAAGAACCTGCTTGTATGCTCGCTGGTGGTGTCTTTTCCCAGCGAAATCCTGATCGCACAGTGGGCATGCTCCTCGTCGAGTCCCATGGCCAACAGGGACGCGGACGGGCTTGACGACCCTGCTTTGCAGGCCGAGCCGGAAGACAGGTATATACCTTTCCTGCTCAGAGCGGTAACAATTGACTCCCCCCTGTATCCGGGCAGGGTTACGTTGATGGTATTGGGAAGCCTCGATTCTTTGTCTCCGTTTATAAAACTTCCCTTGATCATGGACAGTATGCGCTCTTCGAGGCTGTCGCGGAGGGCTTTTATAGACTCCATCTTCGCAACCAGCGCGTCCGCGGCTTCACAGGCTTTTCCCATGGCAACCATGCCCAGGGTGTTCTCCGTTCCCGCGCGGAGGCCTCCTTCCTGGCCGCCGCCGTTTATGAGCGGAGTAAGCTCGATGCCTTTCCGGACGTAAAGTGCGCCCACTCCTTTGGGACCGTATATCTTGTGCGAAGACATGGAGAGCATGTCCACACCCAGGCGCTCTACGTCCACCGTTATCTTGCCCATGCCCTGCACTGCGTCGCAATGGATAAGCACTCCGTGCCCGCGGGCAATGCGGGCCATCTCCTCCACCGGCTGGATGGCGCCGGTCTCGTTGTTGGCCAGCATGACGCTGGCGAGCGCCGTGTTCTCGGTTATGGCCTGCTCAAACTTCAGGGGGTCCACTATCCCGTTTGTTTCGGGCGGGACCACGGTAAGTCCGAAGCCCATCTCATAAAGCCACTGGAAGGCTTTTAAAGTGGCGGGGTGCTCGATTGCAGTGGTGATGAAATGGGGCTTATGGTCCCACAACCTGAATGCCGTGCCCTTTATGGCCAGGTTATTGGCCTCGCTGCCCGAGCCGGTGAACACTATCCGCCGAGGGGTGCAGCCGATGGCCGCGGCTGTTTTGCGCCGCGCCTCGTCTACCTTCTTCTTCACCCGCGCTCCCTGCCGGTGGATGCTGGAGGGGTTTCCATACTCGTCCAGAAACTCGCTTATGGCCTCCCGCACCTCCTTTGACAAATAGGTGGTGGCGTTATGGTCGAGGTATATCTCTTCCCGGGGAGTATCGACTTCGGCATGGCCAAGCTCATCCTCGGTGAGCTCGCAGGTGCTGACCTCTATCCTCTGCCCCTCCGCCTTCTCAACCTCGCAGAGCAGACACTTGTATACCGGGAAGCCGGATATGGGATCGTAGTTCATAAGGTCGGTGAGCTCGTTCACGTTCCGGTCCGACCAGGCCTCCGGACCCACCGGGCTGCCGCAGGCATGGTTCAAATCCACCGACCCGGGAGCGATGTCGTCGCTCACCCGGGCGCGCATGGTCATAGAGCCGCGCAAGGTGGTGATCCGCGCCATTTCTCCGTCCTCGATGCCGCGGGCCCCGGCGTCCTTTTCGGATATGGTCATAGTAGGCTCCGGCTTCTCTTGAAGGAGCCCGGGAACGTTATGGTGCTGGGTGTGGAAGCTGGTCCGGACCCGGGCGCCGGAGTTGAAGACAAGCGGGAACCTTTCTGCCAGGTCCGGCCTTGATAATGGCCCTTCCACCGGCTCGGTATACACCGGCAGGGGATCGTAACCGTAGTCCTCCAGGATGGTGGAGTAGATCTCGAACTTGCCGGAAGGCGTGTCAAACCCGGGCTTGCCGTCATTTCTGAGCAGGCCCTTCTCCCACTTCCTGTACTGCATGATCCCGGTGTCAACCGACACCATGCCGCCCGCCTTGCGAACGTCCTCCAGGCTTACGCCCGAGCCTTCCAGCACGTAGTCATAGAGCTCTTCCGTGGTTTGGGGATAAAGGTGCCCGTAACCCAGCCTGCGTGCCAGCTCGGCCATTATAAAAAGGTCGCTGCGGGCCTCACCCAGCGGCTCGATCATCTTCTCCCGCAGCCGGAAGATGGGTCCATAGGTCATGTAGGAGTCGATCTCGAAGTAGGTGGCTGCGGGAAGGACAATGTCGGCGTATGCTGCATCCGCGGTCAGTTGCCGGTCAATGCACGCCATGAAGTCGAGGTTTGCAAAAGTCTTTTTCCAAAGCTCCGGGTTGGGCCAGGAAGTTATCATGGAGCCGCCGAGAACCAGCAGCGCCCGCACCGGGTAGGGCTTTTCTTCCAGGACGGCGCGGGGAAGCTCGATGGCGTGGGCCTCTTCCCGGTACTTGATATAGACCGGGAAACGGTCCTCACCAAGGCGTCTGGCTCCCCCCGGGCTTTTGACCAGGCCCGAACGGTTTACAGGGAACTTGTCGGAGTCCATGGTAAAACAGCGTCCGCCGGGCACGTCGAGCTGTCCCGCCAGCGCCCACAGCACCAGGGACGCCCGGATGGCCTGCGCACCGCTGTTGCTGTACTCGAGGCCGGTGTACATGTACTGGCTCGCTCCTTGCGCAGAGGCCAGCTTGCGGGCGAGCCACACCACTGTGCCCGCGTCTACACCGGTCAGGTGCTCGACAGCCTCCGGCCGGAAGTGCTGTACGTAACGCGAGAACTCATCAAAACCCAGCGTCCAGTGCTTTACGAAGTCCTCGTCAAAAAGCTCCTCTTCGATGAGAACGTTGCAAAGGCCCAGCGCAAGCGCACCGTCCGTGCCCGGCCGGATCGGTATCCAGCGGGCGTCACTGAGCCTGGCCGCGGCCGTCCTGCGGGGGTCTATTGCCACCACCTGCGCGCCGCGCCTCTTTGCTTCCATGATCCGCTTCATGTCCACCGGGGGAAGGTCGGTCGCGGGATTGGCCCCCCATATCATCACCAGCTCCGACTCTTCGATCTCATTGAACATGTCGATAAGCATCCTGCCGGTGGCGAGGTGGGGCGCGATAACCCCGTAAGACACGTAGCAGAGCGCTCCCACACCCATGGTGTTGGGCGATCCGAAAGGAAAGAGCACACTGGTGGCGGAAGAGGTGGCCACGTCCGCGGGCTGGTAAACGTCGCAGAACGCCTGCTCGAAGCAGCCCACCCCGGTGTAGATCGTAACTGCCTCAGGACCGATCTCCTCCTTGATCCGTTCCAGGTTCTCCGTTATTTCGGAAAAGGCATGCTCCCAGGAGATGCGCTCGAAGTCATAAGAGCCTTTTTCGCCCCTGCGCTTTAAAGGATGGAGTAGACGGTCCGGAGAGTAGACGATGTCATGGACGTGTTCCGCGAGCTTGCAGGTTATGCCCGTCACCGGGTCGTCGTCAGGCTCCAGGCCCACTATTTCGCCTCGACCGTTGTAGCGGGCTTTGACCCAGCAGCCCGCGGGACAGATGCCGCATATTCCCCGCTTTACACTTGATCCTTTCATAAAAACTTCCGGTAGAACTCAAAGGTTCCAATATAAGATAGTCATTGCCGCGGCAAGGTGCAAGCCGAACGCCTGGAGTTTTTCCGGATTTAAATTGGACGAGCATGAGCCGTTCGGTTGAAAAAAAGCGAGCATCTTTTGTTTTTATAGATCGTTTTTTGTTGCAAAATAATTAAAATCGTGTTATAGATAATTCTACGGGAAAGCTTGAAATAAAAAATAATATAAGTTTAAGGCGATTTTTCGATTTTCATTGCCGTTGAAATTATCCATACCAGTGCGCAGGTTATACGTTTCAAATCTTTGCATATAATTTTGGATGAGCAGAAAATATACATATAATGAGGCTGCAACGAGCTGAATTTAAGGACGCTGTAAAGGAGAATGGAAATGGCGAAAACCAAATCAAACCTGTTAGGGGACCTTGAAAATTATCTGCAGAACCTGGAGGAGGAGGTAAAGGAACTCCGGGCAGAGGTCAAGAAACTTAAGACCAAGATGGAAAAGATATATCCTTCCCGGCGGGGCAGGCCACCCAAGGAGTTGTCCGAGCTGATGACACTGGTTAAATCCGGCGAGGTCCCTGCCCGCAGCAGGAAGAAGACAGCCGGGAAGAGCACCTCGAAAAAAACCGCCAAGAAGCGCGGTCCGGGAAGACCTCCCAAGAAAGCCTCG
Source organism: uncultured bacterium (assembly GCA_964420375.1). Lineage (GTDB taxonomy): Bacteria > RBG-13-61-14 > RBG-13-61-14 > RBG-13-61-14 > DATKZS01 > CAYQTK01. The sequence continues at coordinate 7,969 of CAYQTK010000100.1, forward strand.
GAAAAGAAAACCTCGAAAAAGAAGAAACGGCCGGGAAGACCGAAAAAAAAGACAACGGCCCGGAAAAAAACCACCGCCCGCACCAAGAAAAAATAATTTCGGTGATCTTTGATGCCCTAGTAAAAAGTCATTTCGGCCGGGACCGCGGCAACGTAAAATCAACGCGTTACGAGGCCTAAAAAGGCCGATTTCGGACTTTTTACATGAGCATCAAGGCTGTTACACGTGCTCTTTAGCCGGATGAACCAAAATAAATGGTTTAGCATCTTGTATTTCTATTCACTTTTAGCAGAGCAGAAGTCGATTCCTACCGCGCGGGTGGCCCGGACCATCTCGCCCTCGGGGTCTACGAACTTCTGGCTTTCTACCGCGTCTTTTAATACAACAGTGTTTATTCGGGACCCTTGCAGGGCGACCATTTTATTAAACATCTTTGCCGCGGTTGCGTGGGCTGCAGCCACGCCGAAGCGGGTTGCCAGTGCCCGATCATACGGCGTTGGCGATCCGCCTCTCTGGACGTGGCCGAGCACGGTAACTCGCGTTTCCTTTACCATGAGCCTTTCTATGTCCTCAGCCACCCGTTGGGCAGCTCCACCGAGCCGGACGAGGTCGAAAGGCGGGTTTGCGCTCCGGACCGCGGCCACCTCTCCTCCGGCGGGCTTGGCCCCTTCAGCCACCACCACGATGGACGACTTGCATCCCATCTTTTCCCGGTGCCTTATTTTTTCCACCAGCCGGGTGATATCATAGGGTATCTCCGGGATGAGGATGGCGTCCGCTCCTCCGGATAGCCCGGCATAAAGCGCTATCCATCCGGCGTCTCTTCCCATGACCTCGACGAACATGATCCGGTGGTGGCTCTCCGCAGTGGTATGCAGCTTGTCTATGGCCTCGGTTGCGGTGGCCACTGCGGTGTCGAATCCGAAAGTAACGTCGGTAGCGCACAGGTCGTTGTCAATGGTCTTGGGAACTCCCACCACGTTCAAGCCGTGCTCGTTGTGGAGACGATGGGCGATGTGCAGGGTCCCGTCTCCGCCGATGACGATAAGCGCGTCGAGTTGGTGGCGGCGGTAGGTTTCGGCCACCATTTCCGAGCAGTCCACGGGCACTAGCTTGCCTTTTTTCTCCACCGGGTAGGAGAAGGGGTTGCCCCGGTTGGTCGACCCCAGGATGGTCCCGCCCAGGTGAAGGATGCCCCGCACAGCGTTGAAGTCCAGGTACTGGTGCTTGCCGGGAAGGATCATTCCCTCGAAGCCGTCCTCGAAACCGAAGACGCTCCAGCCATACACGTTGATCGAAGTCTTCACCACCGCCCGGATCACTGCGTTCAGGCCGGGGCAGTCTCCCCCGCCGGTGAGAATACCGATGTTGTTTATCTCCCGTGCAGAGGGCGGAATGGGCCCGTAGCGGGTGTGCACGGTCTTGGCGCTTTTTTGGGAAACCGACTTTTTGGAGGTTTTGCCTGCACTTTTCTTCGAACTCTTTTTCTTACCGCCGCTCATCGTTCTCCTCCTTCTGTTCCGACTTTTTTCCGATTCCCAAAAGATAGACCTCGCGGCTTATCTTGCGCGAGCTCTTCGGTTTCTTGACCTTGACCTTGGCGTATCTCTGCCGAAGCATATCACGAAATTGCTCGAACTCGGAACCCTGGAGTATCTTGATAAGGAAATGACCTCCGGGACGGAGCACCCGGTCGGCCAGTAAAAGCGCGGACTCGGCAAGGGAGATGGAGCGCAGGTGGTCGGAGTCCTTGTGGCCGATGGTATTGGGCATCATGTCGGAGACCACTCGGTCGAAACATCGCGCATGCTCGCGAAGTTTTTCAGGAGGAAGCTCGTGTACGTCGGCTTCCACGAAGCGGGCGTTGGAAGCAATGCTCATGGAAGGAGGCTTGATGTCAACCCCCACTACCAGGCCTTTTTTGCCCACCTTGTCGGAGAGGTACTGCATCCAGGAACCGGGGGAAGCTCCCAGGTCGAGGACACGGTTGCCCGCGCGGATAAGCCCCTCTTTCTCGTCTATTTCCCGAAGCTTGTACACGCTCCGGGCGGCATAGCCGTCTTTCTTGGCACGGTCCGCATAATAATCCGGCTTTTTGTAGTCCTTTCTGGACATGGGTATTCCGTTTTTGCATCTTTCCGGCCGGACAAAACCGGCACAACAGATAATCAAATTATGAAGAGGTTTGGTTAAAGTTTAACAAGAAGCAGCAAAGATATCCAGTCCGAGCCGGTAATGTCCAGAAAAAAGGGGAAGATGCGGTCAAAGGGATGGGGCATAAACATTGCCGGGTGAGGAACTCGGGAAATACCTGTCCGTTACTGCCGCGTATAAAAACGGCGTATAGCTGTCATCGATCCGGCAGGAGTAATGATTCACAAGCTGTCCTTTTGAAACAGTATTTTCATGGGTGTTCGATTTTTATGCAGCAAGCCCCGCCTTTTCAAGATCAGGCGGATACTGGAAGAAAACGCACTGTCCTTCCCGCTTCAAGATGTCTCCCAGCATTACCATAACCAGAGCGTTCTTGGCAACATCCGATAAAGGCATGGGAGCAACCTCCATGTAAAGGGCTTCAACCAAGTCCCCCACCGAACTTACCGCCTCTCGATTCTTTTCACAGGTTTTCATTGCTCTTACCTCCTGTTTCTATGTATAAGCAAACCACATGCCAGAATGTCATCGCTAGTTTCAAAAATTGATTCCATAATCTTTTCAGCCATTAAGCAAAAACGCTTGAACGCAGCTTCAACTGTTGAACCGCAATGAAAGTAAATACTACTATAATGAACGAAAAAAATCGTTACCGGTTCTCTGTTTCGGGAAAAACAACCTACGAAGAGGGCATTGCCTAATTGATGTCGATTGTCAGGACGGGTTTTGTCGGAATCTTACGGTGAAGATTTTGCCGGGCTCCAGAGCAGCGGATACCTCTTTTCCGGATACTTTGACCCCCGGGACCTCGGAGGGGGCGCCTTTCAAATCCACTACCTGCGGGCTGTCCCACCATTTGCCGGGCAGCAAGCTGAAGCTTTGCTTTTTTTCGGAAAGGTTCGCCAGTCGGACCTCGAGGCCATGGTCGGACATCGGCCTTATGGCGCTCACGTAAACGCGGGGGTTGTCCAGTTCGATGATCCTGTGTTCGACGGGGTTTTTCTGCTGTGCCTTGAAAAGCTTTGCCGGGTAGGCGAAGGCATGTGCCTGCCGGATCACGTCTGCTTCGGACACCTCTCCGGCGAAGGGCAGCAAGGCGTACTCCCATTCGAACTCGCGCGGACATTGTGCTCCGGGGGCAGGCAGGCTGGGTCCCGCGTCCATGGTTCGCATGGCCAGGTCCGGCCGGGAGAGCCATCCCACGCTCCTTACCATGGTCATGGCCAGCCGGGTGGCCCCCTTCAGTTTAACAGCGTCGATCTCGGTCATTCCCCGGTTCATGATGCCGATGCCGACCCGGCTTTTTTTTGCTACCGCCAGTGTTTTCTGGGGGGATGTAGTGTAGGTCCCTTCCCGGCCGAGGAGCTCCCGGCATAGGTCGGGCAGGCAGGGGTCTTCCGGAAGCCTTGTCTCCCGGATTTCTCTTTCCACCATGGCGAATGCAGACTCGAGCCGTATGCTGTCGAGCTCGTAGGGAAGCCTGACCGCCACCTGGAGCCGGTGGTCACCCGCGGTGTTTTTAAACACGGTCCGAAAGTCTACTCGGGGCTGGTCCTTGTACATGGTGATCCAGGTGGTAAGGTCCAAAGATACCTTCTTCCTGGACCGGGAACGCCGTGAGGAATGAAGGCTTTCCGGGATTCTGAACCGGTGCCTTATCTCCATTACCGCGGCCACCGGTCCTGCGGTGACCGGCTTGAGGGTGACGCGATGAGGCTCGCATAAAGTACGGTCTTGGGGCAAAGGATCAAAGTTATAAGAGTCCCCCCGGTCGCCGACGTCCACGAACCGAAGGCAACGGTAACCGGTCCCGCTTGTCTTGTCCGTCAAAAGACAGGTGCCTCCCGGCTCGAAGTGCATATGCACGTAACGGTTCTCCATGTAATCCGACCCGTGCTCCACCGCCTTGTCTCTGCCCATTCTTCTTTTTGCCAAGGGAAAGCTTTTTATTGCATGGCCGGGAAGTTTCGGCACCTGCACCGCGGCCCGGTGACAAGCGGGCTTTTTGACCTTTATCCTCACCGTTGCGGGACGCTCTTCCAAAAGGGTCCTGTCGAGTCTCTGGCGGGCCGCGCGGGCGCATATCCCGCAAGGGGAGGAAGACACTTCAACCCGGACATCCAGGTATGACCCTTTCATCGAACTCTTCACCTGGTGAAGATACAGGCCGAAAGGCTCGGGCTGAATAAGGTCGGCAAGCAGGGCAAGCGCGGAAGAGCGCGGCAGGCTCATGTCGAGGAAAGTCCTTTCGGGCTCGGTTGTCTCCAGCACCTGGAGCGGCGTCTCTTCTCCATTGTCCATTACCAGTGCCAGCGCGTGCCGACGTCGGGTTTCGATCTCCCCCGTAAGCACATGGTCGGAAAGCTCTCCGCAAGGGTTGAAAACAGCGATGCCGGGACCGTTCTGGCCCCCTTCAGAGCACATGACATGGGAGACGGACTCCGAAATGGTGCGCTTTCCCACCTGGAGAATTTTCCGGTAGCGGGTCTCCATCTCCTGGTGAACATCGTCTACCGAGCAGCCGCAGATGGAGTCGTGAGGATGGTTCTCCAGGAGGAGGCTCCAGGCATAATCCACAAACCGGGTGCCGTCCGGAGCGCCTTTTGCGCGGGCCAGGGCCGACAGCGGCTCGGCATACTTCTCGAGGCAGGAACAGGCCAGGAAGTCCAGCTTTTTAAGATACGCCCTTGCCGAAATAACGCCCGGCAGAATGATGCTCCGGCTTTGCGAGCGCAACTCTCCATGCACCGTTTGCAAACAAGGATCGCTTGATCTCAACAGGCCGAGCCACTCCTCCAGGCTGCTGAAACGGAAGCTCCACTCCGGACGGTTGCCGGTCACTGCCTCCAGCGTCTTTCGGAGCTCCGGGTTGGGCGATGAATGGTCCGTGCCGTAAAAAAGTACGAAGTTGGAATCATGGATATCCATCTGCAAAAGCAGGTCGGCCAGCCTCTCTTCCAGTAAGCCGGGATCGAGAGGCAGGTTTGCAGCGTAACCGTATCCCTGCGGAAGGAAAGCTGTAAACACCCGGGAGCCGTCCGGAGCCTGCCAGGAAAAACACGTCTGCGTGTCGGAAGGAACTCCTCTCCACACCACTGCCTGTTCAATGCCGAAACCTTGCAGAATCTGGGGCATCTGCGCGATATGCCCGAACATGTCGGGAAGATAGCCCGCCTTTAACGGCTCGCCCCCCATGTCACGGCAAACCCGCATGCCTTTCTCCAGGTTGCGGATCAACGCCTCACCGGAAACCAGGAACTCGTCGGGAAGCACGTACCACGGACCGCTCTGGATACGGTTTTGCGAGACAAGCGACCGGAGGCGGGGGGACCCGGGATTGATCTCCTCATAATCTTTGAGGATGATGGACTGACCGTCAAGCAGAAAGGAACGGAAGCCCGTGTCGGAATCAAGCATGTCCATGATCTCGTCCAACATGCGCACCAACCGGTGGCGGAAATCCTCCAAGGGAAGGTACCACTCCCGGTCCCAATGGGTATGAGGTATTAATATGAACCGTACAGTGGAAGGTCTTTTTGTGCCGGCGGGAGTTTCAACAGCCATGAGATATTTCTCCTGGAGCGATTTGCCTGAAAACTTCTTTTTTTATTTTACCATAAACACCTCCGTTTAGGGCAATAAAGGAGGAAGAAAAAAGCGGGCTTCCGACATGAAAGGGGGGCAGATAGAACGACTGCGTCCCTGGGATCGCGGGCGTCCCGCCCGCTTTTATCTGCGGCCGAGACGGCCGCGTTCCCAGCTTGAAAATCGGTGTAATTCCCGAAAACCCCATTTCATGTCGCAGGCCCGAAAAAGGAGGATAATAGAGCCCCTTGCAAAATGTTCGAACACTTGGTGGAAGCGACCTCCCTGTCTGCGTGCCTATCTGCCCTGTCTGCGTGTCCGCACAGGCAGGCGGACACGCACAGGCAGGCGCGCGACTTTCGCTATTACGCGATCGCGGACACCATCAGCATCCAGAGGCTTGAATAAGCTGGAGATCCACAATAGTAATAAGCGCCGCCCTTTTGGTTCCATAAGTTTTTTCTGTCTATTCCAACAGTTATAGCGCTACTACACTACCGAAATAAAATAATAACTTCTG